>DATFWO010000149.1:0-25888 GCA_035259205.1 Burkholderiales bacterium | reverse complement strand
CCGCCGTTACGGCGAGATCGTGCGCGAGCGCGCCATCATGCGCAGTCTGGCGGCGGTCGGGACCGAGATCGCGGATGCCGCTTTCAGTCCCATGGGCAAGACCGCGGCGCAAATGCTTGACGAGGCCGAAGGCCGCGTGTTCGAAATCGCGGAGGCCGGGGCGCGCGGCAGACAGGGGTTCGTGTCTATCGATGATCTCGCGGCGAAGGTCGTCACCCGCATGGACGAGCTATACCATTCGGAGAACGCGAGCGACATCACGGGGATACCCAGCGGGTTCGCCGATCTGGATTCGAAAACCGCGGGGCTGCAGCCAGCCGACCTGATCATCGTCGCCGGCAGGCCGAGCATGGGAAAGACCGCCTTTGCGCTCAATATCGCCGAGTACGTTGCGATCGATTTCGGGCTGCCGGTTGCGGTATTCAGCATGGAAATGAGCGGGGAGCAGGTGGCCATGCGCATGCTGGGCTCGCTCGCGCGCGTAAGCCAGAACAAGATACGCACGGGCCGTGTGGAGGAGGACGACTGGAGCCGGGTTACCAAGGGCCTCGAAAAGCTCCAGAACGCCAACATCTTCGTGGACGACAGCGGGGCTCTCAATCCGCTGGAGTTGCGCGCCCGGGCGCGGCGGCTGTACCGCTCGTGCGGAAAACTGGGGTTGGTCATCGTGGACTATCTGCAGCTCATGTCGGCGTCGCGCTCGGACAGCGAGAACCGCGCGACCGAGCTCTCCGAAATCTCGCGCTCGATGAAGGCCCTGGCCAAGGAACTCAACGTGCCGATCGTGGCACTGTCGCAGCTCAACCGGGGCGTGGAATCGCGCACGGACCGGCGCCCGCTGATGTCCGACCTGCGGGAGTCCGGTGCCATCGAGCAGGACGCCGATCTGATCCTGTTCATCTACCGGGACGAGGTTTACCACTCGGAGTCACCGGACAAGGGGATCGCCGAAATCATCATCGGCAAGCAGCGCAATGGGCCGATCGGTACGGTGAAATTGACCTTCCGTGGCGAATTCACGCGGTTCGAGAACTACGCCGATCCGGGGCGGTTCTAGCGCCGGCTGTCAGCGATCAGCTGTCAGCGGCATCGGCCAGCAGCGCTAGCGTCATCGGTCGTCAGTCGTCACGCTGTTGGGCGCTCACAGCGCCTCGGCGGCGTAGTCCGCCAGTCGCGAGCGCTCGCCGCGCATCAACGTGACGTGGCCGCTGTGGGACCAGCCCTTCATGCGATCCACGACGTAGGTAAGCCCCGAGCTGCCCTCGGTCAGATAGGGCGTATCGATCTGGGCGATATTGCCGAGGCATACCACCTTGGTGCCGGGGCCGGCGCGCGTGATCAGCGTCTTCATCTGCTTGGGAGTCAGATTCTGGGCCTCGTCGATGATGAGGAATTTCTGGATGAACGTGCGCCCGCGCATGAAATTCAGCGACTTCACCTTGATGCGCGAGCGGATCAGGTCGCGCGTGGCGGCTCGACCCCATTCGCCGGCCTCGTCGTCGGTTCTGTTGAGCACGTCGAGATTGTCGTCGAGCGCGCCCATCCACGGATTCATCTTCTCCTCTTCGGTTCCGGGCAGGAAGCCGATGTCTTCGCCTACCGGCACCGTGACCCGCGTCATGATGATCTCCGAATAGACCTTCTGCTCCAGCACCTGAGTGAGCCCGGCGGCAAGGGTGAGAAGCGTCTTGCCGGTGCCCGCCTGGCCGAGCAGCGTGACGAAATCTACCTGGGGATCCATCAGAACGTTAAGTGCGAAGTTCTGCTCGCGGTTGCGCGCCGTGACGCCCCAAACGTTGTGCCGCTGGTGAGCATAATCCCTGAGGGTCTGAAGGACAGCGGATCTGCCGCTTACTTCCTTGACCTGCGCGTAAAAGGGGCGGTCGGCTTCCAGGTATACGAACTCGTTGACCAGCAGGCGCGAGCAGAGGGGGCCGCGTATGCGGTAATAGGTATGGCCGCCCTGCTGCCACGACTCCATCTCCTTCCCGTGGCGGTCCCAAAACTCTGCGGGAAGGGCGCGCGCTCCCGTGTACAGCAGATCGGTGTCCTCGAGCACCCGGTCGTTGAAATAGTCCTCGGCCGCGAGCCCCAGCGCATGCGCCTTGATGCGCATGTTGATGTCCTTGGACACGAGAATCACGTGGCGCCGCGGGCGGGCTTCCTGCAGGTGCTTGACGACGGCGAGGATCTGGTTGTCGGCCTTGCCGCTCGCGAGCCGTGCCGGCAGCTCGCCATCGATGGCTTCCGTCTGCAGGTAGAGTCGGCCGGTCGCGATCCGATCGCCGTGTATTTCGAGCGGGATACCCTCGGCGATGCCGGCGTCGTAGCGCGTGATCATTTCATCGAGGTAGCGACTCGCCTGGCGCGCATTGCGGGAAACCTCCGACATGCCCTTCTTGTGGTTGTCGAGCTCTTCGAGCGTCGCCATGGGGATGTACACGTCGTGCTCTTCGAAGCGGAACAGGCTCGTGGGGTCGTGCATCAACACGTTGGTGTCGAGCACGAAGAGCTTGGTGACGGCGGGCAGTTGGGTAACGACCGAGGCGGACTTGCGCTGGATCATTAGCGGTGAAGGCGTGATGAGGGATCGGTGATGGTTGACGGGGGAGACACGGCTCGCCGGACGGCTTCAGCAATTACCGGGTGCTCGTCACCGGTCACTTTATAGTCTTGACAAATTCGAACACCTCCTGGGCATGGCCCGGTACCTTCACGCCGCGCCACTCGCGGCGCACGACGCCTTTCCCATCGATTGCGAACGTGCTGCGCTCGATGCCGCGTACCTTTCTGCCATACATATTTTTCATCTTGATGACATCGAACAGCTTGCATGCTCTTTCGTCCGCGTCGGACAGGAGGTCGAACGGAAAGCCCATCTTGCTCTTGAAGGTTTCGTGAGACTTGAGGCTGTCGCGGGAGATGCCATAGATTGCACAGCCGAGGTGCTGGAACTCGGAATAGAGATCGCGGAACTGCTGGCCTTCGGTGGTGCAGCCCGGAGTGTTGTCTTTAGGGTAGAAATAGAGCACTAGCGGTGTGCCTTTGGCGGCCGAAAGGCGGAAATGCTTGCCGCCGGTCGCCGGTAATTCGAAATCGGGCGCTGGGTGGTCTAGCATACGGTCGGAGCACTCGCATTGTCCTTGATCTGCCGCGCATGGTGACCCAAAGCGCTCCGGCACGCAAGACGCGTTCAAAGCGCGCGGCGTGTGCGTGAATGGAGTTTCGGCGTTCCTAGCCGTGCTGCGCCAGGCAGCGCTGCGCAAGCGACTCGAACTCGTGATCGCCAGGGTCGCTCAACTCCAATCGCGCGCCCGCGGCAGCTGCCGGATAGTGGTTCATTATGGCGCGACGGTATGCGGGATCGTAGTGCCTCACCAGCAGCTCCCGCGTCAGGTCATCCCATGCGCGCGCGAGCGCGAGCTTTTTCCAGTCGTCGACCACGGCATGTCCGTACAGGGGAGTGAGGCATTCCAGCCTGGCGATCAGCGCTTCCGGACACTGGATGAAGTGGTCATACTCCCGCTTGAGCAGCTCGACCCGCCGCTCGACCGGCGCGTCGAGAACCACGCAGTCGGCTTTCCACATTGAAGCGATCAACGCCTCCGGCACCTCGAGGTCGCCGATTCTCCGGCTTTCGGCCTCCACATAAACGGGACGCTCCGGTGTGTATCCCTTGAGCTCCTTCCAGAGCCTGCTTTCGAACAACTTCTGTGGCGGCTGCTCCTCGCCGGGGAGGTTGCCGAGCACGGACCCACGGTGCGCGGCGAGCGCTTCGAGGTCGAGGACTTGTGCGCCGTGCTCGCGCAACGCCTGCAAGAGGCGGCTCTTGCCGGCGCCGGTCAGGCCGCAGACGACGCGCCAGCGGAGCGCCCGCGGCAGGCGCTCCATATCCTGGATCAGCGCGCGACGGTAGGCGCGGTACCCTCCCTCCAGCCGACCGACGTACCAGCCGACTTCGGACAGCACGTGGGCGAACGCAGCGCTGCGCTGTCCGCCGCGCCAGCAATAGACCAGGGGGCGCCATGCTCGCGCACGACCGAGAAAGCGCTCGCGCAGATGGCGCGAGATGTTGCCGCTCACGAAAGCGGAACCGAGCTTTCTGGCTTCGAACGGAGAGCGCTGCTTGTAGGTCGTGCCCACCTGCGCGCGCTGCACGTCGTCGAGCACGGGACAGTTCACCGCGCCGCAGATGTGGTCGGCCGCGAATTCGCCCTCCGAGCGCGTGTCGATAATCTCGTCAAACTCGGATAGTTGTGCTACGGTAACAAGCACCGGTTCGCGCACGTGGTTTCCCGTCGATTTCCCGATCGCGGAGCGGAGTGAGAGTACAGTCTAGGACAGACATGAACAAGCCCGCCGAAACCAGCCCCTTCCGCCTCACGCAGCTCTCGCACGGCGGCGGCTGAGGCTGCAAGCTCGCGCCGGCGTTGCTGAGCGAAGTGCTTGCGGGAACGCCGATCGGCAAGGCCTATCCGGACTTGCTGGTCGGCAACGAGTCGAACGACGACGCGGCCGTGTATCGCCTGAACGATGCGCAGGCGCTCGTTGCAACGACGGATTTTTTTGCGCCCATCGTCGACGATCCGTACGACTTCGGGCGCATCGCTGCGACCAATGCAATATCGGATATCTACGCCATGGGCGCGCGGCCGATCATGGCGCTCGCGCTCCTGGGGATGCCGCTCGGCAAGGTGCCGGTCGCAGTGGTCCAGCGGATCATTGCGGGCGGCCACGACGTGTGCGCGGCCGCCGGAATCCCGATCGCCGGCGGACACTCTATCGATTCGCCCGAGCCGCTTTATGGGCTGGTTGCGCTGGGACTGGCCGATCCGCGCAAGGTCAAGCGCAACGATCGGGCCCGCAGCGGCGACGCGCTGATACTCGGCAAGGCGCTCGGCGTCGGCATCCTCGGCGCGGCGCTGAAGAAGGGCGAGCTGCGCGACAAGGCCTACCAGCAGATGGTCGAGTCCACCACACAGCTCAACACGCCCGGAATCAAGCTCGCGGACATGGAGGGCGTGCATGCACTGACCGATGTGACGGGATACGGGCTGCTGGGGCATTTGCTCGAGATCTGCCGCGGTTCCGCGCTCGAAGCGCGCGTCAGTTTCGACGCGGTGCCGGTGCTGACTGCGGCGCGCCATCTGGTCGAAGCGGGCTACGCGACCGGCGCTTCCGACCGGAACTGGGCGAGCTGCGCGCAGCAGGTGAGCATGCCCGGAGACTGGCCGCTGTGGCGCCGCAAGCTGCTCACGGACCCGCAGACGAGCGGGGGCTTGCTCGTGGCGTGCGATGCGGCCACGGCGCGGGAAGTCCTGGAGCTATTCAGGAACGAGGGCTTCCAATACGCCGCGCAGATCGGAACGCTCGCGAGCGGCAAGCCGCACATCTTCGTTTCGTAGCTCCGGGAGGGCGATCTATCGCCAGATCGTCCGATCCGGCGAGGTGATTGCATTCACCGCTTACCCATTACGATTCACCGGTTCTTGAGCATCGGCCGCAGCTCCTTCCATACGATCTCCAGTATCACGGGCTGCGCCTCCGCTGCCGGGTGCAGGCCGTCGGACTGGAAATAGCCGCGCTTGTCGGCGAATCCGTCGAACAGAAACGGGACGAGCGGCAACTTGCGGCTTGCCGCAACCTCGGCATAGACCTTCTGGAACTTTTCCGTGTAGGCGGCGCCATAGTTGGGGGGCAGGCGCATGCCGAGGAGAAGCACGCGCGCGTCGGAGCGGCGGGAGGCATCCACTATCGCTTCCAGATTGGCGCGCATCGCATCCAGGCTGGCGCCGCGCAGGCCGTCGTTGGCGCCCAGTTCCAGGATCACGATCTGCGGGCGGTGGGCCTTGAGCGCCGACTCGATGCGGTTGCGTCCGCCGAGCGTAGTCTCGCCGCTGATGCTCGCATTTGCTACCTTATAATTGAGCCGTTCCTTGTCGAGGCGACCGGCGAGCAGATTCACCCAGCCCCTGTCTCCCGGCAGGCCGTAGCCTGCGGACAAACTGTCGCCAAATACCAGGATCGTCGCAGCACATGCGCCGGCAGCCCAGAGCATCAGCGCGCAGGCGGCGACGAGACGAAACGCGATGTTGAGCAGTCCCGAAAGCCCGATCATAAAAGTGGCCGACCTGGCCAAGCAGGTTAGCACCGGCAATGTCGAGCTGACCATACTCGGCGGCGTGAGTTTCGAGGTCCGCACCGGTGAAAGCGTCGCGGTCGTGGGCGTGTCGGGCTCGGGAAAATCCACGCTGCTCGCACTGCTGGCTGGACTCGACACTCCTTCGACGGGGATGGTCCGCATCGACGGGCATGACCTCTACGGGCTCGACGAGGACGGGCGGGCGGCGCTGCGCGGGCGGATGGTGGGCTTCATCTTCCAGTCCTTTCAGTTGCTGCCCGCGATGACCGCGCTCGAGAACGTCATGCTGCCGCTGGAACTCTCGGGGCGCTTCGATGCGCGGCCCGCTGCGCAGGCGATGCTGGAGCGCGTGGGTCTGGGGCCCCGGCTGCATCACTATCCCAAACAGCTGTCGGGTGGCGAGCAGCAGCGGGTGGCGATTGCGCGCGCTTTCGTTACGCGGCCCAAACTGCTGTTTGCCGACGAGCCGACAGGGAATCTCGATCCGGCGACCGGTGCGCAGATCATCGACCTGATGCTGGGACTGAATCGCGAAAGCGGCACTACGTTGCTGATGGTGACGCACGATGAGGCGCTGACCCGGCGTTGTGACCGGGTGCTACGCCTCGCTGCGGGGCGACTGGTCAATCATGACTGACGATCGGGCTTCTGCGCCGTGAACCTGGTGCGCGAAATTCAGCTGGCGGCGCGCCTGCTGGTGCGCGATGCCCGCGCCGGGGAGCTCACACTCATCGCGGCGGCGATCGTGATCGCAGTCGCAGCCGTGACAACCGTGGGCTTCTTCACCGACCGCGTTCAGCAAGCCCTGACCCAGCAGGCGAACTGGCTGCTGGGGGCAGATCTCGTGATCGCCGATAGCCGGCCGCTCTCGCCGCAGTTGAAGGACGAGGCACGTCGCCTGGGGTTGACGGCGGCGGAGATGACGCGCTTTCCCAGCATGGTGGTGCAGGGCGAACGCAGCATGCTCGCCGACGTCAGGGCGGTCGAGCCCGGCTTTCCGCCGCGCGGCGAGCTCCGCATCGCACAGCGTCTCTTTGGGCCCGATCGCCGCGCGGAGACGGTTCCGCAGCCAGGAACGGTATGGATCGACGAGCGGCTGTACACGGGCCTCGAGCTCCATGGCGGCGAGCGCGTGAGCGTCGGTAACAGCGCGTTGCGGGTGGACGCGATCGTCACGCACGAACCGGGCGTCGCCCTGGGCTTTCTGAGCGGCGCGCCGCGGCTGTTGCTGAATGCGGCCGATCTTGCGAGCACCGGCCTGATCCAGGCGGGCAGTCGCGTGCGCTACAGCTTGCAGATCGCCGGAGATCCGGCAGCGATCGAGGCTTATCGCGGCTGGGCCGCGCCGCGGCTCGCGGCGGGCAGCCGCATGGAAGGCATACGGGATGCGCGGCCCGAGATCCGTTCTGCTCTCGAGCGCGCCGAACGCTTCCTCAATCTCGCCGCCCTCACCAGCGTGTTGCTGGCCGCGGCGGCGATCGCCCTGGCCGCGCGGCGGTACCTCCAGCGCCACCTGGACGCGTGCGCGATGATGCGCTGCATCGGGGCGAGCCAAGGCCTGATCGTGCGGCTTCACTTCATGCATTTCGCTATGCTGGGCGTGCTGTGCGCCGGCCTGGGCCTGGCGATCGGTGTGGTGGGGCAAACACTGCTGGCGACGTGGCTGAGGGAGGTGGTTGCAGTCGCGCTGCCCCTGCCAGGCGTCGTCCCCGCGCTGCATGGGGTGGCCGTCGGACTGATGCTCTTACTGGGTTTCGCTCTGCCTCCGCTCGCGAGCCTGGGCCGGGTGCCGACCTTGCGGGTGCTGCGGCGCGAGCTCGGTGTTCCGAACGCGGCAGGTTTGGTTGGCTATGCGATGGGCGCCGTCATCGTGTGCGCCCTGATCCTGTGGCGTGCGCAGGATCTGCGATTCGGGCTTACCGTGCTCGGCTGGTCCGCGGCGGCGGTCCCGGCGGCATGCGCCCTGGCGTGGTTGCTGCTGCGCGGGCTTGCTCTGCTCCGCAGGCGGGGTGGAGCGTGGCGTTTCGGAATCGCGGGACTGCGGCGGCAGACACTCGGCACCATGGTACAGGTGGTTGCGCTGGGCCTCGGCATCATGGCGTTGCTCACGCTGACGCTGATACGCACCGATCTGCTGCACACCTGGCAGCGCAGCCTCCCGCCCGAAGCACCCAACCGCTTCATCATCAATGTCCAGCCCGATCAGGTCGAGCCCATCAGGCAATTCTTCGCCGCCAACGGCATTCCGTCGTTGCAGCTCTATCCAATGGTGCGGGGGCGGCTCATCCGGATCAACGAGCGGGCCGTATCCGAGGATACATACCAGGACGATCGCGCGCGCAGGCTCGTCAATCGTGAATTCAATCTGTCGTGGGCGACTCGCATGCAGACTGGCAACCGGATCGTTGCGGGACGCTGGTGGGAGGCTGCGGGTGCGCGCAGCGATCAGCTGTCTGTGGAGCGCGGTCTCGCGGAGACGCTCGGAATACGCATGGGCGACAGGCTGACATTCGACGTTGCCGGAACTCCGGTGGCGGGAGAGGTCACGAGCCTGCGGAGCGTCGACTGGGACAGCTTCAACGTGAACTTCTTCGTGGTGGCGCCCCCCGGTCTGTTCGAGGGGTATCCGGTGACCTATGTATCGAGCTTCCGGCTGGAGCAGGCAAAGGCGTCAGTGCTGAACACGCTGGTGAAGAGCTTTCCGAACGTCGTGCTGATCGACGTGGCGCAGGCGCTCGCGCAAGTCCAGCAATTGATGGACCAGGCAGCGCGCGCGGTCCAGTTCGTGTTTCTGTTCACGCTCGTAGCCGGCCTGGTGGTGCTGTACGCGGCGGTCGCCAGCACCCAGGACGAGCGCGTCTACGAAGCCATCATCATGCGCACCTTGGGCGCGAGCCGGGCGCAGATCAATCGCGCCCACCTCGCCGAATTCACCGCGATCGGCGCCGCCGCGGGATTTGTGGCCGCCGCAGGAGCGACGGGGCTAGGTTATTTCGTTGCGCAGCGCTTCCTTCACCTCGACTACGCCCCTGATCCCTGGGTCTGGGCGATCGGCGTCATCGGAGGTGCCGCCGGCGTCGCGTTGGCCGGCTACATCGGAACCCGTCAGGTCCTGACTGTCGCGCCCCTCAAGATACTACGACAAGTCGGCTAGCATGCGGACTGCGACTTGGAACGCGCCGAAACCGCTCGGCGAGCCGGTGAAGCAGCCGCAGGCGGTGGACGGCAACGGGGTTCTCGTCGCAATCCTCGAACGCGACGCGCACCCGCCTCTCGGCGAATGCCTGCTGCTCCGCCTGCACGCGTTCCATCATTTCGGCCTGCGCCCTCGCGATCGCCTGCGCAAGGCTGCTCCGAGCGTGCGCGAAAGTCACGTCATCGCCCGATTGGAGCGCGGAGAGGGTAAATTCGGCCGTGCCCGCGGTGGCGTGCAGTTGCAGTCTGGTCGCGATGGTTGGCATGGTCGCTCTCTTTTCGGGATGGTTTGGTGGGCACCTTGATCTTGCTCGACCAACGCGGCCCGCTCAATCGGGGAATACCCTTGGTGCGCCGTAGGGATTACCTGAGTGACGCGTGACATAGTGTCGTCTGGCTATCCGTGATAGTTTGCTGCTGGAGACAAATGTAAGCCCATGATTAAGTGTATAACTGTTGAACGGGGCCAGCACGACGCCTATCATGGGGGCATGGCAGCCCGATCGACCCTAATGGACGACCATGCCGTGCTTCGGCGACAGCCGGGTTTTACGCTGCTCGAGTTGCTGGTCGTCATGGTGATCATCGGACTGCTGGCTGCCTACGTGGCCCCGCGCTATTTCGGTCAGGTCGGAAAGTCCGAAGTAACGATCGCGAAGGCGCAGGTCGAGTCGCTGGCGAAGGCGCTGGATCAATATCGCCTCGATCTCGGGCGTTATCCCTCGACCGACGAAGGACTGCAGACGTTGCGCACCAACATCGGCAACAATCCCAAGTGGCGCGGACCCTACCTGCAAAAGGACGTGCCGCTGGATCCGTGGGGCCACCCCTACGTCTATCGCTCGCCTGGCGAGCACGGCGAATTCGACCTGCTTTCCTACGGTAAGGATGGCCGGCCCGGCGGCACCGGCGAGGCGGAAGACATCACGAGCTGGTGAGAGAATGCGTTTCGAAGTGCGCGCGGTCGGACGGGAGGGCATAGTGTCGCTGGCCCTGGAGGCGCTTAGTGCGGCGGACGCCACCGACCAGGCGAAAGCGCAGGGCTACACGGTGCTGTCGGTGCAGCGCCGTCTGGCCGGATTGTCACCGCGGCGACATTTTCCGCTGCTACTGTTTACCCAAGAGCTGCATGCCCTGCTGAGCGCAGGATTGGGCCTCGTCGAGTCGTTGCAGGCGTTGAGCGAGAAGCAGCAGAGTGCAGAGGCGCGCAAAGTGCTCGACGGTGTGCTGGCGCGATTGCGCGAAGGAAAGACGTTCTCGTCAGCACTCGCCGACGCACCCAGCGTGTTTCCACGGCTTTACGTGGAGAGCGTGCGGGCTGCGGAACGCACCGGAGGCGTGAGCGACGCGCTGGCTCGCTTCATCGCCTATCAGACCCAGATCGACCGCGTGAAGAGCCGCGTGGTGAGCGCCTCGATCTATCCGGCGCTGCTCATCGTGCTCGGGGCCGTCGTCGCGATGTTTCTGCTCGGCTACGTCGTGCCGCGGTTTTCGGCGATCTACAGCGATGTGGGGCGCGAGCTGCCTTTCCTGTCTACACTCCTGCTGCGGCTCGGCCGGGTAGTGGCCGAAAACGGCTGGGCGATCGCCGGTGCCGGAGTGTTGCTGGCGGTGGCGCTCGTGGTGCTGCTTCAGGACCGGCGAGTGCGCGCGCGGCTGGCGCGGGCCGTCTGGAAGATACCCGCGATCGGCGAGCGCCTGCGGGCGCATCAGCTGGCGCGCTTCTACCGCGCGATGGGGATGCTGCTGCACGGGGGCATAGCGTTCCCGCGCGCGGCTGAAATGGCGGGCGGCCTGCTGCAAGAGGCCATCCGCTTGAACCTGGACCGTGCGATCGCCCAGGTACGCGAAGGCCGCAGCATTTCGGACGCCCTGCAGCGTCACGGCCTTACGACGCCGGTCGCGTTGCGCATGCTGGGCGTCGGAGAGCGCGGCGGCAACATGGGCGAGATGATGGAGCGAATCGCGAGTTTCTACGAAGAGGAGCTGGCGCGCTGGGTGGACTGGTTCATACGCCTGTTCGAGCCGCTGCTGATGATCATCATCGGACTGGTAATCGGTACTATCGTTCTGCTCATGTACATGCCGATTTTCGAGCTTGCCGGGAGCCTGCAATGAACGACCGGCTTCCCGGCGCGGGGGAGATGCTGTCCGCTGCAAGCATCGAGCGAGCCCGCCGCACCGCGCTGCAGCGCGGCGTGCGGCTGCTCGAGATCCTCGAAGAGGAATCCGGCCTGGCGCCCGGCCAACTGGTCGGCGCGCTCGCGGAGCTGTTCGCTCTGCCCGTATTCGACATGCCTGCCCTGCACGCTGCGGAGCCTGCGTTCGATCTGCTGCCCTTTACCGAAGCATTCGACCACGAGTGCCTGCTGCTGCGCGGCGCGGACGGAGCGTTGACGCTCGTCTTCGCGGATCCCTTCTCGCCGGGCCTGCAAAAATGGTCGGAAGAGCGCATCCGCGTGCCGTTTGCCTCGGCCCTCGCGCACCGCGCGGATATCGCCGCGTGCCTTGCGGGTTACGAAGAGACGATGCGCGCCATGGATGGGATGTCCGCACAGGCCACGCGGATCGCAGAGTCGGCGAGCACCGGGGAGGATCTGTCGATACGAACCATCACCGCCGATGGCAGCCCGGTCGTCAAGCTCGTGCACTCGGCGCTGTACGACGCCCTGAAGCTCGGGGCGAGCGATATCCATCTGGAAACGGGATCGGGGCTGCTCACGATCAAGTATCGTCTCGACGGAGTGCTCGGCACCGCGCACACCGTTCCCGGCACCGAGCTCGCCGAACAGGTGATTTCGCGGATCAAGGTGATGGCCGAGCTCGATATCGCGGAGCGCCGCGTTCCGCAGGACGGACGATTCAAGGTCCTCAACCGGGGCCGCGAGATCGACGTGCGCGTGTCGATCATGCCCAGCATCTTCGGCGAAGACGCGGTGCTGCGCATACTGGACAAGCAGGCGCTTGCCGACGAGGTCAGGGGGCTGAGGCTCGACCTGCTCGGCTTCGAGTCGGCAACCGTTGCGGAGCTGCGCCGCCTTTCCAAGGAGCCGCACGGCATGTTGCTGGTCACCGGGCCGACCGGCAGCGGGAAGACGACCACGCTGTATGCGGCGATCAGCGAAATCAATCACGGCCACGACAAGATCGTGACGATCGAGGACCCTGTCGAGTACCAGCTGCCCGGCGTGCTGCAGATACCGGTCAATGAGAAGAAGGGCCTTACCTTCGCCCGCGGTTTGCGCTCGATACTGAGGCATGACCCCGACAAAATCATGGTGGGCGAGATCCGTGACCCGGAAACAGCACAAATCGCGATCCAAGCGGCACTGACCGGGCATCTCGTGTTTACAACCGTCCATGCGAACAACGTGTTCGACGTGATCGGGCGATTCGTGCACATGCACGTCGATAGCCACAGCTTCGTGAGCGCGTTGAACGCGATCGTCGCGCAGCGGTTGCTGCGCATCAATTGTCCCAATTGCACCGTTGATATCGCCCCCGGGCCGGAGCTGCTCGCGGAGTCGGCGCTGGTTCCGGCGGACGTGGAGGGCTATGCTTTCCGGGCGGGCCGTGGTTGCGGCCAGTGCCGCGGCACCGGTTACCGCGGGCGGCGGGCGATCGCCGAGCTGCTCATCATGAGCGACGGGTTGCGCGAATTGATCGCGGAGCGCGCGGCGCCGAGGCGCATCAAGGACGGCGCTCGAGCGCAAGGATTGCGGTTGCTGCGGGAATCCGCGCTGGAGATGGTGCGCAGGGGAGAGACCACTTTGACCGAGGCGAACCGTGTCACAATGGTGGCGTGACAGGCTGGGCGTCGAGCTCGGCCCTGCGGAGGTGGTTATCGCGCGGGTCGGGCGCGGTTTGCGCCGTCGGTCCGCCGATGTGCGGCGCCTGCGCCCGCCGCAGAGCGACGATGCGCGGGATTGGCGCGAGGCGGTAGCCGCGCTCGATGCCGAGATCGCGTCAGCGCAGTGGCGGAACGCCGACCTGATCGTGTGTCCTTCGGATCATTTCGTGCATTACGACGTGCTGCCGTGGAGCGACGAACTGCGCAGCGAGGAGGAGGTTCGCGCCTTCGCGCGCCACCGCCTGCGCGAAACTTATGGCGAGGGAGCCGAAGCCTGGATGGTAGCGCTGTCGCTCGCCTGGCCGGGCCAAAAGCGCCTGGTGGCCGCCATGGAACAGGCACTGGTGGAAGCGCTTGCCGAGGTCGCGGTCCGGCATCAGCTCCGTCTTGCCGAGGTCAAGCCCCGGTTCACGGCGCTGCTGGACGGGTGTCGCCGGGCGCTCAGCGAGAAGTCTTTCTGGTTCGCCGCGGCCGAGCCGGGCCGCCTTGCGCTTGCCCGCGCCTGGGACGGCGAATGGCAAAGTCTCGCCAGCACGCGCGATGGCGGAGATGCCGGACAGGCCCTGTGCAGCCTGCTGGTTCGCGAGTCGTTCGCGGTGGATTCGGAAGCTGCTACCCGCCGTATTTACGCCCACGAGCTCCCCGGCGCGGTGGCGGAGAAGGTGGGCGAGGCCGGCTGGGAGATCGTGCCCGTCAGTCCGCGGTGGAATTGGAGCGCGTGATGCGCAAGCTTGCCATCGATTTCGTGCGTGCGCCCGCCGGCCGGCGGGTGGGGCTGGCACTGCTGGTAGCTGGCCTCACGGCATCCGCGGGCGCGATCGGCTATTTCTCGAAGCTCGAGCGTACGAAGGCAGCATTGGAATCGAGGGCGCAGGCGGGCGCACCTTACGGCAAAAGCTCACGTTCGGGCGGGCCAGTCGAGAACGAGCGGCTGCGCAGCCGGATCGCTGCGACCACTGCGGTGATGTCCGCCCTCAACCGCCCATGGGAGCAGCTCTTTTCCGATGTGGAGTCGGCCGGTACTTCCGACATCGGATTGCTCGGCCTCGAGCCCGACCCGCGGCGCGCCGAGGTACGGATCAGCGGCGAAGCGCGCGATGGTACGGCGCTGTCGGAATACATCACGGCCCTCGAGAGCACCTCCTCGCTCAAGCGGGTAAGCCTGAGCCAGCACGAACTGGTGCCGGGCCAGAACCAGGGAGCGCTGCGTTTCGTTCTGGTCGGGACCTGGATGGGGGTGCGGCGATGAATCCGGTCGCACGACACGCCCGTTTTTACGCGGCGCAGGTCGGACTGGCCGGGGTAACGGGGGTGGCGCTTCTCGTATTCGCGGTGGCATTTGCCGTGAGCGCCGTCAGACCTCTGCAGCAGGAGGTGAAGTTGCTGAAGGCGCGCGCGGACCGCCTGCAGACCGCAGCGGCAAGCACGCGCGAGCGCTCCGCCGACGCCCGGTCCGGCAACGCTGCCGCGCTGGAGGCATTTCCACGCCGGTTCCCGCGCTTCGAGGAAGCATCGCAGCTCGTGCTGATGCTGCATGAGTCGGCAAAACGTAACGGTATCGTGCTCGACACCGGCGAGTACACGGTCACCCCCGATGCGGAAGCGCGGCTGGTGCGCTATCAGGTGCGCTTTCCCGTCAAGGGCGGCTACGTGCCGCTGCGGCGCTTCGTTGCCGACGCGATGACCCAGGTTCCGACCATGATGCTGGACGAGGTTACGGTCAGGCGCGCCTCGATAGCGGCCGGTGAGGTCGAAGCCCGGTTGCAGTTCACCATGCTCTTTGCCGACGGATCATGAAGCTCACACCGCGCACACGCCAGCTCCTGCTCGCCGCCGCGGCCGGGGTTACCGTGGCCGCAGCTATCTACGTGAGTTCCGCGCCCAAAGCGGATGCTCCCCAGCGAGCCGAACCAGCGCCGAAGGCTCAGGTCACTCCTCCCGCGCCGCAAGCCGGGCAACCCGAGGCCGAGCAGCCGCGCGAGCAACTCGTGACGCGCGAGGCGCCCCCTGACATCAAGGACGCTTTTGCGTCTCGTTCATGGCAGCCTCCTCCAGCCGCGGCTCCGCCGCCGCCTCCACCCCCGCCGCCGCAGGCTCCGCCCTTGCCGTATCGCTACATGGGACGGCTGACCGAAGATGGGCAGACGACCGTATACCTGATGCGCGGCGATGCAGCGGTCGTTGCACGCGCTGGCGAGACCCTGGACGGCAGCTACCGGCTCGAGCGCATTGCAGACGAAGCGGTCGAGTTCACCTATCTGCCCCTCAAACAGCGGCAGACGCTGCAGGTGCCGAGGATCCCATGAAAGCGCTGCAACTCTGGCTGGCGGCGCTTTTGATCGCGGGCTGCGCGAGCTTCTTCACGAATCCCGCCCTGGAGGAGGCGCGGGCCCTGGTAGCGCAGGACCGAGTCGAGGAAGCGATTGCGCTGGTCCAGAGCCTGCTCAAGGACGATCCGACTAACGCGGAATACAAGAACTTCGTTGCCCGCCAGCGCGAGCTGGCCGTGGGCCGGTTGCTCGCGCAAGGCGACTCTGCGCGGCGTGCCGGGGCGCTCGAAGAGGCCCAGAATGCGTATGCCCGCGTGCAGCGGCTCGAACCTTTGAATTCGCGCGCAAGCGCGGGGCTCGCCGCCGTGCAGATGGATTTGCGTCACCGGAAGATTCTCGCGGAGGCCGAGGCAGCCTTCGCCAAAAACGACTTCGCGGGAGCCGAAGCCCGTCTCGCTGCGATATTCACGCAGAATCCGCAGCATCGCGGGGCCCTCGAGCTGCAGCGCAAGCTGGTCGAGCGGCGCGCTTTCGCCGAGAGCGCGCCGCCGGTCCTCGGCCCGGCGTTTCAAAAGCCGATCTCGGTGGAATTCCGCGATGCGAATCTGCGCTCGGTATTCGACGCGCTGGCACGCTCGCACGACGTCAATTTCGTCTTCGACAAGGATGTGCGCACCGACATCCGCGTGACGATCTTCGTGCGCAACACCTCGATCGACGATGCCATCAGCCTGATCCTCGCGACCAATCAGCTCGCGCGCAAGGTGCTCGGCTCGAACTCGGTGCTGATCTACCCGAACACCCCGGCCAAGCAGCGCGAATATCAGGATCTCGTGATGCGCAGTTTCTACCTCGGCAACACCGACGCGAAACAGGCGCTCGCGATGATCAAGACCATGGTCAAGACCCGGGACGTCTACGTGGACGAGAAGGTCAATTTGCTCGTGATGCGCGACACGCCCGACGCGATCCGGATCGCCGAGAAGCTCCTCGCCACCCTGGACGTCGCCGAGCCCGAAGTCGTGCTGGAGCTCGACGTGCTGGAAGTGGCCCGCTCGCGCCTGCTGGAGCTGGGAGTCCAGTTTCCCACACAGGTCAACTTCGGGGTGCCCGGCGTCGCGGGCCAAGCACCGCCAGCGGTAATCGAGCCGTCGCGCGGAAACCTCATCGCGACCATCGCCAATCCGGCGATCGTCGTCAATCTGAAGCAGCAGGATTCGAGCACCAAGGTCCTTGCCAACCCCCGTATCCGGGTGCGCAACCGCGACAAGGCGCGGGTCCATATCGGCGAGAAGGTTCCCGTGGTCACCACCACCAGCACCGCGAACGTGGGTGTGTCGGCGTCCGTCAGCTATCTCGAGGTCGGCCTCAAGCTCGACGTCGAGCCCGACATCCACCTCGACGACGAGGTGGCGATGAAGGTGGGCCTGGAGGTGAGCAACATTCTCGAAACCATCGACATCTCGGGCACGCGTGCCTACCGCCTGGGGACGCGCAACGCCGCGACCGTTCTGCGCCTGAAGGACAGCGAGACGCAGGTCCTGGCGGGGTTGATTAGCGATGAGGACCGCCGGTCCGCGAACAAGGTGCCGGGACTGAGCGAGCTCCCGCTGGTAGGACGGCTCTTCAACTCGAGCAACGATACGCTGACCAAGAGCGAGATCGTGCTCCTCATCACGCCCCGAGTAGTGCGCAACATCGCGCGGCGCGAAGTGCAAAACATGGAGTTCGCGTCGGGGACCGATCTCTCCGTGGGGGCGCCGCCGCTGCGCCTCAGCACGGCAACAGCCGGGGTCGCCCTGGCATCGCGAAGCGGGAGTGCGCCGGCGCCGCCGGCGGGGCCCATCCCCGCGCCTGTTCCCGCAGACACCGGTGTTGCGGTAGCGCCTCCGTTCGCGCCTCCGCCGCCGCCAGGCGGAGCAGGGGAGCCACCCAAGCCGATGGCGGTGACGATGAGTGCTCCGGCACAAGCTGCCCTCGGTAGCGTGTTCGGGGTCTCGATCACGGTGCCGCCGCCGGCGCGCAGCGCGGAGTTCGAGCTCGTATTTGACCCCAGTGTCCTGCAGCTCATCGGTGCAGGGGGCGATCCCACACAGCCGGTGACGGTGGCGCCGTCTGCTCCGGGCCGGATTTCACTGCGCATGCAGGCTCAACCAGGCGGGGCCATCGGGGCGGCGGCCATGCAGTTCCGGGTGATTGCCAGCTCCACGGGAACCACCCAGTTGAACGTTGCGGGAACCTCGGTGCTCGATGAGCAGGGTCGCAGCCTGCCGATCGCCCCGGTCCCACCCCATACGCTGGCGGTCGGCCAATAGGGACAGGAGTGCCGGAGCGCCGGTGAGCCGGAGGATTGGGAAAGACGGACCGAGGGAACCGCGGCCGGGCTTTACACTGGTCGAGCTGGTCGTGACCGTGGCGATACTCGCCATACTTGCTTCCGTCGCATTGCCAATGGCCGAGCTCGTCTCGGTGCGCGCGAAGGAGGCGGAGCTGAGAGCCGGCCTGCGTACGATTCGCGAAGCGATCGACGCCTACAAGCGGGCAGTCGATGAAGGACGGATCGCAAAGCGCGCCGACGACACGGGATATCCCAAGACCCTCGAGACATTGGTGACCGGCGTGCAGGACGCGAAGAGTCCGAAAGAGCTGCGCATTTATTTCCTGCGCCGCATCCCGCGCGATCCATTTGCGATCGATCCGGAAGTGCCGGCGGCGGCGACGTGGGGGCGGCGCAGCTACGCGAGCCCGCCCGATGCGCCGCTGGCTGGTGAGGACGTGTACGACGTGTATTCACGCTCGACCGCGAAGGGACTGAATGGAATTCCGTACCGTGACTGGTGATTGGCGCTGGCCGCAGCGCCCGCGCCGGGGCGGTGGGGGATTCACCCTGGTCGAGTTGCTGGTGGTGCTCGCGATACTCGCCACCCTGCTCACACTGGCCGTGCCGCGCTATTTCGCGAAGATCGAGCTGTCGAAAGAGACGGTGCTGCGCCAGAATCTCGGCGCCCTGCGCACTGCGGTGGACCAGTTTTACGCCGATACCGGGAAGTATCCCGAGACCCTGGACGACCTCGTCAAGAAGCGCTACCTGCGATCGGTGCCCGTGGACCCGATCACCGATAGCCCGAGCACCTGGCAAGTCCAGGCGCCGCCCGCGGACTCGGGCCTGACGGGGGTCTACGACGTGCGCAGTGGCGCGGAAGGCAAGGCGAGCGATGGCACCCAGTACAGCGACTGGTAAGCCGGGCGCGGCCAGCGCTCCGCGGCATTCCGCCGCAATGCTGCGGGTCGAGCGGGGTTTTACCTACATGATGGTGCTGTTTGCCGTCGCGCTCATCGGCCTCGGGCTTGCGGCGGCCGCCGGCGTCTGGAAGACGGCGGCGCAGCGCGAAAAGGAACGGGAGCTGCTCTTCGTCGGCGACCAGTTCCGGCGCGCGATCGGCAGCTACTACGAGAACACGCCCGGGGGCGTCAAGCAGTATCCGCGCACCTTGCAGCAGATGCTGAAGGACGAGCGCTACCCTACGGTAATGCGCCACCTGCGGCGCATCTACCAGGACCCCATGACCGGCAAGGCGGACTGGACACTGATCCAGCGTCCCGACGGCAGCATCGTGGGCGTAGCAAGCCGGAGCACGCTGCCACCCTTCAAGCAGGATAATTTCGAGAATCCCCTGGATCGCGCGTTCAAGTCGGCCAAGACCTTGAGCGACTGGAAGTTCACCTATACGCCTGCGGCACAGGTACCGACCCAGGCGCAGGGCACAGCAACTGGCGGGCAGCCATTGCCGCTTTCCCCGCTGGTCCCGGGGATATCGCCGTCGGCGAATCCCGCACAGGGCACGGCAACCGGGCTGCCGTCAGCAGCGCTTCCTCCGCTGGTTCCCGGAATGTCGCCGCCCGCAGCAACCGGGCAGCCGTCAGCGGTGCTTCCTCCGGTCCCGGGAATGTCGCCGCCGGCGAATCCCACCGTTTTGCCGACAGGCACTGCTAATCCCTGAACGGGGGGCGGTCGAGCGTTGTGGCATCGGCGTCGCGATGCGCTTAAGTTGCGCAGCGTCATGGGCTTTCTCCCATTTGGACTCACGAGTGCAAAGCGCTGTTCGAATGCTGGATTTGAAGCTCATGCGGCGCATCAAAAAATGCGGTGGACAAAACATCAAGAAATTTTTTGCACTCACGGACGCCGAGCGCCGTGCAAATTCGTTGACGTTGTCGAGCGAGGCGTCTAGGATAAAAAGCGACGGCGGTGTTTCGCACTGCAGTCGTCTTGGAACTACAGCAATTCCGGCGCTCGCGGAAAACAAGAAAGCTGAAGCGCCGTACCCATCGCGGGGGGAGAGTTTCTCAATGGGCCTGTCCATTGATGCCTCGCGCAATTCTGACACTGTCCGCGCCACCGTCGAGTAACTTACTCGCGGCTCATGCGTCGCGGCGTTGCCCGCCGACGCATGTTGTCCAGATCCTGATTCAGCGGTGTTTCTGTCCAGTCTGTTGATCGTAGCAAGTAGGTTGCAGGTTCAAATAAATTCCAAAGGAGGCCAATATGTACTTGTCATCGTGCGGAAGCAAAAGAAAGCGACTTGCGGCATCGTCCGCCGGGATTTTGGCTATCGTGATTTTCAGCGCAGGTGCCGTGGCGCAGGTAAGCCAAAGTGGCGAACAGAAGAATGTGAGGCGAGTGGGCCATGTAGACCTGCAGGGGCGACCTTCCTATCAGCCTAATGTCATCGTGTACCCCGACGGCAGGACCATTGCATTCGCGGGGACGCACGGCGGCAGCAAGCCCAATCCGCTGAAAGGCGGCGCTATCGAACAGAACGGTACGATGATCATCGATGTTACCGATCCGCGCCAGCCGGTCGAGAAGTTTCACATTCCGGTCCCAGTCGCGGGCGGCCAGGCGCAGATGGCACGGATGTGCCTGGGGTCGGACCTGCCCAAGGGTCTATCGGGCCGCGTCTATCTTCTGCGCAACATTCAGGGCAGCAGCGCCTCGGGATATGAGGCTTGGGACGTAAGTGACGTCACCAATCCGAAACTGGTCGGAGCTCTGCGAGGCCTGCGCAATACGCACAAGCTGTGGTGGGAATGTAATACCGGCATCGCTTACTTGCCGGGCAGCAAGGACGTGACGGGGCCTACCAGGTGGCGGCAAGGGCAATCGATGGTCATCGCCGATTGGAGCGATCCCGCCGCCCCGGTCTACATCCGCACCTTCGGTTTGCCGGGCGGGCAGCCGGGCGCGACCGGACCGAATTCCACCTCGCTTCACGGCCCGATCTCTGCGCATGAGCATCCCAACGCCAGTGGCAAGCTGGCGCGCGGTGCTACCGCGGACGACGTGATCGGCAACCGCATCTACGCGGCGTGGGGCGTTGGCGACGACGGTGTTATGCAGATCCTGGACCGTAAGAAGCTGCTGCCGTCTCCATGGGGAACCTGGAGCGGCTCGGCCGATACGCCGACGGAAGCCGACTTGCTCGCACCCCAAGCGGGAATTCTGTACATGTCGCCGGATCAAGGTGGCCATACCAGCTTCCCGGTGTTCGGCCTCACTCCAGCGAGCTACGCAAAGTTCACCGAGTTCAAGACGCGCGACATTGTGCTGCTGGCCTCGGAGGCGACGGCCGACCTGTGCAAGGAAGCGCCGCACTGGAGCTTTATCGTTGACGTAACGGTTGAAAATTCGAAGACCGCTCCGCCGGGAACCCGCCTGGAGCCCAATCCCTGGCAAGGGCCGATGGTGCTCTCTACCATGTCGGTCGATCCGCGCGCGGGCGAGAAATTTCCGCGCGGCAACTACTGCACGCGGGGAGCGCGCTATGGGGTGCATTCGAGCGAAGAAAACTTCCGTAATCCCTATTACGGCAGGCTCACGTTCCTCGCCTATTTCACCGGTGGGGTGCGCGTATGGGATATCCGCGAGCCGCAAGCGCCTGTCGAGGTGGGCTTTTACGTGCCGGTAGCCAACGCCAACACCACGCAACCGGATGGCTACATGACGAATAACCTCGAAGTCGACAATCGCGGGTTCATCTACGCCACCGATCGCAATGGCTCCGGGCTGGATATCCTGGAGCTGCACGGTAAGGCGCGCAAGATCGGCCTTGGGACAGATGGCCACGGCGACGACGATGACGATGACTGAGTAAGCCGCTACGTAACGGCGAAGCAGTCGGCGCGAACCGCGGCTGCGAGCAACCGAGTAGAAGGGGCGCGCCTCCCAGGCGCGCCCGTTTTTTGTCCCGGGTTGCGCGGCATCATTGGTGATCTTCTATTTGGACTCGGCGATGCAAATCGCTGTTTGCACGCTGCAATCGAAGCTAGTGCGATGCATCAAGCGAGGTGCCGCAAGCGCGACGAAAAGTTTTTGCCGCAGCTCTTTGCGGGCGGACGGGGCGCGAGCCGCTGGTCGCCTTTTGTGCTCCGGCATTTTTGATTCCAACGCCGTCGTGTCGACAGGATCGGCCAGTGCCAGGTTGTCGCCATTGCCAGCGCGATTCTCGCCGGCCGTGCTTGCGATCGCCGTCGCGCCACGCAAATTCATTGACGTCGCTGCACGAGGTGTCTACGATGAAAACCGAACCATCACGGCCGTTTTTCGGTCACATCGTGGACGAAAAAATTCCGCGTAGCGGTGCGACATCAACCAAAGGGGAGTACTCGATGAGGCAATTCCTTGGCGCTACTCATGGCGCTCGCAGTCTCGGCATTGCCTTGACGTCATCACTCGCCCTCGCGCTCTTCACGGCGACACCGGCCGGTGCGCGCATCACCAAGATCCAAATCACCGCTACGGAATCGCCGACCTTTGGCGGCTTCTCGTGGCCGGGAGTCGGGCAGTACGAGAAGATCGTCGGCAAGGCTTTCGGAGAGGTGAACCCCTCGGATCCGAGAAACGCCGTGATCGTGGACATCGAGCTTGCGCCGCGCAACGCGCGCGGCAACGTGGAATACTCCTTCAATTTCTACATTCTCAAGCCGATCGACCTGGCCAAGGGCGCTCACCGGGTGATGTACGAGCCGCCCAACCGCGGCGGCAAGACCTGGACGGCCCTCGGTCGCGTCAGCGGCGGCGGCGACGATCCCGGCTCGATCACCAACACCACGGTTCTGGCGAACTCGTTCCTTATGCCACGCGGCTACACGCTCTCCTGGAGCGGTTGGGAGGACCTGGGCACCCTCGACACGTTCAACGCGTCGGCCAACTTTCCGATCGCCAAAGTTGCGCCAACCCCCGCGAATCCGACCGGAACAATTACCGGCCCGTCTTACGAATACATCGTGGTGGGAGCACCGACATCGTCGGTAGCGTTGACCTATCCGGCGGCGACGCTGGACAAGACTCAGGCGACGTTGACCCATCGCGTTCATCTCAACGACGCGCCGCAAGTCATTCCTGCATCCGGCTGGAACTACAATGCGGCGGGAACCGCTATCAGCCTCGTTGGCGGGAATTTCGTGGCGAACGACATTTACGAGTTCGCCTACACCGCCAAGGACCCCAAGGTGAACGGCCTGGGCTTCGCCGCGGTGCGCGACTGGAACGCGTGGCTGCGCTCCGAGGAGAAGGACGACTTCGGCAATCCCAACCCGCTCGCCGGCGACATCCAGAAAATCTATACGGAAATCTCCTCGCAACCCGGACGCATGCTGAACGACTTCCGGCACCTCGGCTTCAACGAGGCGGAAGACGGCAGGAAAGTGTTCGACGGCCACATGCAGTGGATCGCTGCGGGCAACGGCATCAACATGAACTATCGCTTCTCGCAGTCCGGCCGCACCGAGCGCAACCGCCAGAATCATCTCTATATCGAAGGCCGGTTTCCGTTCGCCAACGTGATGACGCACGATCCAATCACCCGCACGACCGACAGCCGCTACAGCCGCTGCGAGCATAGCAACACCTGCCCGCTCGGCGTGGAGATCTACTCGGCGAACGAATACTGGGTGAAGTCGGCGTCGCTCCTGCATACCGATCCGGCCGGTTCGCGCGACCTGCACGATTCCCAGTACACGCGCAATTACTTCATGTCGAGCATGCGGCATGGCACCGCTGCCACTCCGGCCGGCACTCCTCCCGGCACCCCTCCAGCCAGAGGGCTCTGCCAGCAGTCCGACAATCCGCTGAATTCGGCGCCGGTGCAGCGCGCGCTGTTCATTGCGCTCGACGAATGGGCGACGAGCAACATCAAGCCGCCGGACAGCCGCGTGCCCGGGTTCAAAGACGGGACGCTGGTCCCGCCGCTGCCGCAGTCGGGCATGGGCTTCCCGAATATTCCGAGCCCGTTCCCCGACACGCCGGGCCCGCTCGTCACCTACACCGGGCTCAAGACCACGCGCTACCACTTCGACTACGGGGTGGACTTCTACCAGACCGGAATCGCGACGATCAACCCGCCGGTATTCCCGTTCACGACGCCCTCGTACCAGGACGATACGGGCAACGGCCCGATCTATCCGAGCTTCATACCCAAGACCGACAGCGACGGCAACGACATCGCCGGGGTGCGGCTGCCCGACGTGACTGTACCTGTTGCGACCTACACCGGCTGGGCGCTGCGTCGGGGAGCACAAGCAAACGACGGCTGCGAGGCCGCCGGACAGTACATCCCGTTCGCCCCGACCGAAGCCGCGCGCGGCAGCGATCCACGCCCGTCGGTCGCCGCGCGCTATCCGACCTTCGATGCCTACTACGCGAAGGTCGTGAAAGCGATTGACGACATGGTCGCGGAGCGCCTCTTGCTGTGCGAGGACGCGCAGCCCGAATTGAACCGCCTGGTCGCGGTCGGCCTTACACGCGGCGTGCCGGCTGCCACGCATGCGGTTCCAACGGCTGAAACCTTCCCGCATTGCGAGATGTCGCGCGCGGGACGCAGCGATCACTTCAAATAAAGTAGGGGCCAAACAAAAGAGGCCAGAATAATAGGGGACAGACGACACGTCTATTCTCGCCCTGCCGTAAGTCGCAACAGCACTGCACGCGCGATTGGGAAACTAGGAGAGAGCCCCGCACGGCGGGGTTCTTTCAACGATTTAGACATGCGTACGCTACACCCGACCGCTGTAACGATCAGAAAAGGAAAGCTCACCATGAAAACATTGAGACCTCAGTTTGTTCAGGCAGCTCTCGGTATTGCGGTCGTAGTATCGCTTGCAGCGTGGTTGCCTTGCGCACAGGCGCGGGTGACGAAGATCGTCATCGATGATACGCAGCCCCTCAACTCATCGGGTCAAACCATCCCGTACCAGCAGATTTCGGGTCGCGCCTTTGGCGAGCTCGATCCCACCGATCCGCGCAATGCGATCATTCAGGACATCGACCTTGGAAAAGACGCGGACGGGAAGGTCAGGTACGTGGCTTCGTTCGTGTTGACGAAGCCCGTGGACATGGCGCAGGCGAGCGGCTTCCTGTGGCACGACGTGCCGAACCGCGGCAGCCCGATCACCATCGTTGTCGCCGAGCGCAATCTTGGCGATGTGGGATTGGCGAGCGCCTGGCAGGGTGATAACTCCGGCATCGACGCGAGCAACGGCACGACTGTCCGCGCGACGATGCTGGTGGGCGGGAGGCATTGGGTCAGCGTGCCGGTAGCCAAGAACGGCGACGGCACGGCGGTTACCGGACTCGTATTCGGCCGCATCGTTAACCGCAGCGGCACGGGCGCGCAGCCGCTGATCGTACAGACCAACCCGGTTCCCTACATGCCGTTGAGTCTCGATACGAGCAAGGCGACGCTCGTATCACGCGACCACGAGACGATGGAGGGCGTCGTAACCGGAGAAACGCCCATCGCGAGCAGCGACTGGAAATTCTGCGGCGGCGGCACCTTCGCCGCTCCACTGCCCCTCACGAAGCTGCCGGTGCAGATCTGCCTCAACGGCGGCTTCAATCCCGCCAAGCTGTATCAGGTCGTGTACACGGCCAGGGATCCCTACCTGCTCGGCGTAGGCTTCGCCGCGTGGCGGGATGTCGGGACGTTCTTCAAGAACGCAGTGGAGGATGATTCCCACACGGCCAATCCGATCGCCGGGAAGATCAAGTGGTCCATAGCCCGAGGCGTATCGCAGGCGGGCAACTACCTGCGCGGCTCCCTGCACCTCGGCTTCAACGAAGACGAAGCGGGCCGCCAGGTGCACGACGGCATGTGGCCGATCATCGCTGGGCGGCGCATCGCCGTGAACTTCCGCTGGGGGCAACCGGACGGCGTGCTCGAGCTCTATCAGGCCGGAAGCGAAGGCCCGCAGTGGTGGCACAAGTTCCCGGATCATCTCCGCGGGCTGCCGCCCAACGGGATACTCGAGCGCTGCGAAGCTTCCAATACCTGCCCCAAGGTCATCGAGCATTTCGGCTCGGCCGAGGTATGGGCGCTGAAGCTCACGCCGGAATGGGTGGGGACGGATCCCAAGAACGACATTCCGCTCCCG
>DATFWO010000148.1:0-18332 GCA_035259205.1 Burkholderiales bacterium | reverse complement strand
ATCAGCATGCGCAGGTTGGGCGAATCCGGCGGCAGGCGGTACTGAAGCGCGCATTTCCCGAGCTCCTCGTCCACGCCCACCATCGCGGTGACCGGGAGGTTGGACCCGCCGAATTCCTCGGGTGCATCGAGCCCCCACAGGCCGAGCTCCTTCGACCGGGAGTCGAGACGATCCTGCTCTTCCCTGGTAAACGACATGCCTTCACCCGCCGCATCCCGCGCGAGCACCTTGTTCTCCAGCGGGATCAGCTCGTCCTTGACGAATCTCGCGACGAGATCCTTGAGCATCCGCTCTTCCTGGGTCAGCGCATAGGTCACTGCCTGCTCCTTTTGTGGGCGCGATCAACGAATACCACTCACGCAGTGGGCTCGCTCCGGAAGGAAATCACGTGCCGGTAAACCGCGCCGGGCGGCGCTCGTCGCTCGCCCGCACGCCCTCCTTGAAATCGTCGGTTTCGCGCAGCCACTGCTGCTGGAACGCCTCCCGCTCCGTCGCGGCACGGAATGCAGGGATGAGCTCGTTCCTGAGAGTCGAGCGGCACGCCTGCAGCGCTAGCGGGGCGATCTGCGCGAGCTCGGCGGCCATCTCCTGTGCCGTCTGGCGCACCTTGTCCTGCTCGACCAGCCGGTCCACGAGCCCGAGGGCAAACGCCTCTTCTCCGGGGAGTCGGCGGCCGGTGTACATGAGCCACTGCGCCCGCTGGTTTCCGACGAGCCGGGGCAGCGTCGCCGTCATTCCGAAGCCGGGGTGATAGCCGAGCGCCGTGAAGTTCGCGGCCAGGCGCGCTTCCCTGCAGCTCACCCGAAAATCGGCGACGAGCGCCAGTCCCAGCCCGGCGCCGATCGCGCTGCCGTGGACCGCGGCGACGATCGGTTTGCGCGTCCCAACGAGGCGTTGCGCTTCGTGGTACAGATGCCGCCGCTGGGCCTGCGTCGGCTGCCCCTCGTCCAGCCGCCTCTTGAGATTGGCGCCCGCGCAGAAATGCTTGCCCGCCGCAGCCAGCACGACGCTGCGGCAGTCGTCATCCTCGTCCAGCGCCTCCAGCGCCGATGCGAGACTCGCGATGAGATCGGAATCCAGAAAGTTGTTTGGCGGCCGCCTCAGCTCGACCGTGGCCACATGCCCCTCCATGCTGACGCCTACGTCTTCAATGCTCATTGCACTCTCCAGAAAATTCGCCCGGGATGAATCGTCGCAGATGAATCGTCCCAGATAAAGCGTCGCAGATACGACGTCCCGGTTGAATCGTCCCAGATACGGCGTCTCAAATAAAGCGTCTCGAGCAAACCGCGTTGGCGCCGAAACGCCCTATCTGGGACGGTTTATCTGAGACGCAGTATCTGAGACGCTGTACCTGAAACACCGTATCCAGCACCCTACCTGCAGGCCGCGGCCTCAGGGGCGCGCCGCGGGCGCCGGCTGTCGCTGTCGGTCAGCGTTTCCAGGAAGGCCACTACGTCGGCAATTTCCCGCTCGGTGAGGTTGAGCGGCTTCAGTATCGTCGGCAATTGAAGATCGATGGCGACGCCGTCGCTGTCGTAGATCTCCGGTCCGAGGTGCAGCCGCAGCGGATCGATCTCGGAATAATGGCGGACGACTTCGGACAGCGTAGCGTAGTGACCGTTGTGCATATAGGGAGCCGTGAGCGCCACGTTGCGCAACGACGGTATCCTGAATTCCCCATAGTTGCGCAGATTGAGCTCGACGTGCCGGGAAGACACGGCGCTGGCCCGCGCGGGATCATCGTTGTAGGCGCGCAGCAGGCTGAACCGGTTTGCCAGCACCGCCTTGATGCCCTGGGCGCGCCCCCAGTCTATTCCCCCCGCCTTGAGATAGTGGGGTATGCCGATTTCCTCGAACTCACCGTTGCTGAAATTCGGTCCGAAATGGCACACGCTGCACCGGCCTTTGCCGACGAAGATCCGGAGGCCGCGCTGCGCGTCCTCCGGATAGCGCGACGCGGCTCCGCGGTCGCCGCGCTTGAGCGCATCGCGAAAATCGTCGAACGGCGTGCGCCCGGTAACGAGCGTCTCCTGAAACGCCGCCAGCGCCTTGGCTGCATCCACCATGATCGTGTCGTCGTTTGCCGCCGGAGGCACGCCGAACGCCCGCCCATAACGACAGGCAAGATCACGATCGCTGCGGATGAGTCGACCGATGTGCGCTTCGCTCGCGGCGAGCTCGCGGGTATCGAGCATCGGGCGTATGCTCTGTGCCCACAGACTGTCTCCGGCGCCGTCCCATCCGAACCAGCGATTGAGACGCACGTTGAGGATCGTAGGGGTATGCCGGTCGACTTCCTGCCGGCCCCGGCCAACTCTGAGGCCATCGGTAAAGCTCCTCTCCGGCACGTGGCAAGTGGCGCACGACACCGTGCCGTCCGCCGAGAGCCGCGGCTCGAAGAACAGCCGTTCGCCCAGCGCGATGGCATCCGGCTGGCCCGACACCCTGTTGCTCGGGTCGCGCGACCAGGGGATCGGCCACGGTCCATGCCGCAGGACGGCACGGACCTCCGCATCGGTGAAGTCGAGCAGCGTCCCGTCCGGGTTCTGTGCAACGCCGTGCCACGGGAGGCACGCAACGACCAAGAACACAGCGAGCAGGGATTGCCTCATGGTGCGGAACAGCGTGACTAAGTGACTCGTGATTCGTGACTGGAAATTCGCGTTACACATCCTGACGCTCGAGCTGTAACCCCGGCAGGGCTCCCGACGAACGCCGGAGGAGCGCGAGTCACCAGTCACGAGTTACCAGCCACGGGTCACTCAAGCGTGACGCTACGCGTCACACGATCGGTCTTGCCTCCGCCGCGCACTTCGAAGATGAATTCCCAGCGGCCCGGCATGTGGAACATGAACCCCTCCGCGAGATAGCGCCCGCCGTCCGCAGGCTTCACCGTCGCCCTGTAGTTCATGCCGTGACGATGCTCGGGCATGTATGCATCCACTCGCACGCTCTCCGGGGTGTTCTGGCTCTCTTTGGGGCAAACCGCGAGATCCATCGAGAAATGCTGACCGACGGCGATTTTGTCGGGCTTCGTCCGATAGGCGAGGACGTAACGCTCGGAATCGACTTTGGCCGCGCCCGCAAAGTCGGCGCAGGTTTGCGCCGTCGCTGGCGGGATTGCCAGGATCGCGACCAGGACGGCGCTACCTTTAGCCTGCATACGCTCCCTTCCGGCACCGCGGCTTATGTTATCAGAGCCGGCAGAGCGCCCGACGTTGGCGGGAGCCCGACACGCTCCTCGCGCATGCTACTCTATGAAGATGAGCTCGCTTTACGTTCCGCTGCACACGGCGCCCGAGACGCGTGAAGAGCCCGCTCTCTGGTTCGCTTTCAAGCGCTCCGAAATTCTGGTGCTGAATGGATCAGGCCAGCCCGAGCTGCCCTGCTGCATGGATCTGTCCGAGCATGGACTGGCGGCGGAGCGTTCCCAGTACCTGGGACTGTATGGCGGCAAACACTGTTACGCGGTCGTGGTCTCCGAGGCGCATGCATTGCCCGACGGCTGGTCCACGCTCGGGCTGCGCGATTTGTTCGGGCTGGTGGATACCACGCTCGCCGCGCTGTCGGGACGCGCGTATCAGATCCTCGAATGGGACCGCAATCATCAATACTGCAGCCGCTGCGGCACGCCTACCGCGCCCCGCAGCGACGAGCGCTCGCGCGTCTGCCCGACGTGCAAGCTCACGACGTATCCGCCGGTTACGCCCGCCATCATGATCCTCATTACACATGGACGTAAGCTGCTGCTGGCGCGCAAGGCGGCGTTTCCCGCCGGGCGATTCTCGGCGCTGGCAGGGTTCGTCGAGCCGGGGGAGACGCTCGAAGATACGGTGATCCGGGAGACGCGCGAGGAAGTCGGCGTGGAGGTAAAAAACATCCGCTACTTCGGCAGCCAGCCGTGGCCTTTCCCGCACTCGCTGATGATCGCATTCACCGCCGAATACGCGGGCGGCGAGCTGCGGCCGGACGGAGTGGAAATCGAGGAAGCGGGTTGGTTCGAGCCCGAGGAGCTGCCGAAGCTGCCCGGGACCATCAGCATCTCGCGGCGGCTGATCGATACGGTCGCCGGGCGCCTTGCCGCCGGCGAGGGTGTGACTGGTGACTGAGTCACCACTCACGAGTCACATTGTTAGGCTTCGAGCCTGCGCCACAGGCACGCCCCTTTGCTCGCCTTGTCGATCGCCGCGAGCTGCAGCGCGTGGGCAGCGAGCTCTTCTGTCGTGGCGGTCAGGACCACCAGCTCGAGCAGCCCCGCCCCCGACTCCACTGCCACGGGCGTAGACACGACCTCGATCTCCATCACCAGGCTCTCCTGGCCGCGCGTCATGGCGAGATAGACTTCCGCCAGCAGCTGCGCGTCGAGCAGCGCGCCATGCATCGTGCGCGCGGAGTTGTCGATCTGATAGCGCTCGCACAGCGCGTCCAGGCTGTTGCGTTTGCCCGGATGCAGTTCGCGCGCGAGGCGCAGGGTATCGACCACGCTGGCGCAATGCCCCGACATCGGCTGCATGTCGGCGAGGCCGAGCTCGCGGTCGAGGAATGCGATGTCGAAGGCCGAGTTGTGGATGATCAGCTCGGCGCCATTCACGAAATCGAGGAATTCCTTCACCGTCTCGCGAAACTTCGGCTTGTCGGCGAGGAACTCGCCCGTAAGGCCGTGCACGTCGAGGGCCCCCGTCTCGCTGTCGCGCTCCGGGTTGAAATAGCGGTGAAAATTGTTGCCCGTGGGCCGGCGGTTGACGAGCTCAACCCCGGCGAGCTCGATGATACGGTGGCCGAGATTCGGCTCGAGGCCGGTGGTTTCGGTGTCCAGAACTATTTGCCGCATACGCCAGACTGATGATACGTGACTGAGAATGCGTGACTGGTGAAGCGTGACTGATAAAACGTGACTGATGATTCGAGTCGGGATGCGCCCCATCAATCGCGCAGCATCAGTCACGCCGTTTCAGTCACGCAGTATCAGTCACGTTCCTCCAGTCACGCCCCATCGGAAGTAGCAGTCACGCCTCGTCAGAAATATCAGTCACGCCCCTTGCAAGCGAGGCAACGCCTCGATTGGCGAGCTCGTCCGCGCGCTCGTTGCCGCGATGTCCCGCGTGCCCTCGTACCCACAGCCACTCGACGTCGTGCAGCTGCCGCAACTCGTCGAGCCGTCGCCACAAGTCCTCGTTCTTGACCGGCTTCTTTGCAGCCGTGCGCCAACCGTGCCTTTTCCAGCCATGGATCCACTCGCTGATTCCCAGCTGCACGTATTGCGAATCGGTATGCAGCCTCACCCGGCGCGGGCCGCGCAGCGCCTCCAGCGCGCGGATCACGGCCGTAAGCTCCATGCGGTTGTTGGTGGTCTGCGCTTCGCCGCCGAACAGCTCGCGCGTTTTGCCATCCCATTCGAGCAGCGCCCCCCAGCCTCCGGCGCCGGGATTGCCTTTGCAGGCGCCGTCGGTGTAGATCTCCTCGACCTCTTTCATGACCGGTGACTGATGATCAGTCACGTTCCATCAGTCACGCGAGCCGTGACGGCATCCTCAGGGCGCGCAACCTTCTTCGGCGCGGCGGCAAGGGCTTTGGCCGGAGCGAGACGGTCGGTCCACTTAGGCATGATGAGACGCAAGCCTTGCACACGCTTCACGGCCTGCAGGAAATAGACCCCGCCCGCGATCGGCCACCAGCGGTCCCCTGCCGCCTCCAGGAAGGACACGCGATCGAGCCATTTCTGCGTCGCGCAGGGGGGCACGTAGCACGCCATCTGACCGCCCGCGATATCCAGTCCGAGCAGCGCGAGCCAGTCCTTCATGCGCGGCAAAGTGATGAAGCGGCCGTTCCAGGGATAGTTTCGCCGGCGGCCGAAGGTACGGCGAAACCCCCACAGGCTCCAGGGATTGAAGCAAGCAACGACGACGTGCCCCTCCGGCATCAGCACGCGCGCGACTTCGCGGAGGATCTGGTGCGGGTTGTCGTTGAATTCGAGCGTATGCGGAAGGAGCACGAGATCGGCGCTGTTGCTCGCGATCGGAAGATCCCGGAAGTCGGCGTTGAGATGCACCGCGCCCGCAACTCCCACGCGACAGCGCATGGGGATGCGGCTCGCACGCAGCAGATCCGCCTCCGGCATGCCCAGCTGAAACGCGTTGTAACCGAAGACATCCGCGACTACGGCGTCGAAGTAGGCCTGCTCGCGCGCGATCAGATACTGCCCCAGCGGGGTCTCCAGCCACTCCTTGGCGCCGTATCCTCTGGCGTGCACAGCCATTTTGCGAGTTTATATACGCGGCACGGCCTTGAAAAGCGTGGCCGTTACGGCGCGACTTATTGATGGAGACTTCGTGACTGATAGGGCATGACCGATGCAGCGTGACTGACAGGCGAGACCGACACCGCTCACGGGAGCGCAGGACGACGTCTTTCCACAACGCACTACCAGTCACGCGTCATCAGTCAAGAGTCACTAGTCACGAGTTACCAGTCACGATCCATCAGTCACGAATTTACGAGGACGTGAATGCGGCCGAATGTCTGCCGACTTCTGCTATCGGCCGCAGGCACGCACGTCAGCGCTCGATTTGTGCGCTGCAACGGCAGGTCGTCGTCTCTGGTGCTGCCAGAACTGCTCAGTATCCCGCGCGAGCTGCAACCACGACTTCTGGGCAAACTCCTGGAATTGCCGTGGAATTTGGCCAGATTTACATGATTATTAAGCGATTTCACCTTGACTCGCAGTACCCCCCGTGGTTACCATGCGACGGTCTCCTCGAATAACCCCAAGAGCTGAATGCATTTCAGAGCTGCCACTTTGGGTTTCGCCTTGCTGTTCCTGGCGGCTGGCTGCGCGCAGGTTCCGACCAGCAATGCGCCGGACGCTTCCGTTGCTGTCCCGCAAGTGCCAGTCAAGGAGCCCGCTCCCGCGGTGGCTGAGGGAAAAGAAGCCGCCGTCGATAGCCCTGCGGCCCAGCCGCCCGCAGACTTGCCGCCCGCAGTCACGGCCGCGCCGCCGCCCAACCTGTGGGACCGGGTGCGCGCCGGTTTCCGCCTGCCCAATGTGGAAGGTCCGCTGGTGCGCGACTGGGAGCTGTGGTACTCAACCCGGCCCGATTACGTGGGCCGGATGATCGAACGCAGCAGCCGCTTCCTCTACCACGTAATGGAAGAGGTCGAGCGGCGCGGGATGCCCACCGAAATCGCGCTGCTGCCGATGATCGAGAGCGCCTACAACCCGCAGGCGTATTCGCGCTCCCACGCATCCGGCATGTGGCAGTTCATACCCTCGACCGGCAAGAACTACGGGCTGCGCCAGAATTTCTGGTACGACGGCCGTCGCGATCCCATCGCAGCAACAAGCGCCGCGCTCGATTACCTGGAGAAGCTCTACGGCATGTTCGGCAGCTGGGATCTCGCGCTCGCCGCCTATAACTGGGGCGAAGGCGCCGTCGCGCGGGCCATCGCGAAGAACCAGGCGAAGGGACTGTCTGGGGAATACGACAGCCTCACGATGCCGTCGGAAACCCGCAGCTACGTACCCAAGCTGCAGGCGGTGAAAAACATCATCGCCAACCCGCAGGCATACGGCCTTACGCTGGCCGATGTCCCGAACCGGCCGTATTTTGCGACGATCACAACCGACCGCCACATCGACGTGATACTCGCAGCCCGCCTGGCCGAGATTCCGCTCGAGGACTTCAAGTTTCTCAACCCGGCGCACAACAAGCCCGTGATCAAGGCGCACGGCACGGAGTCGATCCTGCTGCCCAGCGACAAGGTCGACGTTTTCCGGCGCAATCTGGAGGCGCACGACAAGCCGCTCGTTTCATGGCAGGCCTACACCATGAAGCGCAGCGACAAGCTGGAGACCGTTGCCGCGAAATACGGCATGAGCGTGTCGCAGCTCAAGGAAGTGAACGGTCTCGTGCCCCCCAGAAAAGTGATTGCCGGGCAGACCCTGATGGTGCCAGCCAAGGGCACTGCCGAACCCAATCTGCCCGACCTGCCCGCTCCCGCGCTGACGCCGGCCCGCCATGCAGGAAAATCCAGGAAGACGCCCCATACCCGCGTGGCGGCGGCAAAGAGCACCCACAAGACGGCCGTGGGCAAACCGGCAGGTCCGAAGACGAAACGCACCAAGGTGACCATTCCGGCGGGCAAGCAGGTCGTGGTAGCCGGATCGGTCAAGGACGCACCGAGATAACGCGGCATACTTCAAGGCATGCCGCCCGCCCATTGGCGCCGCGTCAGGATCGCGCCAACGCGACGCGTCAGCTTGAGGGAAGGCCTGCCACAACGAGCGTGCGGGTGTAGTCCGACTTCGCGCGGTGAAGAATATCGTCCAGGGCGCCGCTCTCGACGATGCGGCTGTCCTTCATCACCATCACACGATGCGCCATGGCCCGCACAACGTCGATATCGTGCGTGACGAGGATGTAGCTCAGGCCATATTTGCGCTGCAAACCGCCCAACAGTTGCAGGACCTGTTTTTGTATCGTCACGTCGAGGGCGCTGGTCGGCTCGTCCAGCACGACGATTTTCGGCTTCACGATCAGCGCGCGTGCAATTGCGATGCGCTGGCGCTGCCCCCCCGAGAACTCGTGCGGATACCGGTACAGCAGCGGCTCCGCTTCCCCGTTTTCGGTAAGGCCCACGTCGTGCAGCGCCTGGATCACGCGCTCGCGCCGTTGCGCCGCGTCGAGAGCGGGTTCGTGTATCTCCAGGCCTTCGCCGATCATGGTCTCCACCGTCAAACGCGGCGACAACGACGACATGGGGTCCTGGAACACGACCTGTATCTGGCGGCGCGTCTCGCGGTTACCCATCGCGCCCGCACCGGACCACGGTGTGCCGCCAATGCGGATGTCGCCGTGGGCGGCGACGAGATTGAGCACCGCCAGCGCCAGCGTCGTCTTGCCCGAGCCCGATTCGCCGATGATGCCCAGAGTCTCGCCGGGCGCCAGGTCGAAATCGACGTGTTCGACCGCAGTAAATATGCCTTTCGTGAACCAGCCCCGGAAGCCCGGTAGCTGCGTCGGGTAGTCCACTCGCACGTCCCGGGCTTCGACGACCCGTCCCGCGGCGGGAGGCGCGACGTCACGCTCGGGCCGGCTGTTGACGAGCTTCTGCGTGTACGGGTGCCGGGGACGCTGCGTGACTTCCGCGGTCGGCCCCTGCTCCACCAGCAGTCCGCGCTCCATCACGGCGACGCGATCGGCGTAGCGGCGCACGAGATTGAGGTCGTGCGTTATCAGCAGCAGCGCCATTCCGGCCTCCGCACGCAAGCGGTCGATCAACTCGAGGATCTGCATGCGGATGGACACGTCGAGCGCCGTCGTCGGCTCGTCGGCTATGAGCAATTTCGGGCTGCACGCAAGCGCCATCGCGATCATGGCGCGCTGCCGCTGCCCGCCCGAAAGCTGGTGGGGATAGCTGCGCGCGCGCAGTTCGGGCTCCGTGATGCCCACGCGCCGCAGCGCTGCGACCGCCTCGGTCCAGGCGGCGGGTCCACGCAGCTCGGTATGCAGTTGCAGCGATTCGGCGATCTGGTCGCCCACGGTAAAGACCGGGTTGAGCGCGGTCATCGGCTCCTGGAAGATCACCGCGATATCGCGCCCGCGCAGATCGTGCAGCTCCGCCTCCGGCAGCTTCAGCACGTCCTTGCCGTCGAAGGTGATCTGCCCGGACACGCGCGCTGTCTCGATCAAGCGCAGGAGCGACAGCGCGGTAACGGTCTTGCCCGATCCCGACTCGCCGACAAGAGCCAGCTTCTCGCCCGCGTCCAGCGAGAACGATACGCGATCCACCACCCGGCGGGCGCCGAAGCCGATGGTGAGATCGCGCACCTCGAGGAGACTCATGCTTCTCCTTCGAGCACCTTGCGTGGATCGAGCGCATCGCGCAGCGCATCGCCGATCAGTATCAGCAGCAGGAGCATGACGAGCAGCACGCCGAAAGTCGTCAGCGAAATCCACCAGGCGTACAGATTGTCTTTCCCCTGACTGAGCAGCTCGCCGAGGCTAGGGGTAGTCGGGGGAACGCCCAGCCCGAGAAAGTCGAGACTGGTGAGCGCACCGATCGCGGCTGCGAGCTCGAACGGTATGAGAGTGATAACGGGCGTAAGGCTGTTCGGCAGGATATGCCGCATCATGATCTTTCTGTTGCTCTGCCCCAGCGCCCGCGCGGCCCGCACGTAGTCTAGCGTGCGGTTCTTCAGGAATTCGGCGCGAACGTAAGCGGCGATCCCCAGCCAACCGAAGATCGACAGCAAGCCGACGAGCAGCCAGAAGCTCGGCGAGAACATCGACGACAGGATGATCAGCATGTACAACATCGGCATGGCGCTCCAGGTCTCGTTGAAGCGTTCCATGGCAATATCGGTCCATCCCGCGAAGTAACCCTGAATCGAGCCGTAGAGGACCCCGAAGATCGCGCATATGCCGGCGACGAGCAATGCAAACACGACCGAGACGCGGAATCCGTAAATCAGACGCGCCAGAATGTCGCGCCCGCGGTCATCGGTGCCCAGTAGATTTTCAGGCCCCGGCGATGCGGGGTTGGGCTCCTTGGCGAAGTAGTTGATCGTGCTGTGGTGATAAGGGTTGAGCGGGAAAATCGCGAAGTTGCCGGGCTTCTTCAGATTGTCGCGGATGAGGGGGTCGAGATAGTCGGTCGCCGTTGGGAAGTCCCCGCCGAATGTCGTTTCCGGCAGCGTCTGTACCAGAGGGAAGTACCACTGCCCGTTGTAGCGCACGAGGAGAGGCTTGTCGTTGGAGAAGACCTCCGCAAGGAGACTCAGGCCGAAGAGCACCACGAACAGGATCAGGCTCACATAGCCGAGCCGATTGGCACGAAAGCGCCGCCAGGCGCGGCGGCCGGGGCTTTGAAACGACGAATGACGGGCCGGGACGGTATCGGCAGCAGGAGCGGCGGCAGCGGATGTCATGGCATCAACCGAAATACTTGACCCGCGGATCGACCCACACGTAGCTCAGATCGCGCAGCAGCGTCGTGAACAGCCCGATGATCGTGAACAGGAACAGGCTTCCGAGCACGACCGGGTAATCGCGCCGGATGACGGATTCGTAAGAGAGCAGCCCCAGGCCGTCGAGCGAAAACAAGGTCTCGATCAGAATCGACCCGGTGAAGAACGCGCCCACGAACGCCGCGGGGAAGCCCGTCATGATGGGAATCAGCGCGTTGCGGAAGACATGCTTCCACAGCACCTTGCGCTCGTCGACGCCTTTTGCGCGCGCGGTGAGCACGTACTGCTTGCGTATCTCTTCGAGCACCGAGTTCTTCGTGAGTATCGTGATCACTGCGAAACCGCCCAGTACCATCGAAGCGACGGGCAACGTGATGTGCCAGAAATAGTCCGTAATCTTGCCGGCGAGGCTGAGCTCAGGCCAGTTGAGCGAAGTGAGGCCCCGAAGGGGGAACCACTGGACGAAAGAGCCGCCCGCGAACAGCACGAGCAGCACGACGCCCATCACGAAGCTCGGGATCGCGTAGCCGAGCAGCACGATGAACGTCGTGACGGTATCGAAGCGCGTGCCGGCGCGCACCGCCTTTGCGATGCCGAGCGGCAGCGAGATGAGATAGACCAGGAGAAACGTCCACATCCCGAGGCTGATCGACACCGGCAGCTTCTCGAGTATCAACTGCCATACGTCCTTGTTGTGAAAAAAGCTCCGGCCGAGATCGAAACGGGCGTATTGGCCGAGCATGTGGAGAAATCGCTCGGGTGCGGGCCGGTCGAAGCCGTAAAGCTTCTTGATCTCCTCGATGCGCTTCGCATCGACACCCTGGCGTCCCCGATAGCCTCCGGTGGTGGCACGGCCCTCGGTTCCGCCCCCGCGTCCCTGGAGCTGCGACACCATCTGTTCGACGGGCCCGCCCGGGACGAATTGGGCAATGACGAACGTGATCAGGAGTATCCCGAGCAGCGTCGGTATCATCAGCAGCAGCCGCTTGATAACGTAGGACCACATTGCGCATCGGCTCCTATCTTTTCCGCCACCAGGTCGACACGATCCAGTCTTCGGGCTGGTAATAAAGCGGCGCCACCGCCGGCTGCTCGAACTTTCCCGAGCGGTAGGCGACCCGGAACGTGTTGCTGTAATACTGGGGAACGACGTAATAGCCGTGGCGCAGCACCCGGTCGAGCGCGCGTAGCCGCGCGATCAGCTCCGGCCGCGTCGTCGCCGCTACCACCAGATTCACGAGCCCATCGACTGCGGGATCGTGCACTCCCATCCAGTTGCTCGAGCCTTCGGTGTCGGCCGATTTCGAGCTGAAACGGTCGACAAGCTCGCTGCCCGGTGCCTCCCTCCCCGGAATGCGCACCGTGAAGAGGTCGTAGTCGAACACGTCCAGGCGTTTCTGGATGAGCGCAAAATCGGCTCTGCGCGACTCGCCCATGATGCCGAGCTTCCGCAGCGCCTGAAAATAAGGGGCCGCAATGATCTCTCCGCGCGCGTCGCCCGTCAGATACTCGACTGTGAATATCTCGCCTTTGTCATTGCGCAGCGCGCCGTCGCGGTAGGTCCAACCCGCAGCGGCCAGCAGCTCCCGCGCCTTGCGCAGATTGCCCCGCAGGCTGTCGGGTGGGTTCGTCGTCGGCGCCAGCGGCACTTCCTCGGTGAAGACCTTTTTCGACAGCTTGGCGCGCAGCGGCGTGAGCACGGCAAGCTCATCGGCGCCCGGCAGGCCCTTCGCCTCAAAATCGCTGTCGTTGAAGTAACCGCGCACGCGCGTATACGCGCTGTAATTAATCATGCGGTTGATCCACTCGAAGTCCCATGCCAGCCCGAGCGCCTCGCGCACGCGCACGTCCTTGAATTTCTCGCGCCTCGTGTTGATGAGGAAACCCTGAAAATCGCCGGCGTTCTTCGACTTGAGCTCGGTCTTGATGATTTCGCCGGAGGTGAACTTCTTCCCGACGTACGCGCGCACCCAATCTTTGGCCGAGAACACCTGGATGTAGTCGAACTCCCCCGCCTTGAACGCCTCGGTCTGGGCGGTATTGTCCTTGTAGATCTTGTACGTGACGCGATCGAAATTGAACATGCCGCGGCGCACGTTGAGATCGCGCGCCCAATAGGCGGGATCGCGTTGATAAGTGATATCGCGGCCGAAGGTCAATCGACCGATGCGATATGGACCAGTCGCGATCGGCGTATCCATGATGACTTGATCGAACGGCTTCCCGGCGCCCCAGTCGCGGCTGAAAACCGGCATGCCGCCCACCAGCAGCGGCAGCTCCGCGCTGACCGCCTTGAAATCGAAGCGAACGGTCAAGGGCCCGGTCACGACCGCGCGCTCGACGTCCCCAAACACGACGCGATACTGCGGATGCGCTTCCTTGCTCATGAGCGTATCGAAGCTGTGCTTGACGTCGGCCGCCACGACGGGCTTGCCATCGTGAAAGCGCGCCGCCGGATTGAGCCGGAAAGTAACGGAGAGCTTGTCGGGCGCGACCCGCACGTCCTCGGCGAGCAGTCCATACACCGTCGTCGGCTCGTCGAGCGTGCCGGTCAGCAGGCTTTCGAAGAGCAGAGCCGACAGGCCGGGAGGCTCCGTGCCCTTGAGCGTGAATGGATTGTATTTGTCGAAGTTGGTGATGCGCAGCGGCGGCACCAGCTCGATGTCCCCGCCCTTGGGCGCTTCGGGATTCACCCAGTCGAAGTGGTGAAACCCGGCCGGGTACTTGATGTCGCCGAACTGCGCGTAAGCATGCGCGCTCCAGGCCTCGGAGGAAAGAACTCCGGCGAGCACGGCAAGGCAGGCGACGAGGAGCCGCCTCATTGCTCTGCGCGCGCCCCGCCGTCGCGCCAGCCCCGGGGCATGGCCGAGATCAGCTGCTTTGTATAAGGGTGCCGCGGATTGGCGTAGATCTCGTCGGATCCCGCGATTTCGACGATCTCGCCCGCCTTCATCACCATCACTTCGTCGGCCATGTACTTGACCACCGCAAGATCGTGCGAGATGAAGACGTAGCTGATGCCGTATTCATCCTGCAGGTCCTGCAGCAGGTTCAAGAGCTGCGCCTGGACCGACACGTCGAGCGCGGACACCGCTTCGTCGCAGATCAGCACGTCGGGCTTCATCGTCAGGCATCGGGCGATTGCGATCCGTTGTCTCTGGCCGCCGGAGAATTCGTGAGGATACTTGAAGAACGAAGACTGAGGCAGGCCCACTTTGTCGAACAGCTGGCCGGCGAGAGCATGCCGCTCGTGGTCGTCCGCCCCTATGGAGTGGATGCGCATCGGCTCGACGAGGATCTCGCCGGCGGTAAACCGCGGGTTGAGCGAGGCGTACGGATTCTGGAAGACGATTTGGGTGCGGCGCTTGTACTGCAGCGCGGCTTCGGGAGGCATCGCGAGCAGGTTCCTGCCGTCGAACAGGACCTCTCCGCCCGACGCCGGAGTAAGGCGCATGAGCGTCAACGCCATCGTGGTCTTGCCCGAGCCGGACTCGCCGACGACCCCCAGAGTCTTGCCCCTGGCGAGCTTGAAAGAGGCGTCCTTGACCGCCTCGAATGCCTTTCTGCCGAACAGCCCCTCGCGGAAATAGAAGCTCTTCGCGAGGTGCCGCGCCTCGAGGACGATCTCCTCGTCCCCCCGCAGGCCGCGCGGGCGCTCCGGAATCTCGACTGCCTGCCGTCCGCCGGCAAAGTCGTCGATGACCGGCAGCCGGCGGGGGCGGCGGCCCAGCGTCGGCCGGCACGCCAGTAGCGCCCGTGTATAGTCGTCTCGCGGCGCTTCGAATATTCTCTTGACGCTGCCCTGTTCCCTGATCTCTCCTTCGCGCATCACCACGACGTAGTCGGCGACCTCCGCGACCAGCGCGAGATCGTGGGTGATGAACAGCATCGCCATCTGCCGCTGCCGCTGCAGGCCCGCAACCAGCTTCAGGATCTGCTTCTCCACCGTGACGTCGAGCGCGGTCGTGGGCTCGTCTGCGATCAGGAGCTTGGGCTCGCAGGCGATCGCCATGGCGATCATGACGCGCTGCTGCTGGCCTCCCGAAAGCTGGAATGGGTACGCATCCACCCGTAGTTCGGGCTCGGGGATGCCCACCTCCCGCAGCAGCTCCACGGCGCGCGTGCGTGCCTGCCTGCGCGTCAAGCCGAGCTTTTTCCTGAGGACCTCGCCGAGCTGGAATCCCGCGGAAAACACCGGGTTAAGCGAGCTCATGGGCTCCTGGAACACCATGGAAATCTCGGTGCCGCGCACGGCCTGCATCTCATTTAGCGTCGAATCCAGAAGGTTGCGCCCCCGATACGTGATCGAGCTGCCCGACAGCACCGTGGCATTGGCGGCCGGCAGCAGCCCCAGTATCGCCAGCGCGGTCACCGATTTTCCGCTGCCGGACTCGCCGACCAGGGCGATCGTGCCGCGAGCCGGAATATCGAAGCTGATCCCTTTGAGCGCGTGCAGCGCGTGCGGCTCGCTGGTCCGGAAGTCCACTTTCAGGTCCCGAACGCTGAGCAGGGTCGCGGTGTCGGCGGTCAATTGAGCCTCGGATCGAGCGCGTCGCGCAGGGCGTCGGTAAAAAGGCTGAACGCCGTCACCAGCACCGCCATGGCGACGGTCGCTGCAACGAGCTGCCACCATTGTCCGAGCAGCAGCTCGCTCTGCGCTTCGTTCAGCATGCTGCCCCACGATACGGTATCCACGCCGACGCCGAAGCCGAGGAAGCTCAGGATCACCTCGGACTTGATGAAGAGCACGACATGCAGGGACAGCTGCACGAGAACCACATGGCTCACGTTCGGGAAAATGTGGCCGAACATGCGCTGCGCGTTTGACGCACCGATCGCATCGGCCGCAAGGACGTATTCGCGCACTTTGTGCTTCATATACTCCGCGCGCACCAGGCGAAACGTGCCGGTCCAGCCGGTGAGCCCGAGTATCAGGATCACGGTCGCCGTGCCTTTCTGGTTGAGCACTGCCGCGATCGCCAGCACGAGCAGGAGATAGGGAATGGAGGTAAAGACGCTGTAAATCCAGTTGAAGACATCGTCGACCGGCCCGCCGTAGTAGCCGGCGAGAGCCCCGAACAAGGCGCCCAGAAACACCGCGAGCGCTGCCGCGACGATGCCTACCAGCACCGATGTCTCGGTGCCCTTGATCGCCTTCTTCAGCACGTCCCGGCCCCACTTGTCGCCCCCGAACGCGAGGGTGGGCGCTCTCGATTCGGAAACCGAAACGCCCGTGAGTTCTTTCCTGATCTCGGCGAGCTCTGCAGCGAGCGGATCCACTATGCCCAGGTCTTCGGGCGGCGCTCCCGCCGCGGCCTCCGACCCAGGCGCGGCGCGCTCGGCGGAAGGAGCGCTGCCGGGCCCCAGGAAGCTCGGCGGCGCATAGCTCACTCCCGCTTCTCGCGACCAGTCGCCTGCCACCAATCCCGCTGCGGAGGCCGCCATGAGGGCGAGGTAGAGCAGCACGATAGCGAAAGAAGCGAGGCCCACCCGGTCTCGGCAGAGCCGCTTCCAGGCGAGCGCCCACAGCCCGGGAGACGCAGGGTACGGCGCACCGGACAGCGTAGTCGCACCTGTGCTCATTTGAGCTCCACGCGCGGATCGACCGCCTTGTAGAGCAGGTCCGCCAGCAGATTGATGATCATGGTGGCGATCGCGACGTAGACGGTCACCGCCTTGATGACCGGGAAATCGCTGCGCTCGACGGCGAGTATCACCTCGCGGCCGATGCCCGGGATGGAGAAAAAGCGCTCGATGAGGAACGCGCCCGCGAGCAGTCCGGGCAGCTGAATCATGACGTTGGTCACGATCGGGATCGCGGCGTTGCGCAGCACGTGCACCCACATCACGCGGGTCTCGCTCATGCCCTTGGCCCGGGCGGTGCGGATGTAATCCTGGTTGATCTCCTCGAGAAAGAAGCTGCGGTAGAGCCGGATATCGGGCGCGAGCGAGACCACGACCCCGACGATGATCGGCAGCGCGCTGTAGCGGAGGAGGTTTTCCGCGAGACCATTGCCCCAGCCTTGCACCGGGAACCAGCCGAGCCGGTAGGCCAGTACATACTGCAATACGAGGATATAGACGAGGATGCTGATCGACTGCCCGACCGTGCAGCCGATCATGATCGTGCGGTCCGTCAGCGACCCGCGCACGTGAGCGACGAGCATGGCCGCCGCCATTGCGAGCAGCGTGCTCACGGCGAGCATGGGCAGGAGCACGATCAGCGACGGTCCCAGCCTGGTCGCGAAGATCGCCGAAACCCTCTCGTTGGTCGCCCAGCTGGCGCCGAAATCCCCGGACGCGACCTGCTTCACGAATATCCAGAACTGGACGTAGTACGGCTGGTCGACGCCGAGCTGACGCCGGATATTCTCGATCTGCTCCGGGTTGGGGATCTTGCCGACGAGCAGGTAGGCGGGATCGCCGCCGATCCAGCTGAACAAGCCGAACACCAGAAGCATCACGCCGAGCAACGTAGGCACGAATTGCAATACGCGGCGGGTGATGTATGCCGGCATCAACCTACCTTCCAGATGGCGCCGCGAGGTCTATGTACAGCCACTCGGCGTGCAGGACGGGGTGCTTCCGGTAGCCGACGACATGCGGCTGCAGGAGCGCGTTCCGATAACGGCTGTCCGTCAGCAGCCATACGGTGTCCACCTCCATGATCCGGGTCATTTCGCGATAGAGCCGGTCGCGTTCCGGACCGTTCGGCAGCCGCCTCGATTTTTCGTAACGCTCGTCGTACCGCGCCGACTGGTAGCACGCGCCGTTGGTCTGCCGCGAGTTCGGCCCGTAGAGGAGCTGCATGAAGTTGTCACCGTCCGGATAGTCGGCGATCCACGCGGCTCCTCGCATCATCAGCCGGCATTCGTTTTCGAGCTTGATCAGCTCCGGGAAGCGGTCCTTGTGTATCGCGAGGCGAATCCCGATCGAGTCGAGGGAGCGCTTCATGAGCTCGTCGAACTGGCGGTCGCGTTCAGTGGGCGTCGAGGAATAGCGGACCAAGAGGGGCTTGCCGTCGGGCTGCGTGCGGTAGCCGTCCGGCCCCTTCCGGTAGCCGAACTTGTCCAGCAGCGCATTGGCGGTCCGCGGGTCGTACTGAATATAGCTGCGGTAGCCCGCATCGTGCCCGGCGACCCCCGGTGGAATCGGATATTGCGCCCGGATCGCCTGCCCCTTGCGGATGATACGGATCTGGTCAGCGACGTTATACGACATCGCAATTGCGCGGCGCAACGCGATGCGCTCCTTGCTGAAACCGCCTACCGGGTTGAGCTCGCCGCCAATGCGCTCCTGCATGTTGAAGTAGAGGTAGATGATCTCGGGGTCCACGCTGCGATCGAGCTTGATGCCGCGCGCG
>DATFWO010000147.1:0-11631 GCA_035259205.1 Burkholderiales bacterium | reverse complement strand
CTGGCCGCAACCCGAGTGGGACGGGGCGCTGAGCAATGGCTTCGCCATTGCGCGCCAATCCTGGCAGGGGTACGCCCCGCGGTCGGCAAGCGACCGCTCAGGGGCGCATCTCTTTGTCGGGAGCCCTCGCAATATCGACATGTTGCTTCGGGCCCTTCTCCTCGACCTGCATCCCACATCGCCTCCGTCGCACACGTGCCTATTATTGAGATAGGTTCTAGCCACGGAATCACACGGAAACACACGGACAGACTGTCCAGGCGAAGGCCAGGACCGGACAGACCATTTCCAATGAGCTCGTTTGATTTTTGTCCGAAATCTTCCATGCCCTTCCGTGTGTTTCCGTGGCTAACCTTGTGGCTTTTGGCGGTTCTTTCATTCGACTCCGCGGCGCAAGCGTACCCGAACCGTTCGGTCCGCATCATCTCCCCGTTCGCCGCCGGCGGCAGTAACGACGTCATCGCCCGCGTGATCGCGCCGCGCCTCACCGCGGTGCTGGGTCAGCCCTTCATCGTGGACAACCGCCCCGGCGCGGGCGGCGCGATCGGCACCGAGCAGGGCGCGCGGGCCGCCGCTGATGGCCATACGCTCACGATGGTCACCAACGCAACGCTCGCGATCGTCCCGGCGCTGCGCACGGTCGCGTACGATCCGGTCAAGGACTTCGCTCCGATCGGGATGGTCGGCCTCTCACCCTACATCGTGATCGTGCATCCCTCGGTGCCCGTCACGAGCATCGAGCAGCTCGTCGCGCTAGTGAGATCGCGGCCGGGGCAGGTCGATTTCGGCTCCGGCGGCATCGGCACCCCCGGACATCTCGCCGGGATCATGCTCAATACAATGACCGGCATCCGCATGGTCCACGTGCCGTATCGCGCCGGGAACCTCGCGCTGAACGATCTCCTGGGCGGCCACATCTCGGTTACCTTCTCGACGACGATCACCTCCACCCAGCTCATCAAGGCCGGACGGGTACGCGCGCTCGCCGCGACGAGCAGCCGGAGGATACGGGCGTTTCCCGAGCTGCCGACGATCGCCGAATCGGGCGTGCCGGGATACGAATTCATCCTGTGGCTGGGACTCGCGGCGCCTACGGGCACGCAAGAGGTCGTGATCCAGCAGTTGAGCGACGCCCTCGCCAGGGCGCTGCAATTCAGCGATGTGCAGGAGCAGCTCACCCAGCAATCGGTTGACTCGGCGGCGAGCACGCCGAAGGAGCTCGGGGAAAGGATCAAGCGCGACCTGGCGGTCTACGCAAAGCTGGTGAAGGAGTCCGGCGCGCGGGCTGAATGAGCCGACCCCAGATGATGCGTCTCGGGCGAAGCATCCCGGATAAGACATCCCGGATGGAGCGCGACGACGCGTAACGCATTGCCTGAGACGCAATATCCGAGACGCTGTATCTGAGTGCTATACTTCCCCGCCCGATTTCCGGGCGTTGTTTTCGGCCTGATTCAAGATTTGGACTCGACTCGGCAACTTCATCCGTCATCCCTGGTCCTTCATCCTCGGAGTTGGACATGACTACATCCGCCCTGCCTCTGACCCAAAGCGATCCCCTTCAGGATCTCGTCACCGCGCTGCTGCCTCAGGGCTTCGCGAAGATCGTGCGGCCGATCGCCGCCACGACGATCACCACTGACACGAAAGGGCTCACCGCGGGCGAAGTAAAGATACAGACGATGACCGGCGCCGTGCCGGCGTACCGCGCACACCCGGAAAAGGGCGGCAAGGTGCCTCTGGTTCTGGTCGTACAGGAAATCTTCGGAGTGCACGAGCACATCAAGGACGTATGCCGGCGGCTCGGTAAGCTTGGCTACTTTGCGATCGCGGTGGATCTGTACAACCGGCAGGGCGACGTCACCAAGTTTACCGACAACCAGGAGATCTTCGCCAAGGTCGTGAACCACGTTCCCGACAGCCAGGTCATGTCCGATCTCGATGCTTCGGTCGTATTCGCCGAGTCCACGGGCAAGGCCGACACGAGCAGACTGGCTGTCACGGGCTTCTGCTGGGGCGGACGGATCACGTGGACGTACTGCGTGCACAATCCGAAAGTGAAGGCGGGCGTTGCGTGGTACGGCCGGCTCGTCGCGCCCAGCAAGGCGCCGTTGCAGCCCGCCTATCCGGTGGAGCTCGCGCCGCATCTCAAGGTACCGGTGCTCGGCCTCTACGGCGCGGAAGACGCGAGCATCCCGGTCGCGCACGTCGAACAGATGCGCGAAGCGCTGAAAGCAGCCGGCAACACGTCATCCGAGATCAGGGTATACGACGGCGCGCCCCACGCCTTCTACGCCGACTACCGGCCGAGCTATCGCAAGGAAGCGGCCGAAGACGGCTGGAAGCGGATGCAGGCGTGGTTCAAACAGCACGGCGTCGCCTGACGCCGGCCATCGGAGAGTGCCGCTGCTTCCTGCTCGAATGGAGCCTGCTTCGGACGAGAACGCTTACGGGCATATAGGCGGCGACACAGCCGACGTTACGCTGCCCCCCAGCGTCGCCACGCGGCGCGACCAAGTCTTCCCCAAATTGAAGCCGGCCGAGATCGACCGGTTGCGGCGGTTCGGGACATTGAAGACCTGGAATCCGGGTGAGTTCCTGTTCGAGGCCGGGGTGTCGGGCATGGGCATGTTCGTGCTGCTGCGCGGCCGCGTGCTGATCACGTACAAGGACAGCCGGGGCCAGCATGTGCGAGCGATCGAGCATGGACCCGGACACTTCCTGGCGGAAGTCGGCTCGCTCTCCGGCCGCCCGCCCCTCGTCTACGGCCGCGCCGTCGGCGCCGTGGAGGCGCTGGTAATCGACCCTCCTTCGCTGCGTGCAGTGCTGATAGCGGAGGCCGAGCTCGGCGAGCGCATCATGCGCGCGCTCATCCTGCGGCGCGTGGCGCTGTTCGAAACCGGCACGGGCGGCCCGGTGATCATCGGCACGCCCGGCAGCGCACGCGTGCTGCGGCTGCAGGGATTCCTGTCCCGCAACGCCCATCCGCATACGGTGCTGGACGCCGCCCGCGATCGTGACGCCGAACCGGCCCTCAAGATCCACGCGCCGCGGCCGGAGGAACTGCCGCTGGTGATGTGCCCGGACGGAACCGTGCTCAAGCGGCCGACCGAGCAGGCCCTCGCGCGGGTGATCGGCCTGCTTCCCGAGCTGAGCGCGGATCGCACCTATGACGTCGCTATCGTCGGCGCGGGCCCGTCCGGTCTGTCGGCGGCGGTGTACGCCGCCTCGCAGGGGCTGTCCGTGGTGGTCCTGGAGGCGCGCGTGATCGGCGGCCAGATCGGGGCGAGCGCCCGCATCGAGAACTACCTCGGTTTCCCCACCGGCATTGCGGGTGCGGCGCTCGCCGGGCGTGCAATCGTCCAGGCGCAGAAGTTCGGCGTCGATTTCGCCGTGCCGACGCCGGTGACCAGGCTCGAATGCGCCGGCTTCCCGCTCAGGCTTCATGTCGAGGGCGGGATGTGCGTGGCGGCGCGGACGGCGGTCATTGCGACCGGTGCGAAATACCGGCGTCCCGATATTCCCAACCTCGCCAACTACGAAGGCCGGGGCGTGCATTACTGGGCTTCGCAGGTCGAGGCTGCACTCTGCCGCGGAGAAGAGGTCGTGCTCGTCGGCGGAGGCAACTCCGCGGGACAGGCCGCGGCGTTTCTCGCGGGACACGCGGTGCATGTACACATCCTGATCCGCGGCGTCGGCCTTGAAAGCACCATGTCGACCTACCTGATCGAGCGCATTGCAGCGCTCGGCAACGTGACGCTGCACGTCGAGTCCGAGATCGTCGCGCTCGAGGGTGGCAGAAAGGACTTGACCGGCGTGCGCTGGCGCGACCGCAGGCGCGGCACCGAGGTGGCGAAGCCGATCCGACGCGTGTTCCTGTTCGTCGGCGCCGACCCGAATACCGGTTGGCTGGGGGCGTGCGGCGTCAAATTGGACGACAAGGGCTTCATCGCTACGGGCGCAGCCCTGCCGGCGGACGAGTACAGCCGTGCCGCGCGGCCCGCGGGCGATCGCCAGCCGCTGCCGTTGGAGACGGCGGTGCCGGGAGTGTTCGCAATAGGCGACGCCCGCGCCGGGTCTAACAAGCAAGTCACTTCCGCGGTTGGCGAAGGCGCCGCCGTGGTGGCGCAGGTGCACGCCTGGCTGGCGCAAGCGGGAGGTGTCAGGACGTGACAATGCTTGGCCGGCGCAAACCTCCGGGACGCAGCAGATGGATTAAATAGATGATGTCCTCCAGTCAGAACGCGACCGCGGCGCTTGCATATGCGCCGATCCATGTAATGGCCGATAGTCTTCGAGCCGGTACATGGAGCGCAAGCCAGCTTGTCGACTGCTATCTCCAGCGTATCGGCTGCCATGACGAAAAACTTCACGCATTCGCAGAAATCTATGAGAAGGAAGCGCGCATCGCTGGCGAGTTGGCTGACCGCGCGATCCGCGCTGGCCAGCGTCTGGGGCCGTTGCACGGCATCCCGATTGCGTTCAAGGACCTGCTGGACATCGAGGGCAGGCCGACGCGCGGCGGCTCACTGTTTTGGCGCGAACGCGTGTCACCGGTCACTGCGACCGTCGTGCAACGCCTCTCGGCCGCGGGCATGATCACCCTCGGCAAGACCCATATGGTTGAGTTTGCCTTTGGCGCCTGGGGGACGAACGCGACCATGGGCACGCCCTGGAATCCGTGGGATCCGCAAACACCGCGCGCGCCGGGTGGATCCAGCAGCGGCTCGGGCGTCGCCGTCGCCGCGGGACTCGCACCGGCCGCGATCGGCAGCGACACCGGGGGCTCGGTGCGCATTCCCGCCGCTTTGTGCGGCATCGTCGGATTGAAAACAACCGTGGGTCGGGTCAGCAATCACGGTGCCCTGATGTTGAGCGCCACGCTCGACACGCTGGGGCCCATGACGCGCGATGTCGAGGACGCGGCATTGCTGTTCGCGGCGATGCATGGGCCCGATCGCAACGATCCGCAGACGCTCGCGCACCCGCCGGTGGACGCGCTGGCTGATCTGAAATCCGGCGTCGCGGGCCTGCGCCTGGCCGTCTTGAGCGAGGCGGAATTGGGAGAAATCGATCCTGAAGTCGCGCGGGCGTTCGTGCTTGCCCTCGAGGTCATGCGCGGACTGGGCGCCCGCGTCGAAACGCTCTCACTGCCCCTTTCCTACCGGCGGCTCGCTGACCTGACCGGCAAGATTATTGCCGCGGAAGGCTATGCATTGCACCGCGAGTGGATCGATCGCGACGACGCGCCATTCGACGTGCACGTCCGCGACCGGATCCGTTGGGGCAAAACGTTGTCGGCCGCGGACTACATTGGACTCATGACTGAGCGGGAACGCCTGCAGCGCGAAGTGGCATGGGCGTTGCGCGACCTGGATGCGCTCCTGCTGCCCACTACGCCGTTGCCGGCGGTGGCTCTGGCCGAAATCGACCAGGGGAAATCGCCCATGAGCCTGCTCACACGACCGGTCAACCTGCTGGGGCTGTGCGCGCTCGCCCTGCCGTGCGGTTTCACCGCAGGCGGTCTGCCTATCTCGCTGCAGATCGTCGGGAGCGGCTACGAAGAAGCGCGCATCCTGCGCATCGGCTGGGCATTCGAGAATGCGACCGACTGGCACAATCGACGGCCGCCGGTGCCCTGAGGGGCCGGCGATTCCGGCTCACTTCTTCAGGAATTGCCGGGTGAGCTCCAGTACGCGGGCTACGTCGTCGGCGTTGTTGTAGAGGTGGAACGAGAACCGCAGCATGCCCCGCCGGATCGAGAGCTTTACGCCGTTCTCGTCGAGATGGGCGTAGAGCCGGTTGTAAAGCTCGTCCCCGGTCGCGTAGTGATCGGCGCTCATTTTCCCCACCGTCACGATATGCGCGAGGTGCCGTCCCGGCGCGCCGCCTGATACCGGCAGGCCCAGATCCAGGAATCCCTGCGCCAGCGCGCGCGCCAGGCCGACCACATAGGCCTCGATGTTGGAGGTCCCCAGAGCGAGCAGCTCGCCCAGCGAAGCTTCCGTCGCGGCGGCGGCTGAGAAGTTGTAGTTGCCGAGGTCGAAGCGCCGCGCCCCCGCCGCGAGCCGGTACTCGTCGTCTCCCATTGAGGCCTCGTGGGCGTCTCCGAGGTCGACCCCGAAACGCGCGAGGTAGGCGGGCTGCAGCCGCTCCGCCCATTCGCGGCGGCAATAAAGGAAGCCCATGCCGTACAGGCCGAGCAGGCCTTTCTGCGTCGAGACCGCGAGCGCGTCGATATTGCTGCGCCTGACGTCCGTGTGCAGGACTCCGGCCGATTGCGCTGCGTCCACCAGCAGCAGCACATCGCGCTTGCGGCATGCCTTGCCCAGGGTGTCGACGTCGGTGCGGAAGCCCGGAGAAAACGTCACGGTCGATACCGACACCATGCGGGTGCCGCCGTCCATGCGCGCGACGATCTCGTCCACGGGTATGTGCCCTTCGCGCGGCGGCACCGAGCGCACCTCGAGACCGTAGCGGCGCATGTTGAGCCACGGGTAGACGTTGTTCGGATGCTCCAGCGCGCCGCACATGATGACGTTGTCGCCCTTGCGCCAGTGGTAGGCGGAGGCGATCATGTTGATGCCTTCCGACACGTTCTTGGTGTAGGCAATCTCGTCCGCAGTCGCGCCCACCAGCTCGGCGAAGCGGCCCCGCGTGCGCTCGATCAGCTCGAAATACTTCTTCTTGTCGGCGCCGTTGAGCATGTGACCGTCTATGTTGGCGTCGAGCGCGGCACGCGACGCGCGCGAGAGCACGCAGCGTCCGGCGACATCGAGGTAGGTCCAGCGCTCCAGCGCGGGATAGTTGGCGCGGGCTGCTGCTATGGCATTGAAATCACTGGGTCGGTTCACGACGTTCTCCCTGACCGGATGCAAAAACATATTCTAGCCGCAGATAAACACGAATGGACACCGGTGGAACCGAAGTATCGACCGCGAAATCACACGCACTGGGTTTCAATCAGTTTCACGCGCGCCCGTGCGTGAAACTCGGCCTTCGCGCAGATCTCGCTCGCGCGCGTCGCCGTCGCGCTCGTCCGGCGGCCCGTAGCCGCCGGCGCCCGGCGTGCACACTCTGAACACCGAGTCGTGTTCCAGGCGCACGTCGGCCGCGGCGGAAGGAAGGTGGCGCTCGTCGGGCGCGCCGGGATTCAGTATGAAGGCTCCGGTTGCCCCTGACCCGCCGCCTTCAGCACCCTTCGCCGCCACGTGCTGCCTTTCGGAAGACAGGCTCACCACGATGTCGTCGGCGAGGATGCGGTAATCGCGCACGACTCCTGCGCCTCCGCGGAACCGGCCCGCCCCGCCCGAGCCGTCCCACAATGCGTAGCGCTCCACGCGGAATGGATAGGCATGCTCGAGAGCCTCCACGGGAAGGTTGGATGAACCCGAGGCGTGCACGCGCACGCCGTCGACGCCGTCGCGGTCCGGACGCGCGCCCATGCCTCCGGCGACGGTCTCGTAATCCACGAAGTATGCGCCGCTGCGCGGGTCAGTGCCCGAAAGCACGAACAGGTGATGGGGACCGCATCCGGCCAGTCCTTTTCCCGGCATCGCCTGCGACAGCGCGGCCGCGATGACGTCTCCCAGCACGCTGGCCGAGATGGAGCGGCAGCCGATAGCCGCCGGCGGCACGGGACCGACGACGCTGCCGGGCGGCGCGCTGACCTCGATCGTGCGGTAGTAGCCGGCGTTCGCGGGCACGTCCGGATCGAGCATGCTCTTCGCCACCGTATAGATCGTCGCGAGCAGGGCGCGATAGGGAATGTTGCGAGCGCTCTCGAGCTGGCGGCCGGAGCCCGCGAAATCGAACTCGAGCCGCGTCCTGCTCACGGTCAACGCAAGCCGTATCGGGCGGGTCTCTCCCTCGGCGTCACCGTCGAGAAAATCCTCCGCGCAGTAACGTCCCGGCGGCAGGCGTCTGATTGCGGCCCGAAAGCGCCGTTCGGTGAAATCGAGGTACCCCGCGATGGCCGTTTCGGTTTCCCTTGCTCCGTAGCGCTCGAAGAGCTGCAGCACGCCCCGCGTTCCCACGGTGTTGGCCGCAAACTGCGCCTGGAGATCGCCCACGCGCTCCTCCGGCGTGCGCGAATTGAGCAGGATCAACTCAAACACATCCCGGTTTACATCGCCGCCGCGCATGATGCGAACCGGCGGAATCCGGATGCCTTCCTGATAGATCGACTTGCACACGGCCGCTTCGGACCCCGGGACCATGCCGCCGACATCGGCATGGTGCGCGATGTTGGCGACGAAAGCCGCTATGCGCTTGCCGAGGAAAACCGGCGCGATGATCGTGATGTCCGGCAGGTGCGTGCCGCCGCCATTGTACGGATCGTTTGCGACGAACATGTCGCCCGGCACGATCTCCTCGCGCGGATAGCGCTTGAGTATCTCGTCCACCGCGCCGACCATCGATCCCAGGTGTATCGGCACGCGCTGCGCGAGCGCGATGACCTCGCCCTTTGCATCGAAGATCGCCGTCGAGCAGTCGGCACGCTCCTTGATGTTGGGAGAGAACGCGGTGCGCGTGAGGGTCGCGCCCATCTCCTCGGCGGTCGCGAGCAGAAAGCGCGCAACCACTTCCGCCCGGATCGGATCGATCTTGCTTCGCAAAGAGGATTTGCGCCTCATGCCGCTACCCTGCGCTGTCGTGTTTTCTGCCTCGACCTGCCTTCTGCATGGAGCTTCCCGGCCGCTGCGCGCGAAATTCCCAGCTCCATATGCAGATAGCCGAGCTTGTCGCTCCTGATGGTTGCCTTCGGCGGCACGACGGTGGTCGCGTCCATCTGCTCGATGATCGCGGGCCCGGCGATACGAAGTTCGGCCGGCAGCCGATCCCGGTCGTAGACGGGAGTCGCGACGAATCCGGTCCCGGGAAACCACGCCTTGCGGCGCTCGACGAGCGCCTGTCTTGCATCACCCGGCGCCAGTCTCGCGCTTTCGCTCGGCGCGGGGCGGCGTTTTGCGGTGACCACCAGCCGCAGATTGACGATCTCCACCGGCTGGCCGCGCATGTCGTAGCCGTACTGATCCTTGTGCCGGCCATGGAACGAGACCACGAGCGCGGAGAGCGACCCTTCATCGAGCCGGCCGCTAGCGAGCGGCATGTTGAGCTCGAAGTTCTGGCCCAGATAGCGCAGGTCGGCGAACCAGTCGAAGCTCGCTCGCTTCTCCTGCTCCCCTTCGAGCCATTCCTCGCCGCGCTTCCTGAGCGTCTCGAATCCGCTGCCGAGGACTGGAAGACTGCCCCGTTCCGCCCGCACGAGCCGCGTCAGGCTGAAATCGCCGCGCGCGTCGGCGTGCAGCAGCCCGATCGCCGACAGCAGCCCCGGCCGCGGCGGCACCAGCACCTTGCGCATGCCCATGTTGTACGCCACGTCCGCGGCGTGCAGTGGACCCGCGCCGCCGAATGCAACCAGCGTGAAATCGCGCGGGTCCTCTCCCCTCTCGACCGAGATCACGCGCACCGCGCCCATCATGTTCGCGTTGATGACCTCGATCACGCCGGCCGCGGCTTTCAGGGGATCAACTTCGAGGCGGCCCGCGAGGTCGGCTATCGCCCGGCCGGCCTGGGCGGCGTGCATCGCCATGCGACCGCCGAGCAGCGCGCGCGGATTCAGGCGGCCGAGCACCACGTTGGCGTCGGTGACCGTCGGAAGCGTCCCGCCGCGCCCATAGGCTGCCGGACCCGGATGAGCGCCGGCACTTTGCGGGCCGACCTTGAGCAAGCCTCCGTCATCGACCCAGGCAATGCTGCCCCCGCCGGCGCCTATGGTATGGATATCAATAGTTCGCGTGCGTACCGGGAAGCCGCCCATCTGGCGCTCGCTCTTCTTCGCCGGCTCGCCGTCGCGGATCAGGCACACGTCGGTGCTCGTGCCGCCCATGTCGAACGTAACGAGATTGGGAAGTCCCAGCTGCTCGGCCAACCCCACCGCGCCGATCACGCCGCCCGCAGGGCCCGAGAAGAAGGTATTCACCGGCTGCCTGCGCACCGCGCCGGGAGAAACCGCTCCGCCGTTCGACTGCATGACGCGCGGCACGCGGGGTATGCCCAGGCTGCGGACGCCCTTCTCGAAACGCTCGAGATAGCGATCCATGATCGGCATCAGGCTCGCATTCACAGCGGCCGTGGCAAACCGCTCGAACTCGCGAAATTCGGCCAACACATCGCCCGAAGTGCACAAGTAGACCTCGGGCCAGAGCCTGCTCACGATGACCCTGGCTCGTTCCTCGTGCGCCGGATTCGCATAGGCATGCATGAAGCAGATTGCGATCGCCTCCACGTTGGCTGCTTTGAGCCGCTCGACCCCATCCGCTACCTCCGCTTCCGCGAGAGGCGCGACTTCGGTGCCGTCGTGCGCGATGCGGCCGCCGACCTCGACGCGGCAATCGCGCGCTGCCGGCGGGACAGGCTTGGGAATGTCGAGATCGAAATAATGCGGCCGCCGCTGGCGCGCGAGCTCGAGCACGTCGCGGAAGCCCGCAGTGGTAAGGAGCCCGGTCCTCGCCCACTTGCCCTGAAGCACCGCGTTGGTTGCGAGCGTGGTGCCTAGCACGAGCGCCGTCACGTCGCTGCGGGCAAGCCCGCTCTGATCGAGCAGCTCGGCGATGCCGTCGAGGATGCCTTGCGCCGGGTCGGCGGTTTGCGTGGGGACCTTGTGATAGTGAAAGCGGCCGCGCTGGACCTCGACCGCGACGAGATCGGTGAAGGTGCCGCCGGTGTCGATGCCGATCCAGATTGTGTTCATGTTTCGGAGTTTGGAGCGATCGGCGCTGATCGAATCGCTGCCTCTCACCATCGCACCGGACTTCCGGAAGAATAACGGCGGCCGCCAGAATAGCACAGCCCGGTGCGTGGCCCGCCAAGGTCGTGTGCTAGGATCGAACCACCCGTGCCCGGTTGCAATTTCAGAGAGGCCGCGCATGAACGTATCCAGGCTGGACCGCATCGCTACGTGCGCGCTGGCGGCGGCTCTGCTCGTCCCGGCCGGTGCTGCCGTAGCACAACGTCCATACCCCGACAAGCCGATTCGCCTGGTGCTGCCCTTTCCTCCCGGCGGCGGCACCGACGCGCTCGCGCGCGCGCTGGCGCCCAAGCTGACCGAACGCATGGGCCAGACGCTGGTCGTGGACAACCGCGCGGGTGCCGCGGGCAATATTTCGAGCGAGATCGTCTCCCGGGCGGCAGCGGACGGCCACACGCTCCTGTTCACGTTCGCCAACATGCTCACCGTCAACCCGCTCCTCTACAAGCTGCCGTTTGACGTGGGCAGGGATTTTGCCCCCATCACACAACTCGGTACGGCCCAATTCTTCCTCGTGGTGCATCCCTCGGTTCCTGCTCGATCGGTGAAGGAGCTGATCGCCCTCGCCCGGGAAAAACCCGGGCAGCTCAACTACGCCTCGTCGGGTCCCGGCGCTCCGCTGCATCTCGCGGCCGAGCTGTTCAAGCAGCGCGCCGGCGTCGACATCGTGCACGTGCCGTACAAGGGCGGGGGCCCGGCGGCCGCGGCGGTGCTGGGCGGGGAGGCACAGATCCTCTTCGGCAGCGTCGCCTCCACGATGCCGCAGGTAAAGGCGGGAAAGCTGCGGGCGCTGGCGACTACCGGCGGCAAGCGTTCCG
>DATFWO010000146.1:0-29355 GCA_035259205.1 Burkholderiales bacterium | reverse complement strand
CACCTGCCGTTCATTCAATCTTCGACCAGGGCATGTCCGGAAATACTTTAGGCAAGCTGTTTTGCGTGACCTCGTTCGGCGAAAGCCACGGGCCGGCGATCGGCTGCGTCGTAGATGGCTGCCCGCCGGGGCTCGAGCTCTCCGAGGGCGACATACAGCCTGACCTGGACCTGCGCAAGCCGGGAACTTCACGCCACGTCACGCAGCGGCGGGAAGAGGATACGGTCGAGATTCTTTCCGGCGTCTTCGAGGGCAGGACGACGGGCACGCCCATCGGGCTGCTGATCCGCAACGCCGATGCCCGCAGCAAGGACTATTCCAAGATCAAGGACATGTTCCGCCCTGGCCATGCCGACTACACCTATTTGCAGAAGTACGGCACGCGCGACTACCGCGGCGGCGGGCGCCAATCGGCGCGCGAGACGGCGGTGCGGGTCGCAGCAGCGGCGGTCGCCAGAAAGTGGCTGCGAGAGCGGTACGGCGTCGTTGTGCGGGGATATCTTGCGCGCCTCGGGCCGATCGAGGTGCCGTTCAAGTCGTGGGAGCACGTGCACGGCAATCCATTTTTCGTCGCCGACGAAAGCGTCGTCCCGCGCCTGGAAGAATTCATGGACCAGTTGAGAAAGTCCGGTGACTCGTGCGGTGCGCTCATCACCACCTACGCCCACAACGTGCCGGTCGGCTGGGGCGAGCCTGTGTACGACAAGCTCGACGCCGATCTGGCTTACAACATGATGAGCATCAACGCCGTAAAGGGCGTCGAGGTCGGCGCGGGATTTCGCGCGGTGGCGCAAAAGGGGACGGAGCACTCCGATGAAATGACGCCCCAGGGGTTCCTCTCGAACAACGCCGGCGGCATCCTCGGCGGCATTTCGACCGGACAGGACGTCGTGGTGCACGTGGCGGTCAAGCCTACTTCGAGCATCCGCCTGGCGCGGCGCACGATCGACACGGAAGGCATGCCCACGGTGATCCAGACCCATGGCCGGCACGACCCTTGCGTCGGCATCCGTGCCACGCCGATCTGCGAAGCCATGATGCTGCTCACCCTGATGGACCACGCGCTGCGCCATCGCGCACAGAACGCCGACGTCGCCTGTCGCACGCCGCGGATTGCCGCCCAGGCGCCCGCTTCGGTGATCGAGAAGCTGCGTGCAGCGGCGGCGGTAGAGAATCCCGATCCCGACGAAGCCTAGTTGGACAAGTTAGCTCTCAAGCAGGCGATCTATTACGGCAGCTATCTCGTTTTTCCCTTTGCCGCCTATTTCGTCATACGGCTGAGCCGGGGCGCGCGCCATCGCTGGATAGCAATCGTCGCGCTCTGTTGCGCTCTGCTGTTCGGCTGGGCGCGCTTCGTCGAGCCCCAGATCATCACCGTCCGGCAGCACCACGCCAGGATCGGGTTTCCCGCAAAACTTGCCTTGATAGCCGACCTGCACATGGGGGTGTACAAGCGAGCGCCGTTTCTCGAGCGCCTGGTCGATAAGCTCAACGCGCTCGACGTCGATTTCGTGCTGATCGCCGGAGACTTCATCGAGGAACCCGAGGGTCCTCTGCCGGAGCTGTTTGCGCCTTTCCGCAAACTCCGTCACAAGGCGTACGCCGTGCGCGGCAATCATGACAGCGGGGCGCCGGGTCCGCCGGTCGAAAAAGAACTGCGCGCGGCGCTGACCGACGTCGGCGTGACCTTGATTGAGAACGACGCCGTGCGTCTTGGCAATTTTGTGCTCGTCGGACTGGGTGATCGCTGGGCGAACAACGACCGCGTGGACACGCTCAAGGCTTTTCGGGCGAGCGATAATGTGATCGTGTTGACGCACAATCCCGATACCGCACTGTTGTTGCCGCCGGGAATAGCTGACCTCACCCTGGCCGGGCACACGCACGGCGGCCAGATCCGCATACCCTGGCTGTACCGCGCGGCACTTCCGACTGACGGGCCGTTCGATCGCGGATGGTACGAGCTGCCGACCACGCGGCTTTTCGTCACCACCGGAGTTGGCGAGAATGCCTTGCCGATGAGATTTCTCGTGCCGCCGGTCATCGACGTCCTCGTCCTCGACTAGGTTCTAATCCGCGGGCGTAGCGTCGGGAAGAACGTTGAGTACGCTCCCCTACACGCGGCTCGCCGGCTTCTATTTTTTCTACTTCGCGTATATCGGCGCGTTCGGGCCGTTTTTCAGCCTCTACCTGCTCGCGGCCGGGAGATCTTCCTTCGAGATCGGGGTGCTGATGGCGCTGCCTGCGGTGGCGCGGATTGCCGCGCCCCACCTCTGGGGCTGGCTCGCCGACGCCGGCGGCAGTCACTCACCGCTGCTGCGCGCCACCACCGCAGCCGGGCTCGCGTGCTTTCTGGGCGTCTTTGCGGGAAGCGGCTTCTACTGGCTGTTTGCAGTGGTGTTGCTGGCGAGCTTTTTTCTCAGCGCAGCGCTGCCGTTGATCGAGGCGACGACGCTCGCCCATCTTGGCGAGGACACCGGGCGGTACGGACCCGTGCGGGTATGGGGATCGCTGGGTTATATCGTTGCCGTGGTAGCCATCGGCTATGCGCTCGACCTTATCCCCGTGGACAACCTGCCGTGGATGATCGCGTTCACGTTGGCGGGGATGCTCGCGTACTGCTGGCGGATACCCGAGGCGCAGCTGTCCGCGCACGCATCCGATGCGGTGCCGATCTGGGACATCATAAAGCGGCCGCAGGTCGTGGCCCTGATCGCCGCGTGCGCGCTGATGGCGGTCGCGCACGGTCCCTACTACACCTTTTATTCGATACACGTGGTCGAGCACGGCTATACCAAGGCGCTCACGGGGTGGCTGTGGGCGCTGGGCGTCGTGTGCGAGATCGTGATTTTTCTGTACTTGCCTCGGCTTTACTCGGCCTTCACGTTGCGCGCGATTCTCATCGGGAGCTTTGTGTTGGGCGTCGCGCGCTTTCTTCTCATCGGTTGGGGAGCGCAGCACCTCGTGCTGTTGCTGCTCGCGCAGGCGCTGCACGCGGCGACGTTCGGCTCGTTTCATGCCGCCGCGATCGGGCTGGTGCATCGGTTGTTTCGGGGCCGTCACCAGGCGCGCGGCCAGGCGATTTACGGCAGCCTTACGTACGGGGTCGGCGGCACCATCGGCGCGCTCGCCAGCGGTTACGCGTGGGATCATTTCGGCGCGGGTCTTACCTTTACCCTTTCCGCCGCAGCGGCGCTGGCCGGCATGCTGCTCGCCGCCTGGAAGCTCCCACGTGAAGACGATATGCCCTGAATCGACGCTCGGAATCGCGGTTCACGTACCGCTTGTCTGTTCCGGGTGGTCGGAATATGCAACAATCCAAGGTTTTCCACGGGATTACGTCACCAATGACGGCGCGCACGCTCTACGACAAGTTATGGGACAGCCACCTCGTGCACGAGGCGGCGGACGGCACGGCTCTGCTCTACATCGACCGCCATCTCGTACATGAAGTGACGAGCCCTCAGGCGTACGAAGGACTCAAGCTCGCCGGCAGAAAGCCGTGGCGGGTGGGTTCCATCATGGCCACTGCCGACCACAACACGCCGACCAGAGATTGGGACAAGGGGCGCATCGAAGATCCGGTATCGCGGTTACAGGTCGAAACACTCGACGCCAATATCAAGGAGTACGGCGCCAAGGCCTATTTCCCGTTTCTCGACAAGCAGCAGGGCATAGTGCACGTCATCGGGCCGGAGCAGGGGGCGACCCTGCCCGGCATGACGCTCGTCTGCGGCGACTCGCATACCAGCACCCACGGCGCGCTCGGCTGTCTCGGCTTCGGCATAGGCACGAGCGAAGTAGAGCACGTGCTGGCGACGCAATGCATGGTGATGAAGAAGTCCCGGGCGATGAACATCGTCGTCGAAGGAAAGCTCGGCACGGGCGTGACGGCCAAAGACATCGTTCTCGCCGTCATCGGCAAGATCGGCACGGCCGGCGGCACCGGCCATACGATCGAATATTCCGGCAGCGCGATCCGCGCGCTTTCGATGGAAGGCCGCATGACGGTCTGCAACATGTCGATCGAGGCCGGTGCGCGCGCCGGCCTGGTTGCGGTCGACGAGACCACCATCGAGTACGTGAAGGGCAGGCCGTTTGCGCCGACGGGTGCGATGTGGGACCGGGCCGTCGCCTACTGGCGCACGCTGGTGAGCGATCCGGGCGCGAGGTTCGACATCGTCGTGACGCTGGACGCTGCGAAGATATCGCCGCAGGTGACCTGGGGCACCAATCCCCAGATGGTAACCACCATAGACGGCAAGGTGCCCGATCCGGCGCAGCAAACGGACCGTATCCAGCGCGAATGGATCGAACGGGCGCTGAAATACATGGATCTGAAGCCCAACACCCCGATCACGGACATACGCCTCGACAAGGTCTTCATCGGCGCTTGCACCAACTCGCGAATCGAGGACCTGCGCGCGGCGGCGAAGGTGGTCGAAGGCAAGCATGTCGCGTCGAACATCCGGCTTGCAATGGTCGTGCCGGGATCGGGGCTGGTGAAGCGTCAGGCCGAGAAAGAAGGGCTCGACAAGATCTTCACGGCGGCTGGGTTCGAATGGCGCGAGCCGGGGTGCTCGATGTGCCTCGGGATGAACGACGACCAGCTCTCTCCGGGCGAGCGCTGCGCGTCGACGTCGAATCGCAACTTCGAAGGCCGCCAGGGAGCGGGTGGCAGGACCCACCTGGTGAGCCCGGCGATGGCCGCCGCTGCCGCGATTGCGGGGCATTTCGTCGACGTGAGAAAAGTCATTTGAAACCGCAGATCGACCGCGAATGGGTTGCGGGCCGTAGCGAGGGACTCCGTTCGCGTCTCCATCCATCGGCGTTCATCGGCGGTTGAATAGGGGCAGGCAATGGAAAAATTCATACGACGCGAAGGGCTGGTGGTACCGCTGGACCGCGCCAATGTGGACACCGATGCGGTCATTCCCAAGCAGTACCTGAAGTCGATCAAGCGCACCGGCTATGGCCCCAACCTGTTCGACGAGTGGCGCTATCTCGATCACGGCGAGCCGGGAATGGATCACTCGAAGCGGCCGCTCAATCCCGATTTCGTGCTGAACCAGCCGCGCTATCGCGGGGCGACGGTGTTGCTCGCTCGCGAGAACTTCGGCTGCGGCTCCTCCCGCGAGCACGCGCCGTGGGCGCTGTTGCAGTATGGCTTCCAGGCGGTCATTGCGCCGAGCTTCGCCGACATCTTCCACAACAACAGCCTCAAGAACGGGTTGCTCGCGATCAAGCTCGACGAGAAGATCGTCGACCGTCTGTTCAAGGAAACGAGCCGGGCGGAAGGCTACCGGCTTGCGGTGGATCTCGAGAACCAGACGGTGACGACGCCCGGCGGCGAGAGCTTCAAGTTCGAAATAGACCCGTTCACCAAGCACTGTCTGATGAACGGTCTCGACGAAATCGGCCTCACGCTGACGCACGCCGACGAAATCAAGGCGTTCGAGGCGCGCCATCGTGAACGCCAGCCCTGGCTGTTCTCGTGAACGGTAAACGCTGAATTGTCGCGGCGACGCCGCCCAGCGAGCCCATGAAAATTGCGGTATTGGCCGGCGACGGCATCGGGCCGGAAATCGTCGCGCAGGCGACCAAGGTGCTGAAGGCGCTGGCCCGCGATGGGCTGAGGCTGGAGCTCGAGGAGGCGCCGTTCGGCGGCGCCGGTGTGGATGCCCATGGCGACCCGCTCCCCGCGTCCACGCTCGACCTGGCTCGCGCGGCGGACGCCGTATTGTGCGGTGCGGTCGGCGGGCCCAGGTACGACGCGCTGCCCCGGCCGCAACGGCCGGAGCAGGGCATACTGCGCATCCGCAAGGAACTCGGATTGTTCGCGAACCTGCGTCCGGCGGTGCTGTTTCCGGAACTGGTCGGCGCATCGAGCCTGAAGCCGGAAGTGGTATCGGGACTCGACATCATGATCATTCGCGAGCTGACCGGCGACATCTATTTCGGAGAGCCGCGAGGGCGGCGGCCGAATGCGAGCAACGAGCGCGAGGCTTACGACACGATGCTCTACTCGGAGCCCGAGATTCGACGCATTGCGGAAACAGGGTTTGCCACGGCGCTCAAGCGCGGCAGGAAACTGTGCTCGGTCGACAAGGAAAACGTGCTCGAGACCAGCCGTTTCTGGCGCGAGGTCGTCAACGATGTGGGACGCAAGTATCCGCAGGTCGCCCTGTCCCATATGTACGTGGACAACGCGGCGATGCAGCTCGTACGGGCGCCCCGGCAGTTCGACGTGATCGTCACCGGGAACATGTTCGGCGATATTCTGTCGGACGAAGCCTCGATGTTGACGGGATCGATCGGGATGTTGCCCTCCGCTTCGCTCGATGCGGCCGGCAAGGGGCTTTACGAGCCCAGCCACGGCTCGGCGCCGGACATCGCGGGCAAGAACCTCGCGAATCCGCTTGCCACTATCCTCTCGTCCGCCATGATGCTGCGCTATACGTTTAACAAGGATGAATGGGCGTACCGCATCGAGGCTGCGGTCAAAGCCGTGCTGGCGCAGGGCCTGCGCACCGCGGACATTTACGAGCCTGGTACCCGCAAGGTCGGTACGCAGGAGATGGGAGACGCCGTGCTCGCGGCGCTGTGACGCCGCTGGTAGAATATAAGCAGTTGATTTAAAGCGAATGCCATGAAGAAAGTCGGAATCATAGGCTGGCGCGGCATGGTCGGTTCGGTGCTGGTCGATCGCATGCGCGCCGAGCGCGATTTCGATCTCATCGAGCCGCTCTTCTTTTCTACGACCCAGAGCGGCGGCAGCGGGCCGCAGATCGGCAAGGAAACGCCAGCGGTCGGCAACGCTCTCGACCTCAAGATGCTGGCGGCAATGGACATCCTCATGTCCTGCCAGGGCAGTGATTACACCGCCGAGGTCTACCCGAAGCTGCGCGCTGCCGGCTGGAACGGCTATTGGATAGACGCCGCGAAGACCCTGAGAATGAACGATGATGCCGTCATCGTGCTCGACCCGGTCAACATGCCGGTCATCGAGAAGGCGCTGGCGAAGGGAGTAAAAAATTATATCGGTGGAAATTGCACGGTGAGCTGCATGCTGATGGGCATGCACGGGCTTTTCGAGCAGGACCTCGTCGAGTGGATGACCTGCATGACCTACCAGGCGGCTTCGGGGGGCGGCGCGCAGCATATGCGCGAGCTGCTCATGCAGTTCGGTCTCATCAACGCCGAGGTGAAAGCCCTGCTGGATGACCCTGCATCCGCTATCCTCGACATAGACCGCAAGGTGCTCGCCAAGCAGACCGACGGGACATTGCCGATGAGGCAGTTCGACGGCGTCCCTCTCGCGGGCAACCTGATCCCCTGGATCGACAAAGACATGGGCGAGGGCGTCTCCCTGGAAGAGTGGAAGGGCGGTGCCGAAACCAACAAGATCCTCGGTCGTGGCGCTGCCTTCGGCACGCCCGCAACGCCGGTCGACAGCCTGTGCGTACGCGTCGGCGCCATGCGCTGTCACAGTCAGGCTTTGACGGTCAAGCTGAAAAGCGACGTTCCGCTTGATGAAATAACCAGGATTATTGGAACCGCGAACGAGTGGGTGCGCGTGGTCCCGAATACACGGGAGAACTCAACGCGCGAGCTGACGCCCGCTGCAGTGACTGGCCGCATGCATATCGCGGTAGGCCGACTGCGCAAACTTTCGATGGGCGGGGAATATCTGGCCGCGTTTACGGTTGGCGATCAGCTGCTGTGGGGCGCCGCAGAGCCGTTACGGCGCATGTTGCGCATCCTGCTGGAAGCTGGATCCGGCGCATTACAGGCGCGCGGCAGAAGCAGCCGCAAAGCACCGGTAAGCGCCTGAGCTCAGCAGCCTTGGCGTTCGTATTTGCAGCAGACCGGACCGTGGCTGGCCTGGTGATGCATGCAATTTTGTTAAAAATCGTTGTATCAGCCCGGACACTTAAAGCGATTAGTAGCTTGCATCGCTAACTGTATGATGTTAATCTAATTGCGCCCAAAAAGGGATGGGAGCCGCTGTGCGCTATTACAACGTAAGGACCGGCCTGATAGCGTTGATCGTCGCGGTCTTGCCTGGTGCAGCAGATGCCGTCGGCTTCGGCCGGCTCAACATGCTGTCCAATCTCGGCGACCCGCTCAACGCGGAGATTGAGCTCGTCTCGGTGACGAAGGAGGAGCTCGCCTCGCTGAGCGCCCGCCTTGCAGCTGCAGACGCGTATCGCAGGGCGAATCTGCAATACAACGCGGCGCTCACCGGCGCCCGGATCAGCATCGAGCGGCGAGCCGGAGGCCAGCCCTATCTCAAGATCACATCCACCCGCGTAGTGAATGAGCCGTTCATCGACCTGCTGGTGGAAATCACTTCTTCGTCGGGCCGGCTCGTACGCGAATACACCGTTCTGGTCGATCCTCCGAGCGTGAGTCCGCCGCCGACAACGGCCGCGGCACCTGCGGCGCGCCCGGCGCCCGTGCCCGAGCCTCCGGTCACGACGCCGGCCCAGCCGGTAGAGGGGCGCGCCGCGGCGGCTCCCGCCGCCGGCGGCAAGGAGTACGGTCCGGTGCAGCGGGGTGAGAACCTCACCAAGATCGCCAAGAGCGTCATGCCGGAAGGGGTAACGCTCGAGCAGATGCTGGTGGGGCTCTATCGCACCAATCCCGATGCCTTCATCAGGAAGAACCTGAACCTGGTGAAGAGCGGCAGAATCCTGCGTGTTCCGGACAAGGAGGAAATCGCCGCAATCCCGCAGCCCGAGGCCAGGAAGGAATTCCGGGCGCAGGTCGCCGACTGGAACGCTTACCGTCAAAGCGTCGCAGGTTCTGCCGGAACGGCGCAGGCCGAGGGTCGCACGACAACCAGCGGTCGTATCTCTACCAAGGTCGAGGACAAGGCGGCCGGCGAATCCAGGGACGTGGTCCGGTTGTCCAAGGGCGAGCCTCCCGGTGCGGCCGCCGCGGGCAAGGGCAAGCCGCGCAGCACGGCCGATCGCGTCCGCGCGCTGGAAGAGGAAGTCGTCGCTCGCGAGAAGGCGTTGAACGAAGCAAACGAACGCATCGCCCAGCTCGAGAAGACGATCAAGGACATGCAAAAGCTGGCGGAGCTGAAGAGCCCAGGCATGGCAGCAGCCCAACAGCAGGCCCAGCAGGCGACGAAAGGCAAGGCGGAAGGGAAATCCGAACCCAAAGCCGAACCGAAGCCTGCCCCCAAGCCCGAGGCGGTCGCGATACCGGAACCCTCCAAAGCGGAACCCGCAAAACCGGAAGCTCCTAAACCGGAAGCCGCAAAGGCACCGCCGCCAGCTCCCGACGCGACTGCCGAGGCAAAGGCCGATGCCAAGGAAAGCGCCAAAGCGGAGGCGCCGAAGCCGGATCAAGCAAAGGCTCCGGAGGAACCCAAGGCGAAACCGAAGCCCAAGGTGGTCACGCCGCCGCCCCAGCCGGATTTGATGGACCAGGTCATAGCGGCGGTAACCGATCCGTTCTACCTCGCGGTGGGCGGGGGCGTACTCGCTCTCGGTGGGCTCGGCCTGTGGCTGGCGCGCCGCCGGCGCCGCGAGACAGATGACGTCGTGATCGCCGCAGATGAGCCGCGCAGAGCCTCCCCCTTTTTAGGGAAGAAGCCGGAGCCTGACTCAGACACGACTGTCTCCCTTGCTGCTCCGCCACTGGCCGCTGCTGCCGCTGCTGCTGGTGCTGCAACGGTCGCGGCTCCTCACGCCGCGGACGATGTCGACCCGCTGGCCGAAGCCGAGGTCTATATCGCCTACGGTCGGGACGCGCAGGCGGAGGAAATACTCAAGGAAGCGCTCGCCAAGAATCCCCAGCGCCAGGACGCACAGGTCAAGCTGCTCGAGATCTACGCAGCACGCAAGGACAAGGCCGCGTTCAACAGGCTTGCGGGAGACCTGCACAAGCAGACAGGCGGCGCGGGTGAGCGGTGGCTCGCCGTTGCCGCTATGGGCTACGCGCTCGATCCGGCGAATGCTCTCTATGACGCCGGCAAGCATGCCCCCGCGGCTCCTGTAGCCGGCGCGGGCACGACAAGCGATCTCGATTTCGAGCTTGGCTCCGGCACGGCCGGGGTGACGATGGACACCACCGACATCACCCTCGACGCCGGATTCGGACACCCCACGCACGACGTCACGGCGGTGCTCGAGGCGGGCGAGTTGCGCACTATGGCGGCCGAAGCCCAGAATGAAACGCAGTCTTCCGTCCCGCTGATGCCCGACTTCACCCTGGATATTCCTGCCGCCGGCACCGGAGACCTCCCCACCCAGACCGACATTGCGCTCGATTCGGCGCCGCCGACGCAAGACGGACACATGGTCGATTTTCAGATCGAGCTGCCGAAAGCGGGTACCAGCATGGATAAGACCGTGGTCACCGCAGCGCCGGCGACGGACAGCGGTCTCGATTTCAAGCTCGATATTCCCGATCTGAACCTGGGTGGGGAACCCACGATCTCCACTTCCGCCGCGGGTGCAGAAAAAGACGGGCATTGGTACGACGTTCAGACCAAGTTCGATCTCGCCAAGGCGTACCAGGAGATGGGCGACAAGGACGGCGCAAAAGAGATCCTGCAGGAAGTCATCAAGGAAGGCGACGCCGAGCAGCAATCCCAGGCCAGGAAACTTCTCGCCAATCTCGGCTGACAGGCACTGGCAGGGATCGAACCGCGACAGGACACTGTCGCGGTTTTTTGTTTCCTGGCGGGCCCAGGCTGGCCCTGGAGAGGTGACAGATGCGAATCGCGCTCGGACTGGAATACGACGGCAGTCGATTCTGCGGCTGGCAGACGCAGCCGGAAGGCTGCGGCGCCCAGGACGCGCTCGAGTTGGCGCTCTCGGAGATCGCTGGGGAGCCCGTCACGACCGTTTGCGCAGGGCGCACTGACGCCGGCGTGCATGCACTGGGTCAGGTCGTGCATTTCGACACCGGCGTGGAGCGCCCCCTGACCGCGTGGGTGAGGGGCACGAATGCATTGCTGCCTGCGGCGGTCGCTGTGACGTGGTCGCGTATCGTGAGCGCTGAATTTCACGCTCGATACTCCGCCGTCAGCCGCGCATATCGGTACGTGCTTCTCAACCGCGCGGTGCGTCCGGCGGCGGACCACGCTCGCGTTGGGTGGTTTCACATTCCGCTCGGTCTGGAAAGGATGCGCGAGGCGGCGCGGTTCCTGCTGGGAGAGCACGATTTCAGCGCATTTCGCGCGGCGGATTGTCAGGCGCGCACGCCGGTTCGGTCACTGACCCGCCTCGATATCGTTCGCCGCGGCGATCTCGTGGTCTTCGACGTGCAGGCCAACGCGTTTCTGCATCACATGGTCCGTAACATCGTGGGCTGCCTGGTTTATGTCGGCAACGGCAGGCATCCGCCGGCCTGGATCGGTGAGGTGCTCGCGAGCCGCGACCGCCGGCAGGCGGCGCCTACCTTCGATGCGTCGGGGCTGTATCTGTCTGAAGTGGAATACCACCCGCGCTGGGGCTTGCCGTCGACGGCGCGGACCGAGCCCTTGGAAATACTGGACTTGAGCGAGTAGGAAATCGATTTCTTGGCCCGCCCATCGCCCGCACACCGTTAAGGAATCATGGCGACAGCCGTAAAAATCTGTGGCATCACCCGCGTCGAAGACGCGCTGGCGGCAGTACGCGCGGGCGCGCACGCGATCGGTTTCGTGTTCTATGCGCCGAGCCCGCGCTATGTTGCCCCGGCGGCGGCCGGCGCGATCATTCGCGCGCTGCCGCCTTTCATCACGACGGTCGGTCTGTTCGTGGATGCCGGGGACGACCACGTGCGCGCTGCCCTTGCGCAGGCGCCGGTTGAGCTGCTGCAGTTCCACGGCGCTGAAACGCCGGAGTATTGCCGCCAGTTCCAGCGGCCGTACATGAAAGCAGTGCGGATGGGAACGGGGGTGGATTTGTTACAATACGCGCGGGATTATCACGATGCCAAAGCGTTGTTACTCGACGCCTACGTCGAGGACCTCCATGGCGGCAGTGGGGTGGCATTCGATTGGAGCCGGGTCCCGGACGGATTGCCGCTGCCGGTCATAGTCTCGGGCGGCTTGACCGTCGAGAACGTCGGGGACGCTGTACGGCGCGTGCGGCCATCCGCAGTCGATGTGTCGACCGGCGTCGAGTCCGCCAAGGGCATCAAGGACGCGGCGAAGATTGCGGCGTTCATAGCGGGAGTGCGCAATGCGGATGTATGACCTTCCCGACGCGGGCGGCCATTTCGGCCAGTATGGCGGAACATTCGTTTCCGAGACCCTGATCCACGCGCTGGACCTGTTGAAGGCGCACTACGAGCGCTATCGGAACGACCCGGAATTCCTGGCGGAGTTTGCCTCCGAGCTCAAGCACTACGTCGGCCGGCCCACTCCGGTGTATCACGCGAGGCGCTGGTCCGAGCATCTGGGGGGGGCCCAGATCTATGTCAAGCGCGAGGATTTGAACCATACCGGCGCGCACAAGATCAACAACGTGATCGGCCAGGCGCTGCTTGCGCGGCGTATGGGCAAGCAGCGTGTAATTGCGGAGACTGGCGCCGGCATGCACGGCGTCGCGGCGGCTACCATCGCCGCCCGCTTCGGCATGGAGTGCGTCGTGTACATGGGCTCGGAGGACATCAGGCGCCAAGTACAGAACGTCTATCGCATGAAGTTGCTGGGTGCATCGGTGGTTCCGGTGGAGAGCGGGTCCAGGACGCTCAAGGATGCTCTCAACGAGGCGATGCGCGACTGGGTAACCAACGTCGAGAATACTTTCTACATCATCGGCACGGTTGCCGGACCCCATCCGTACCCGATGATGGTGCGCGATTTCCAATCGGTGATCGGTCGCGAGGCCACGGTGCAGATGCCGGAGCTCGCGGGGCGCCAGCCCGATGCCGTGCTCGCATGCGTCGGGGGCGGCTCGAACGCAATGGGCATTTTCTACGCATATATTCCGGATGAGAAAGTGCGGCTGATCGGCGTCGAGGCGGCCGGTCATGGCCTGGAAAGCGGCAAGCATGCGGCCACGCTCTGCGCCGGGAAGCCCGGCGTGCTGCACGGCAACCGAACCTACCTTTTGCAGGACGAGAACGGCCAGATCGTCGAGACGCATTCCGTTTCCGCCGGACTGGACTACCCGGGCGTAGGACCGGAGCACGCGTGGCTGAAAGACAGCGGGCGGGCGGAGTACGTCGCTGTCACCGACGAGGAGGCGATCGGCGCGTTTCATGACCTGTGCCGGCTCGAGGGCATCATTCCAGCGCTCGAATCGGCACATGCGCTCGCGTATGCGGCGAAAATTGCGCCGCACATGAAACAGAATCAGATCCTGTTGGTCAATCTCTCCGGTCGCGGCGACAAGGATATGCACACGGTGGCGGAGAAGTCGGGAATCAGGATTTAGGACGGAGGGCGGAAGGATGAGGGCTGAGGGTAAGGATCTCCAGAGGCAGTTTTTCTTCATCCCTCATCCTTCATCCCTCGTCCCCCGGTGAAAATGTCCCGTATCGCCGCCACCTTCGAGGCGCTTGGAAAGCGGGGCAGGAAAGGGCTCGTTCCCTTTATCACCGCCGGCGATCCCGAGCCGGCGTTTGCCGTACCGCTGATGCATGCGCTGGTAGAGGGCGGCGCCGATGTGATCGAGCTCGGGGTGCCGTTCTCCGATCCCATGGCGGACGGTCCCGTCATCCAGCGCTCGAGCGAGCGCGCCCTCCGCCAGGGCGTGTCCTTGAAGGACGTGCTCGGGTTCGTCGCGGAATTCCGCAAGTCCGACCGGACCACGCCGATCGTCGTGTTCGGCTATGCCAATCCGATCGAGGCGATGGGCGTGGAGCGCTTCGCCGACGCCGTCGAATCGGCCGGCGGCGACGGCGCGCTGGTAGTCGACTATCCACCGGAAGAGGCGCGGGCCCTGGTCGGCATGCTCGATGCGCGCGCACTGGATACGATCTTCCTCTTGTCGCCGACCACCACGGACGAAAGGCTGAAGCAGGTTGCGACCCTTGGGCGCGGCTATCTCTATTACGTATCGTTGAAGGGCGTGACCGGCGCCTCCCATATCGATCTCGGCGACGTTGCAGCGCGCATGAAGCGCATCCGGACATATACGCGCCTCCCGGTGGGAGTGGGTTTCGGCATACACGATGCGGCGACTGCCAGGTCGGTCGGTGCGATTTCCGATGCCATCGTTATCGGAAGCGCACTGGTGCGGGCAATCGAGACCGCGCCGCGCGGCGGAGCCCCAGCCGCTGCGACCCGCTTCCTGGCCCCGATCCGTGAGGCCCTCGACAGTCTTTCCCCGGTGAAGGCATGATCCTGGCGGCCGACATTGGCTTGCAGAATGCCCGTGAACCGAGCGGTCAGGAGCGCCGACATGATGGACGTTCCGTTGGCACGATGATAGCGGAGGCTGTTCGATGAGCTGGCTCCAGAAGCTGCTGCCCCCGAAGATCAAGCGCGACGCAGGCGCACCGAAGAAGATCGTTCCCGAAGGGCTGTGGAGCAAGTGCGACGCCTGCGAGGCCGTGCTCTACCGGGCTGATCTCGAGAAGAATCTCTATGTGTGTCCCAAGTGCGCCCATCACAACCGCATCTCGGCCCGCGAGCGCCTCGACGTGCTGCTCGACCAGGAAGGCCGCTACGAGATCGGCGCCGAGGTGCTGCCCGTGGATACCCTCAAGTTCAAGGACAGCAAGCGCTACAGCGAGCGGCTGGAGGAGGCGCGCGACGAAACCTCGGAGGAGGATGCGCTGGTCGCCATGCAGGGCAGTATCAAGGCGATACCGGCGGTGGTTGCCGCCTTCGAGTTCAGGTTTCTCGGCGGCTCGATGGGATCCGCGGTGGGCGAGCGCTTCGTGCGGGCCGTTCAGACCTGCCTGGAGCAGCGCCTGCCGTATGTCTGCATAACGGCGAGCGGCGGTGCGCGGATGCAGGAGGGACTGTTGTCGCTGATGCAGATGGCGAAGACGTGCGCCGTACTCACTCAGCTCGCGCGCGAGCGCCTGCCGTTCATCCCGGTGCTCACCGATCCCACGATGGGCGGCGTTTCCGCGAGCTTCGCGATGATCGGGGATGTGGTGATCGCGGAGCCCGGCGCGCTGATCGGCTTCGCCGGCCCCCGCGTCATCGAGCAGACCGTGCGTGAGACCCTGCCCGAGGGCTTTCAGCGCTCGGAGTTTCTACTCAAGCACGGTGCGATCGACATGATCGTGGATCGCCGCGAAATGCGGGAAAAGCTCGCAACGCTGCTCACCATGCTGCTCAGGCTGCCACACGCTGCATAGCCGGCCTCGAGTCGCGCGTTTCCGGTTTCCAGCTGGCGAATTGCGCGGTTCGGTGGTGTTTGCTTGAAACCCGAAGCTGAAAACCCGGAACTCGAAACTCTCGACGGGTGGCTCGCATACATAGAGCGGTCGCACCCGCAGACGATCGCACTAGGGTTGGAGCGCGTTGAGCGCGTGAAGCAGGCGCTCGGTCTTGCGCCGGCGTTTCCGATCATCACCGTCGGCGGCACGAACGGCAAGGGCTCGGTATGCGCCATGCTGGAGGCGATACTCCACGCGGCCGGCTATCGCGTCGGCTGCTACACCTCTCCGCACCTGCTGCACTACAACGAGCGCGTCCGTATCGGCAGGCGCGAAGCAACCGATGGCGACCTCGTGCGAGCCTTCGCGGCAGTAAACGCGGCGCGCGGCGGAATAGCGCTTACCTACTTCGAGTTCGGCACGCTGGCCGCGATCTGGCTGTTCAACGAGCGAAAACTCGAGGCGGGAGTGCTGGAGGTGGGACTGGGCGGCAGGCTCGATGCGGTGAACGTCTTCGACGCCGACTGCTCGGTGGTGGTGAGCGTTGATCTCGACCACATGGATTACCTGGGCGGCAACCGCGAAGCGATCGGCTTCGAGAAAGCCGGAATCTTCCGCAGCAATCGTCCCGCCGTCTGCGCCGACCCCGCACCTCCCGCCTCACTCCTGCGGCATGCTGCAGAAATCGGCGCCCGGCTGTTGGCGATCGATACCGATTTCGGCGCTGTCAGACAGGGTCACGGATGGCAGTACTGGGGACCTCGCGGCAGGCACAACGCGCTGCCCTACCCGGCACTGCGCGGCAGCGCGCAGCTCGGCAATGCATCCGCCGCGATCACGGCGCTCGAAACCCTGCGGGAACGGGTGCCGGTGGCGGCCGACGACCTGCGCTCGGGACTGCTGCAGGCGCAGGTAGCGGGCCGGTTCCAGGTGCTTGCAGGACGGCCTGCGGTCATACTCGATGTCGCGCACAACCCGCACGCCGCGCGCGAGCTGGCTCGCAATCTGCAGGTCTTGAAGCCCGCCGGCCGCACGCTTGCCGTATTCTCGATGCTGAGCGACAAGGATGTCGCCGGCGTCATCGCAGCCGTGAAGGAGCAGGTCGACCACTGGTTCATCGCCGGCATCGCGGCACCGCGTGGCGCGAGCGTGCAGCTGCTCGCGGGACTGCTCGCGGCAGCCGGAATCGGCACCGCAATAACTCGTTGCGAGAGCGTAGGCGCCGCTTATGCGCAAGCCTGTGACAGTGCAGCGGAGAATGATAGAATTTTGGTGTTCGGATCGTTTCACACCGTGGCCGCGGTCATGCAATTGGGTGTAGGGCGCGCCGCTGTATAAGCCCGTCGCCGGTCGCGGAGTAAACGTTAGACATTCCGGAAGCTTACCGGCGGGGTGCGCGGCGGGCTTGGCAGATGGCGCGACCGATCAGCGACGAGGAGTTACAGCTTAAACGACGCGCAAGGCGGCGCCTGATCGGCGCCATCGTATTGGTTACCGCAATCGTAGTGGCGCTGCCGATGGTGCTCGACAGCGAGCCCAAGCCGATCAGCGGCGAAGTCAGCATCAAGATCCCGACTCCCAATTCGGATACCTTCACTTCCCGCGTAATGCCTGTCGCGCCGGGCGAGGAATCGAAGTCCAAACCGCCGGCGAGGGCATCGACGGAGTCAAAATCTCCGCCGAAGGCGCCTGCCGCGACGACGGAAAAGAAAGCTGCGGCTCCGGCGCCCACGACTTCCCCCGCGGCAGCGGCCGCCCCCGCGAAGTCCGTGCCGCCTGCCGCAGCCGAGGCGCCGGCCAGGACCGCCCAAGCCTCCGGCACTGCGCCCGCCGCGGCGGATTCGCCCTCCCAGACGTTTGCGGTTCAGGTTGTGGCGCTGGCGGATGCGGAGAGGGTAAAACAGGTGCAGGAGCAGGTCGCCGCCGCTGGAATCAAGTCCTATACCGAGGTGGTAAAGACCGTTAAAGGGGACGTAACGCGGGTACGCGCAGGACCCTATCCCACTCGCGCTGCGGCGGAAAAGGCGCGTGACCAGCTGAAGGCGATCGGATTGAGCGGAAATGTCGTTCCTCAATGACCGCGTTCGACCATGTCGTGCTGGCGATCATCGGACTTTCGATACTGCTCAGCGTGATCCGCGGTCTCGTCCGGGAAGTGCTCTCGCTGCTCGCCTGGGCGGCTGGTTTCATGGCGGCGGGCGCTTTTGCCTCGGACCTGGCTGTGCTACTGCCCGCCGAGGTGTCCGACGAGAGACTGCGTCTCGCGGTGGGTTTCGGGGCCATATTCCTGGTGGTGCTGCTGTCGATGAGCCTGCTCGCCCTCATGGTGTCCAGGCTGGTGACCGTTGCGGGCTTGGCGGTGGAAGACCGCGTGCTGGGGGGCGCTTTCGGCTTGTTTCGGGGGCTGCTGGTGGTGGTAGCGCTGGTGCTGGTGGCGGGATTGACGTCACTACCGCGCCAGCCGGCGTGGCGCGAAGCCTGGCTGAGCGGCCTGCTGGAAGGATGCGCCGGTTATGTCAAGAGCTGGTTGCCGGCGCGCCTCGCGCAGCGCATCACGTATGATTAGAACCTGTCTCAATAATAGGCGCGTGATGCGTTGTGGCCAGGACGGACCGTATGCGAGGCGCACGGCGCAGGCCATATGTCGATATGGTCAAGCCGGGCAACGATGCAGACGACCGTTCTGGCCGCAACCCCGGAGGGGACGGGGCGATCTGGGCGCATGTCTTTGTCGGGAGCCCTCGCAATATCGACATATTGCTTCGGGCTCTCCTCCTCGACCTGCATCCCACATCACCTCCGTCGCACACGTGCCTATTATTGAGATAGGTTCTAGTCTCGAGAAGACGGTTGCAGAACGCCGCAGCGGCCCCGACATGGGGTATGGGGGGATGGTCTCCTCATCTTACAGGGGGACAGAGGGAACGCGATGTGCGGAATAGTCGGAGTCGTCGCCAAGAATCCAGTCAACCAACTGCTCTATGACGGGCTGCTCGTGCTGCAGCACCGCGGCCAGGACGCGGCGGGGATCGTGACAGCGGAAGGAGCGAACTTCCGCACTCACAAAGGTCCCGGCATGGTGCGCGATGTATTCCGCACGCGCAATATGCGCCTGCTGGTAGGGCAGTCCGGCATCGCCCACACGCGCTATCCGACTGCAGGTTCCGCCTGGTCGGCGGCCGAGTCGCAGCCGTTTTACGTCAACTCCCCGTTCGGCATCGTGCTCGGGCACAACGGCAATCTCACCAACACCGAGCAGCTCAAGACCGAGCTCTTTCGCCAGGACATGCGGCACGTCAATACCAATTCCGATTCCGAGGTCCTGTTGAACGTTCTCGCGCACGAGCTGCAGGAAAACGCAACGAACTACAAGCTGGATCCGGCGACGATATTCGCCGCAGTTTCGGGCGTGTACCGGCGCTGCCGCGGGGCCTACGCCGTGATCTCGATGATCGCCGGCTACGGCCTGCTGGCTTTCCGCGACCCATATGGCATACGCCCGCTGATTTTCGGGCGCGCCGAAACCGGCCGGGGCTACGAGTACATGATCGCCTCTGAAAGCGTGGCGCTCGATTCGCTCGGATTCGAAGTAATGCGCGATGTCGGGCCGGGGGAGGCGATCTTCATCGACCAGGACGGCAACTTCTACAGCCGGCAATGTGCGCCGAATGCGTCCCTCAATCCCTGCATCTTCGAGTTCGTGTACCTCGCCCGTCCCGACTCGGTGATCGACGGGATATCGGTTTACGAGACACGGCTGAGAATGGGGGAAAGCCTCGCCGACAAGATCCAGAGCCGGTATCGGCACCTCGACATCGACGTCGTCATCCCCATCCCCGATTCCAGCCGCCCGTCGGCGATGGAGTTGTCCAAGCGCCTGAATCTCCCGTATCGGGAGGGCTTCATCAAGAACCGCTACATCGGCCGGACTTTCATCATGCCGGGACAGGCGATCCGGCGAAAGTCGGTGCGACAGAAGCTAAATGCGATCGCGATGGAATTTCACGGCAAGAACGTGCTGCTCGTGGACGATTCCGTCGTGCGCGGGAATACCAGCCGCGAAATCGTTCAGATGGCGCGCGAATCGGGCGCGCGCAAGGTGTTTTTCGCCTCTGCCGCGCCACCCGTACGTTTTCCCAACGTCTACGGCATCGACATGCCCACTCGCGAGGAGCTGATCGCCCATGGACGCACCGAGCCCGAGGTCGCCCGCGAGATCGGCTGCGACGAGCTGATCTATCAGGACCTCGACGCATTGCGCGAGGACGTGCACAGCGTGAATCCGAAGGTCACGAACTTCGAGGACTCCTGCTTCAGCGGGGTGTATATCACCGGCGACGTGACGCGGGAGTATCTCGACGGCGTCGAGGCGAGGCGGCGCGACGGCGCGAAACTGGCCGATCTCGATGCGGAGAGCACGCAGCTCGATCTGGGACTCGAGCTCGTGGAGTGAAAGCGGTCACTCCCCGGGGGCCCTGCCTTGACATCTGCCCGGCGGCGGAGTAATTTCCCATCCGCGCCGATTTGATGGATCAGCTTGCGGGCGCGTTACAAATCCAGCTAAAGCGAGACGGCAACCCGGTCCGCGCAAGCTGATCGGGTTTTTTTGCGTCCTGGCAGGCCGTTGGAATCTTGCGATCCGACAGCCTGCGGAAAGCGAGATCATGAAGAACGGCTTTACCACCACCATCCTGCACTCCGATCTCGAGTCGCCGATCGAGCACCATTCGGTGCACAAGCCGATGCACATGGCGGTGGCTTTCGGCTATCCCGATGCCAGGGAGCTCGCGAAGGTGTTCAAAGGGGAGGCTTCCGGTTACGCCTACGGCCGCCAGGGCAATCCCACGACCGCCGCGCTGGAAATAAAAGTGACCAAGATGGAGGACGGGGTCGCCACTGCCTGCTTCAGCACGGGGATGGCGGCCATTGCCGCCGCCTTCGTGGCGCTGCTGCGCGCCGGCGATCATGTCGTGTCCAGCTCTTTCCTGTTCGGCAACACCAACAGCCTGTTTGGCACTTTCAATAGCCTGGGCTGCGACATCAGCTTCGTCGACGCCACGGACGTGCGGAACGTTGAGCGCGCGCTGCGACCCAACACCCGGATGGTCTTCGTCGAGACCATCGCGAACCCGCGCACCCAGATCGCCGATCTCGCGCGCATCGGCGATCTGTGCGCCGGCAGGGGCGTGCTTTACTTCGTCGATAACACCATGACGACGCCCTACCTGTACCGGCCGAAGCGGCACAAGGCCGGCCTCATCATCAATTCGCTGACGAAGTATATCGGCGGCCACGGCAACGCGCTGGGGGGCGCGGTGACCGACACCGGGCTGTTCGACTGGACGCGCTTTCCGAACATCTACGACAACTACAAGAATCAGAAGCCCGCGCTATGGGGCGTGCAGCAGATACGCAAGAAGGGCCTGCGCGACATCGGCAGCACGCTCGCGGCGGAAGCCGCGCACCGCCTCGCGATCGGCGCCGAGACCCTGGCGTTGCGCATGGAGCGATGCTCCGACAACGCGCTGCAGCTGGCGCGTTTCCTGGCGGCGCATCCCCGGGTGAGAAAAGTGTACTACCCGGGCCTCGAAGACCATCCCCAGCATCGGCTTTCCCGCGAGCTCTTCAAGGCGCACGGCGCGCTGATGGGCTTCGAGCTGGCGGAAGGCATCGATTGTTTCGATTTCTTGAACCGCCTGAAGCTCGTGATCTCGTCGAGTCACCTCGGCGACAACCGCACGCTCGCGATACCGATCGCCCACACGATCTACTGGGAAATGGGACCCGAGCGGCGCGCCGAGATGGGCATCGCGGACTCGCTCATTCGCCTGTCGATAGGGATCGAGGACATCGAAGATCTGATTGGCGATTTCCGGCAGGCGCTGGGATAGCCCGAGAAACTGACCGCCGACCCGCGGAGCCGGACGTGCGGCGCTCAGCGGCTTAGCTTGAGCGCGATGACGCAATACGGGCCGAAGCGGATGCGGCAATCCGTATCGACCAGCGTTGCTTTTCCTCTGGCGAGCTCTTCGTCGTTGATGAACGTGCCGTTGCGCGAGCGCAGATCGCGCACCCATACTCCCTCCGGGCACGCCATCAGCTCGGCGTGCTTGCGCGAAACGTGCGTGTACGGGGCGAGCTCCGTGGCGTACGGGCAGAAGCCGGCATCGCGCCCGATGCTAAGTCGACCGGTGAGCTCGACCGTGGCGCCCCATGGCCACTCGATCGCGGCCTGCAGCGGTGACGACTCGCGCCAGGGCGGTGGAGTCAGTTCGCCCGATGCCGATCCGTACGTCGGGTTGGCGGAGACCTTGGCCCCCCCGCGCACCAGGACAGTCTCGCCCTGCTTCAGGAGATCCGCGATCTCCCCGGGATGAAATAAGCTCGTGTCGTAGGCCACGGCGTCATCCGGCGACGGGCCGGACGATGCCGGCACGATCTCGGCCTCCGACCAGATCCCCTGCTTGACGGAATACCCCTTGGCAAGCAGTTGCGCCTCGATCGCGTGCATCAGGTCCTGGGCTTCCAGCACCGCCTGTGCGGCGTTACGCCGGTATGCCTCTGCGAGCCGCACGTCGTCGGCGCCGTTCATCGTCGGCAGGTCGAGGAATCTGCGGAACGAAATGCGATCCTGGCAGGCTTCGAGCAGCGCGGCTTCGCCCATGCCGTACCAGCGCGCGAGCAAAAGCATCTTCACCGACGCAGGCGGCACGTCGGCGTGCACGCGGGCACTGATCGCCTGGATCATCGGCGTGAGTTGGGTCCAGTCGATCAAACGCTCGACCTGCGTCAGGAAGTGCTCAGAGCTCGCTTTGCTGGACATGTCCATGACAGGGCCCGGGCCGACAGTTTACCTCAAAGGATCGCCGGGGCGAGAACCGACTCCTGGTCGCCTGGGTGCTGCCTCGTTGATCTGAAAAGGATTTCTGCTTAAAGCATCAGCGCTACGCACCCGCTGGCATCGCAGCGCAGGTAGCCGCCGCGCTCGTACCAGTCGGGCAGCACCCAGCGCTCGCACACATGCCCATCCACCACGTGCACGTGACGGCCCGGGCGATGGGTGTGGCCGTGTATGAGTCGGGGGTAGCCGTGGCTCCGCAACTCGCTCTCTACCGTCGCGCCCGTCACGTCCATGATTTCTTCGGTCTTCAGCCGCTTGCTGTCCTCGCTTTCCGCGCGCAGACCCAGGATTTGCCGCCAGCGCTCCGGCCGCGGCCTGGCCAGGAATTCGCGCTGGAACTGCGGGCTGCGGGCACGGGCGCGGAATTTCTGATACTCGACGTCGTCGCTGCACAACGTGTCTCCGTGCAGCAGGAGCGTCTTCGTTCCATGAAGGTCGAGAACGAACGGTTCGGAAATCAGCTGCGCGCCGCAGCGGGCGGCAAACTCCGATCCCAGGAGGAGATCGCGATTTCCATGCATCAGGTAGAGCGGGGTCCCGCCCTGCACCAGGCCGCGCAGCGCATCCGAGACACCCGCGTTGAACGGCTCGGCCAGGTCGTCGTCCCCGATCCAGTAATCGAAGAGGTCGCCGAGGATGTAGAGCGCATCGGCGCTCGAGGCGGTGCTCTTCAGGAAGCCGAAGAATGACTCGACGATGCGCTGACGCTGTGGGGAAAGATGCAGATCCGAGGCGAAAATGCTGTGCATTTCAGCGACGAATGACAGGTGGCAGGCAACTGAAGGCGAGAACCTATTTCATATATAGGCGCGTGATGCGTTGTGGCCAGGACGGACCGTATGCGAGGCGCACGGCGCAGGCCATATGTCGATATGGTCAAGCCAGGCAACGATGCAGACGGCGCGCCGCAGGGAGGAGCAGGGGCCCCGATGTACTTCCGGGGATGCGACCCCGCAGGTGCGCCAGCACGCGTTCAAGTGCGGCGCTGTGGCCCGCTCCCGGGTCGCACCTACGCGTGTATACGCGCAGGCACTGGTCCGCCGTCCGCGTGCCCTGGCCGCAACCCGCAGGAACCGGGCGGAGAGCAACGGCCCGTTGGCGTTGCTCAGCGCCCTTGGGCAGGTGGACGAAGCGCAGGCGGCAAGCGCCTGCTCAGGTGCGCATCTCTTTGTCGGGAGCCCTCGCAATATCGACATATTGCGGGCTCTCCTCCTCGACCTGCATCCCACATCGCCTCCGTCGCACACGTGCCTATATATGAAATAGGTTCTAGCTACTCCTCGCCCGCCGGTCATCACCCATCACTGAACGATCTCGGCGCGCTCGATAATGACGTCTTCGAGCGGAACGTCCTGAAGCATGGCGCGCCGCCCGGTCTTCACCTTCTTGATCTTGTCCACCACATCGCTGCCCTCGACGACACGCCCGAACACACAGTATCCCCAGCCATCCGGGGTGGAGGCGGTGTAGTTCAGAAACTCGTTGTCGGCGACGTTGATGAAGAACTGCGCGGTCGCCGAGTGAGGGTCGGAGGTGCGCGCCATCGCTACGGTGTAGGCAGCGTTCTTAAGCCGGTTGTCGGCTTCGTTCTTTACCGCCGGGCGCGTCGGCTTCTGACGCATGCCGCCATCGAAGCCCCCGCCCTGAATCATGAATCCGTCTATGACGCGGTGAAACAGCGTATTGCTGAAGTGCCCGTCCTTCACGTACTGAAGGAAATTCGCAACGGTGGCGGGGGCGCGCTCGCTGTCGAGCTCAAGAGTGATGATGCCGTGGTTGGTGTGCAGTTTGACCATTTGCCGGATGATGGCCGTTGAGTGAATGGTGAGCGGTGGGCGGCAGAGCTGCCCACGCCTATTTCTTGGCTTTCGCCTCGGGCTTTGCCGCACCGTCGAGAGGCCGCGCGCTTTCTATTACGATCGGCTTGACGGGCACGTCGCGGTGAGGGGGCGGGCCCAGGCCGGTCTCGGCCTTGGCGATGCGCTGCACGACGTCCATGCCCTTCACTACTTTTCCGAATACGCAATAGCCGTAGCCTTCCTGCGTCGTAAAGCGAAAATCGAGATTCGGGGTGTCGGCAACGTTGATGAAGAATTGCGCCGTTGCCGAGTGCGGATCCGATGTCCGCGCCATGGCTATGGTGCCGACGGTGTTCTTCAAGCCGTTCTCGGCCTCGTTGCGGATCGGGGCACGGGTGGGCTTCTGCTTGAAATCCGCGGTGAATCCCCCGCCCTGGATCATGAAACCGGGTATGACGCGGTGGAATATGGTGCCGTCGTAAAAGCCGTCCCTGGCGTACTGCAGGAAGTTCTCCACGGTCTTCGGCGCCTTTTCGGGATAGAGCTCGACGACGATCGTCCCGACGTTGGTTGTCAGCTCCACTTGGGGGTCGGCCGCCAATACTATCGACGGAACGAACAATGCAAGAGCGAAGAGGGCGATTCTGATCATGGCATGAACGCGCGGATGAAATAAAGGTTGAAATTCAGGCGCCGCGTCGGCACGGGCGCGTTGATCTCGGGTCGATGCCGGTTACGCGGCGCCTTCGTGGATGATACGCCATGCGCCGCCTTCCTTGATCCAGTACAGGCGCTTGCGCATCTGGTTGTCGAGGTTGCTGCTCGAATAAGCCTGCTCGAAGGTGACGACTACGAGGTCGCTCCTGCCCGGGTAAAGGAGCATGCTCACCTTGTCGAGCTTGAGCTTCACCCAGTCCTTGCTCGCGTTGACGGTGCGCTTGCGCGCGGCCCACTGCGCGAGGTCGAGCTTGCCCGAGGTGAAGTTGGCAGCATAGTGCTTGAGGTAGCGGTCGGTATCGAGGCTCTCCCAGTCGCGGCGCCACGCTTCCAGCTGTTGCGAGAGCTCCATGCGCAGGTCCCGTGTGCCGCCCGGCGCGACCCACTCGATGCCATTGACGATGATCACCGGGGTCAGCCCGACCTGTATGCTCCGCGAAACCGCTTCGAGGTCCTGATTGGTGAGAACGACGCAGCCGTCGCTCGACCGCGGCGGCCGGCTGTAGGTGTCCGAGGGTGTGCCGTGCAGCCAGATGCCGAAGCCGTTACGGCCCAGCCGCCGGTCCCACTCGTTGGGATAGTTGATCGGGAACGCCGCGGCCCCGTAGAAATCGGCCAGCTTCTGGCGCGGAATGCTGCCCGTCACGTGATAGATCCCGAGGGGCGTCTTCTGGTCGCCCTCGCGGTGCTTGTCGATGCCGTTCTTGCCGATGGTGGTGTAGTAGTCGGCCAGATAACGCGGCTCGCCGTTGTGGTTTTCGAATACGTAGAGGGTGGATTTCGAGGTATCCACGATGAACGCGTGGCGTTGCTCCGAATTGAGCTGCACCAGGTAGCGCGGCACCTGATCGCCGGGGCGCGCCTGCTGATAGCGCGCCAGCCGCACCCGCGCCTCGTCGCGCAGCTCTTCGACGCGCTCGCGCGGCGCGTGGCTCGTGTTGCCGAGAGCGGTGATCGGCTGCCACCGCGCGAGCAGGAGGTCGCCCTTGATCAGGTGAGCCAGACGGAAATTGGGATAGGAGCTGATGACCCTGTCGATCTCCGTCAGTGCCAAATCGAGTCGGTTGGAGCTGATTTCCCGCATCGTCCGAAACAGCAGCGCGTCCACCTCGGCAGCGCTGCCGTTGGCAGTCTTGCCGTTCATGGCTGGGGCATTGGCGATGGAGGCAGCGGTGGCGACGCGTGAAGGTTGCTTGCCGATCGCGAGAACGGCGCCGCAGGTCGCCCCGAGCAGCACCGCGAGCACGCAGCGCACGACGCGCAGTCGGAAGGCCGGCGGCAGTGTTGCAATCAGTGCGTTCAACTACCGGCCCGTTCCTGCTGGATCAGCCACTTTTCGCCGGCCTTTACCATCACCAGCGTCTTGATGCTCGCGACTTTGAGGCTGCCGGAGTTGTAGTGCTGGCGGAAGGTTACCGTGACGCGGTTGGCCTCGGTGAAGGTGACCTTGGGCGATTCGATCGCAACTTCGATGCTGCGCGGCTTGGCGATGCGCGCCTTGCGTTCCGCTTCCCAGGCCCCGCGGTTCTCGCCCCTGGGAGTCTTGAAGTCGGCCGAATAGTGCGCGAGATAACCGTCGACGTCTTTCTCGGACCATGCCTTCGCCCAGCGATTAACGGCCTTCAGCACTTCCTCGGAGTTCTGCTTCGCAGCAGGCTTGGCCGGCTCGATGGCCGCTACCGTTTTGGCGGTGGATTCCTTGGGCGCCGCCGCGCTTTTCGCCGGCGGTTCGCTGGTCGCAGCAGTTCTAGGCGTCGACTCGACGGGAGCTGCCGCCTTGACGGGCGGCTCGGCGGCCTTGGATGCGCTCTGGGGCGGCTGCGCCGGGGCAGGCTTGCTCGCCTCGGGCGCGGTTGCAACCTTCGCAGGAGGCTCGCCTTTGGCCGACGTGCGGGCCGGCCGCGCGGCCGGAAACAGCTCCTTGATCAGATTGAGCTTGGTCTGCGCGGTGGCATTGTTCTTGTCGAGTTGCAGGGCCTTGTCATAAGCCTGGCTCGCCATCTTGGCATAGATGTCGCCGAGGTTTTCGTGAGCCGTCGCGTAGCTCGGGTGCGTGCGGATGGCCATTTCGAGCGCTGCGCGGGCCTTGTCGTACTGGCCTTGCGAGGCGTAAAGCACCGCCAGATTGTTGTAGGGCTCGGGCAGCTCGGGAAAATCCTGGGTGAGCTCCGTGAATACCTTGATCGCGTCGTTGGGCTTGCTTTGCTCGGTCAGTATGATGCCCTTCAGGAACCGTCCCCGCGCGTCCTTCGGATTCTTGCCGAGATAGGCGTTGACTCTGTCGAGAGCGCGGTCGAGTTGGCCCTGCTTGAAAAGCTGATTGGCATCCTGCAGCTCGTCGACCTGAGCGCTCGCCGGCACGCCGGCAGAACAACCGATCAGCAACGCCACGACCAGGGCAAACAGGCGGACGGCGGGCAGGGTCATTGTGGTATAGTTTTTGGAAGATTTCAGTAGCTTAGTTACAAAATCCTCGAAATTTTACCAAGAACCCCGGGCAATTCAAACTGTGCGTCCGGAACATCCCGCCGCGATACAGCCGGCGGCAGGCATGTGCGGGTCGTCGCTGTCATCTTTTGCGCGGGCATGAACCGTTGAGGATGCTCAAGATCTACAACACGCTGGCGCGCGAGAAGCAGGAGTTCGTTCCGATTACTCCAGGGCAGGCCCGCATGTACGTGTGCGGGGTAACGGTCTACGATTACTGCCATCTCGGGCACGCGCGGTTCCTGATCGTGTTCGATATCGTGCGCCGGTGGCTGCGCGCGCTGGGCTACCAGGTTGTCTACGTGCGCAATATCACCGATATCGACGACAAGATCATCAAGCGCGCGCGGGAAAACAAGGAGCCGGTGGAGCAGCTCACCGCCCGCTTCATACAAGCCATGAACGAGGATGCTGCGGCGCTGGGCGTGGAGACGCCGGACCACGAGCCGCGCGCAACCGAGCACGTGTCCGGAATGCTGGAAATGATCCGGCAGCTGGAGGCCCTGGAGCTGGCCTATCCCGCGGCCAACGGCGACGTCAACTATGCGGTACGCAAATTTCCCGACTACGGCAAGCTCTCCGGCAAGTCGCTCGATGAGCTGCGCGCCGGAGAGCGTGTCGAGGTGGAGCTGACCAAGCAGGATCCGCTCGATTTCGTGCTCTGGAAGCGCGCCAAGGACGGCGAGCCGTTCTGGGAATCGCAATGGGGCAGAGGACGCCCCGGCTGGCACATCGAATGCTCTGTGATGAGCACGCGGCTGCTTGGACAGCATTTTGACATCCACGGCGGCGGCCAGGATCTGCAGTTTCCGCACCATGAGAACGAGATCGCGCAGTCGGAGGGGGCGAACCGCACGAAGTTCGTCAACTACTGGATGCACAACGGTTTCATACGCGTCGACAATGAAAAAATGTCGAAATCGCTGGGCAACTTTTTCACTGTGCGCGAGGTGCTGGCGAAGTACGACCCCGAGGTCGTTCGCTTTTTCATCGCCCGTGCTCATTATCGAAGTCCCATCAACTATTCCGATCAAAACCTCGAGGACGCAAAGCACTCGCTGACTCGCCTCTACACTGCGCTCAAGGGAAGCATCGCTGCACCGATTGCAGTGGACTGGGGCGATGCACACGCGCAACGTTTTCGCGAGGCAATGAACGACGACTTCAACACACCCGAGGCGATGGCGGTGCTGTTCGATCTGGCGAACGAGCTCAATCGATCCCGCGAACCGGGGCTCGCGGGATTGTTGAAGGCGCTGGGGGGAATTTTGGGACTGCTTCAGCGCGATCCGGGGACGTTCATGCAGGCCGCTCCGGCCACCGACGGGATGACACCGCAGCGCATCGAGGAGCTGATTGCGGCTCGCGCCGCCGCGCGTAAGGCCAGAAACTTTGCTGAAGCCGATCGCATTCGCAAGGAACTGCTGAACGCCGGGATCGTTCTCGAGGACTCGCCGGACGGCAAGACGACTTGGCGCCGCAGTTAAGCCGCTACCTGCTCTTGATCTTGGTTTGAGCGGCGTCTATCGGCCCATTGGCGACTAAAAAGGTTTTCCCTTGCTCGCCCTGCAAAGCGCCTTCGGTTTCCTCTCTTTCATACTGATCGCCTGGCTCCTGTCTGAGGACCGGCGCGCCGTTCCATGGCGCATCGTGATATCCGGCGCGCTCCTGCAGATCGTGCTCGCCGCTCTGCTCCTCAAGGTGCCTGCCTTTCAGGGCGTTTTCTTCGCGCTGAACGGCGCGCTGCTGGCTCTCGAGAAAGCGACCCAGGCCGGCACTGCCTTTGTCTTCGGATACCTGGGCGGCGGGCCGTTGCCTTACGCCGAGCTGCCCCAGACGAGCAGCTTCGTGCTCGCGTTCCGCGCATTGCCGTTGATACTCGTGGTAAGCGCTCTGTCCTCGCTCCTGTTCCATTGGCGCATCCTTCCCGTCGTCGTGCGGGCGGCCTCTACGGTGCTCGAGAAGACGATGGGGGTCGGCGGAGCGGTCGGGCTCTCGGCCGCGGCCAACATCTTCGTCGGTATGGTCGAGGCGCCGCTGTTCGTGCGGCCGTACCTCAAGCAAATGAGCCGGGGCGAGCTCTTCATCGTCATGGCGTGCGGCATGGCGGGCATCGCCGGCACGGTCATGGTGATCTACGCCATCGTCCTCAGCCCCGTCGTG
>DATFWO010000145.1:0-2950 GCA_035259205.1 Burkholderiales bacterium | reverse complement strand
GGAACCAGGTCGCGGTGGCGGGATCGACTGCCATGCCGCACACCGGATCCTTCTCACGCCCGGCAGGGTGGCCATGATCGTGGCCGTGATGACCGTGACCGTGGTGTTGTGCGTCCATCAGCCCCTCTTCGCCGCAGCGGGCGCCGGTTGTCCGCGCGCCGCGCAGAATCCCTGGGGCTCGACGCCGAGCGCGGCATTGAACTTGCTCGACATGTTCTGGAAGGCGATCAGCGCGGTGAGCTCGATGATCGCGTCCTCGCTGAAGTACGGTCGTAGCGTCTCCAGCAGTGCCGGACCGCCAGGCAGACGGGTATCGGTCATCGTTTCCGCGTAATGAAGGGCGGTCTTTTCTGCGTCAGTGAAAAGCGTTGAAGCCCTGAAATCCGGCAGTGCCGCAATCTGTTCGGGCGTAGCGCCACGCTGCAGGCCGCTCGCGGCGTTGATGTCGGTGCAGAACGGGCAGCCGTTCAACTGGGACACGCGCACCTGCACGAGCGAGCGCAGGACAGGACCGACGGGGGAGGACCTCCGGTCGAGCGCGCCATACATCGCCGACATCGCGAGGAACACGCGCGGCGCACGGCCCCAGAGACGGGCCGGCGCCAGCACCTGGCCGTACTTGCGCCGCTGCAGCCCGAAGATCAGGCGCACGTACCACGGATAGCGCGGCGTTTCCGGCCTCCTGCTTTGGCTCACGAGTCGTTATCGGTTCCTGTCGGTCGTTTTTTCATATTGCCCTATTGCAGTTGCCAGCGGAAGGTCCGCGGCGATGTTTCGCCGGTGCGCTGGACGCGCAGTTCGAGCACCTGCGGTAGGGACTTACGGCTTTGAACGTGAGCGTGCCGGTCCGGTGATGGCCGCCCGGGCCGGCACCTTCCCAAGCGACCGGATCGTATTTCCCGCCCTTGTCGTCGAAAAGTGCCGCGGTCTTGAGCAGATCGTCGCTGAGATCCTGAGTATGGGTATCGAGCACCACATTAAAGCTCCAGGTCTTCGATTTGCCGGATACGTCCTGGGGCGTTATGGCTACGGTAACGCCGCCGGCGCTGCTGCGCTGTACGCTCAATTCCGCCGCGAAAGCGCCAGCTGCGAGCGACCAGATGAGTACGAGAATGGTGATGCGACTCACGATGCAGCTCCTTTCAGGTCGCGTCCGAAACTAGGGAAAAACCGTGGCGTGTGCTCCGCATAGCGCTCATACCCGGCACCGAACTCCGCGCGGGCTTCCTGCTCCTCGGTCAGTGCGAGCCGCACGTACATTGCGATCAGGACGGGGAACATCGCCAGCGTCAGAAGCGTCGGCCATTGCAGCAGAAATCCGAGCAGGATGAGCGCGAACGCCGCGTACTGTGGATGCCGGATGCGGGCGTACGGACCCTTCGTGGCGAGCTGATGCGACCGTTGGGCGCGGTACAGCACCGCCCATGCCGTCGCGAGGAGATAGAAACCGCCGAAGATGAGAATATTGCTAGCGATGTGGAACGGGCCGAAGTGCGGGTTCAGCCGCCAGCCGAACATGGTCTCCAGGAGATGACCGGCGTCGTGGGAGAGAAAATCGACGCCTGGAAACCTGGTCTGCAGCCACCCGGACAGGAGATAGATCGTCAGCGGAAACCCGTACATCTCGGTGAACAGCGCCACCAGGAACGCGGAGAACGCCCCGAACGAGCGCCAATCGCGTCCGCTGCGCGGCCGCGCAAAGCTGAACGCGAAGATGATGAATACCAGCGAGTTGATGATGACCAACGACCACAACCCGTACGCGGACGCGGGAGCAATGTCGTTCATGACCTCACCTGCGGGTCTCGATGCCGGTGCCGATCGATTGGATCCTGCCGCTCATCGCCTTTGTGGGGTGCGTGGCCGCCATGGTGAAAAAAGTGCATAAGGGGACACGCCAGCAGCAGTACGACGGGAAGGTATTGAATCGCGTGGGCTTGGTGTTCCGTCCACAGGAAGTAGGCGGCAATCGCTGCGAATCCAAGGAGGATCCACTTACCGCGGCCGCCTGAATTGCCATTGCCGTGGCTGTTCATGGTACTCACCTTTGAACGAAGCGGTCCGCTAGCCAGCCATAGATCGTCCCGAGCAGGAACGCCCACGCCGTCATTACCGCAAGCGCATAGATGAAGGCCCCGAAGCTGAACAACGCCGTTCCGCTCTTCAACTTGCGGAAATCGAGGCCGTGAAACAGCGCGTTCATGAAATTGGCAGCCGCCTCGGGCCACCGCCAGAAAATCAGGGTGCACAACGTGTAACCGATTGCTACGGTCGTCGCGAATGCCGTGCCGGTGCGAAGGTAGTGTGACATGTGCGCCTCTTCCGCGTGTCGAATGCCATAACCAGTATGGCCCGAGCACGAATGAAATTCTTGATCTATATCAAGTCTGGAGGCCCGGACTCATTTTCCCGGTTCGATGCGTGTCACCGTGAAAAGCCCGCCCACCTTTTCGGCCGCAAACCTGATCTTGTCGCCCGCTTTCACCTGGTCGAGGAATGCGGGATCCTTGACCTGATACACCATGGTCATCGGCGTCGGCATGTCGAACTGGGGCAGCGGGCCATGCCGGATGGTGAGCTTCCTTGCGTCCCGGTCCACCTTGCGCACTTCGCCTTCCACCAGCTGGCCGTCCTCCTGATGGTTCGTGGCGGAAACGGCGGAGGACGCGATCGCGAGCATGAGCCAGAGGATTGCGGGCAGCACGAGCTTCATGGACGACTCCTTTCAACGGTAACTTTGGTAGACGGTCGTCGTGCCGTCAGGCCTCACGAGCAGCACGTCATAAGGCTCGCGCCGGCTCCCTTCCATTCCCGGTGAACCTGCCGGCATGCCCGGGACGGCCAGGCCGCGAACGTTCGGGCGCTCGGCAAGCAAACGCGTGATCTCGCGCGCGGGCACGTGGCCCTCGATGGCATATCCGTCCACTAATGCGGTATGGCAGCCGCCGAG
>DATFWO010000144.1:0-5403 GCA_035259205.1 Burkholderiales bacterium | reverse complement strand
GAAGTTGATGTTCATCCCCTACAAGGGGACCGCTCCCGCCATCACCGCCGCGATGGGCGGTGAGATTCAGATGGCGGTAGCGAGCACGCTTTCTGCGACCGGCGCGATGCGGACCAACAAGCTGCGCGGGTTGGCCGCCCTGAGCCTCACGCGCGTGCCTTCGATGCCGGACCTGCCGACGGTGGCCGAGCAGGGTTTTCCCGATTTCAAGATCATCAACCGCTATGGGCTGCAAGCGCCGGCTGGAACACCGCGCAGGATTCTCAATGCGCTCAATCGCGTGGTGAGCGACGGGATGTATTCTCCACAAATGGTGCAACGGCTCCAGGCGGACGGCAGTCAACCCGCCGAGCGCATGACGCCCGAACAGTTCAAAGCCGTACTGGCGCTCGAGTATGCGGAGGTCGAGCAGCAGATGAAGCGGCTGAATATCAAGATTGAATAGATAAGGCGCTGCGTCGCAGGCAAGTGTTTCCGCTACTGCTTCAAAAAGGCCCGCACGCGCGCGGCAAGGGCTTCGGGCTGCTCGATTTCGGGATGATGCCCGGCGCCGGCGATGCTCTCGAAGCGTGCTTCGGGAATCAGCCTGGCATAGGCCTCGCCATAGGCAGGCTTGACCACGCCGTCGGATGCGCCCCACAGCACCAGCGTGCGCGCCTTGATGCTGGAAAGCCAGCGCTTGAGCTGCGGGTTGTGCATGTAAGGGTGAAAGCCGTAGCGGGCGAGCGCCTCCCAATTGCGCGCGCGGGTGACGAGCTCGTCATCCTCCATGTCGTCGTAGCGCGGCGCGAATGTCTGCGGATCGTGCCAGCTTCTTGCGATCACATCCTGCGGATGCGCGTTGAACACATCGAGTATGTCGGGCATCTCGGGGTCGCTCACCTTGATGCCCAGCGCGTCGACGAGGATCAGCCTGTCGATGCGCCGTCCGGCCTTGACCGCGACTTCCGCGGCGAGCCAGCCGCCGAAGGAGAGCCCCATCAGCGTGAGCGGCCTCTGCGGCAGGGTATCGAGAAGAGCGAGATAAAGATGAACGAGGTCGTATACCGTGCCAAAATCGGCCGGACGGGAAGAGCGGCCAAAGCCGGGGTGGGACGGCGCGACGAGCTGCGCGTCACGGGCCAGCAGGTCGACGACCGGCAGCCGCGGACCAATGTGCTGAAAACCGTGAAGCAGCAGCAGGGGATCGCCCGAGCCTCGGCGCAGGACTTCGAGCTCCACGCCGGCGACCTGCACAAACTCCGCGGCCGGGGCCGTGGTGACAGAGGACATTCGGGGTTCCTTGCAGTCGCCCAGGGTTCGCAATGTAGAACGGGGATGTAACGGGCGAAGCCGCAATCGTATAATTTTTCCGGAAACACCGGTGGTGGAGAATTGTGATGCTCGCAGACCGTTATGACCTCCCCGTGTCGACCTCCGCCGCCGCCGCACGGGACGCCTATGTCCAAGGCTACGATCTGGCGCTCACCCTCTATCCCGGTGCGGTCGAGGCCTTTGACCGCTCCCTCGCCGCCGACCCCGGCCTTGCCTTAGCGTATGCCGGCAAGGCCCAGGTCCTGATGCGTGAAGGCAAGGTCGCTGCAGCCCGCGAGGCCCTGGCGGCGGCCAAAGACGTGGCCGCTGGCGTGTCCGCAAGGGAGGCGGGACATATCCGCTTCTTCGACCTCGCGTTCTCGGGCCGGACCGACGCCGCCATCGACGCCCTGTATGCCCACCTGGCGGAGTGGCCGCGCGATGCATTGATGGTAGCGACGGCCACGAATCCGAACGGTCTCATTGGCAGCTCGGGCCGCCTCGGACAGAAGCAGCAGACCGCGCAATTGCTCGACCGCCTCGCTCCGCATTACGGCGATGATTACTGGTTTCTCTCCTATCACGCGATCGCGCTCGGCGAAGATGGCCGAGTCGCGGAGGCGCGACCGAAGATCGAACGATCCGTGATGCTCAACCGGAAGAACGCGCATTGCGCGCACGGTGTCGCGCACGTGTGCTACGAGAGTGGCGATGGAGATGGCGGTCGCGACTTCCTCTCCTCGTGGCTCGCGAACTATCCCCGCGATGGGAGCTTTCACGGTCATCTGAGCTGGCATCTCGCGCTGATCGAGCTGGACGCGGGCAACTGGACCTCGGCGCAGCAGCTCTACCGGGACGCCATTGCGCCCGACCGGCACCCCGGCGGACCGCAACAGAAGACGTGGGACGGCGCAGCGTTTCTCTGGCGCGCGGAGCTGGCCGGCCATCCGCGTAACGAGGCCGCATGGCGTGCGCTGCACGATTATGCCGCGAGCGCTCTGCCGCGGCCGGCGGCCGGGCTCGCCGATCTGCACGTCATTCTGATCCACGCGGTGATGCGCGATAACGACGCGCTGGATACCCGCGCGCGACAGATCGAGAAGCTGGCGCGCGAGGGGCGCTATCCGTCCGGCTCCTACGTGCCGGAGCTCGCGCGCGGGTTCGTGGCGTTCGAGCGGGGAAACTATCCCGCGGCGATCGACGCGCTCGCTCCGCTGGCGCGGCAAAGCGAGCGCATCGGCGGCAGCCGCGCACAGCATGACGTCATCGAGTTCACCCTGCTCAAGGCCTACCTCGACGCCGGCCGGCTCGAGGAGGCCCGTCAGCTTCTCGCTACGCGCAGGTCCGGGGCCTCGGGTGTTACGGTCGCGGGCGTCGCGGCGCTGGGAGCGTGATGCGCGAAGATGTGCGGGCCGATTTCGGAAACCCGCCGCGCGCCCACGTAGCCGAAGGTCCGCTCCATTTCGTCTGAAAGTATCTTGATCGCCCTCGCGGCCCCCGCCTGCCCGCCGCATGCCGTGCCGTAGAGCGTCGCCCTGCCGACCAGCACCATCCTGGCGCCGAGGGCCAGCGCCTTGACGATGTCGCTGCCGCGGCGGATACCGCTGTCCAGTATGACCGTGCAGCGGTCGCCGACCGCTTCCACGACCTCCGGCAGCATGTCTATGGTCGCTACGGCGCTGTCGAACGCGCGCCCGCCGTGATTCGACACGATTACGCCGTCGGCGCCCGCATCGACGGCGGCCCGCGCCTGATCGCCGCTCAGGATGCTCTTGACGATGAGCTTGCGCGGCCAGAAGTCCCGGAATTTCCTGATATGGTCCCAGGTCATCGCCTGGAATGCCTTCGGGCGCGTGCGCTTCTTGCCATCGAGAATCGTATGGCGGTAGCGCTCAGGGAAATTGGCGTTCGTGGGCATGCCTTCGTTCACGAGGTACTTGCGCAGCACGCGCCACATCCAGCCGGGATGCAGCGCCATGTCCACCGCCGCCGTGACGTTGGGCCGGAACGGGAAGGAGTAGCCGTTGCGCTCGTTGTGCTCGCGCCCGCGGCCCGGTGCGGAGTCGATCGTAACCATCAGGACTTCCCAGCCCAGGTCGCGCGCACGCGCGACCATTTCGTAGGAGCCCTCCTCGTCCACCCAGGGGTAAAGCTGGAACCACTTGCGCGCATCCGGCACTTCCCTGGTGAGTTCTTCCATGGAGGTCAGGGCGCCCGTGGCCAGCGTAAAAGGAATGCCCGCGGCGGCAGCGGCCCGCGCCAGCTCCACCTCGCCCCGATACCACATCAGCCCGCTGCTGCCCGTGGGCGCGATCCCGAACGGCAGATTGATGCGCTTGCCGAAGATCTCGGTGCCAAGGTCGCGGCTCGACCAGTCGTTGAGAAAGCGCGTGCGCAGCTTGATGCGCTGAAACGCCGCCCGGTTTTCCTCGAGCGAAATCCCGTCCTCGGTGCCCTTGTCGACGTATTCGAAGATTCCTTTGGGCAGGCGGCGCTTCGCAACCTCCCGCAGGTCGAAGATGTTGTAGCAGCGGTCCAGGTTTGTCATCGGATCCTTACTCCGCCGGCCACTTGAACACCCTGGCTGCCGTGCCGTGCATCATCATCTGCACGTCGGCCGCCGGCAGATAGGCCGCCGCATACTTGCGGATGATGTCGGCATTCTGCGCATAGGTGCCGCGCTTCTTGCCCATGGTCTGGGTCTGGTCCGAGCCCCACATCAGGCGCTCGGCGCCATAAGCCGCGTGCACGCGCTTGACCAGCGGATGCAGGTCCTCGTATTCGGGCGGCGCGCTGCCCGACACCAGCGGCAGCGACGACACCTTCACGTGCACATTGCGAAAGCGCGCGAGGGATTCCATGGCCTTCACTTTGCTCTCGCGGGCGTCGCCGGGAACGGCCCAGGCGAAGTGGTCGACGATGAAGGTGAGGCTCGGATACTTCTTCAGCACGAGCTCCATCAGGGCTGGGCCGCTGCGGGTCCAGACGGCCACCGCCATGTCCTGGTCGATGCACGCCTTCCACACCGGCTCGAAGGCGCCTTCGGCGAACAGCTTCTGGTGCTCGGGCTCGTTCAACGACAGGCGCAGGCTGCACACGCCGGGCTGCTCGAGCCAGCGCGGCAGCAGCTTGTATTGCTCGGGCAGCTTGGGCACGAACCAGGGCATGACGCGAAAGCGCCTGGGATACCTGGCCGCCGCCGTCTGGCCGCAGGCTGGGCTGCGATTGGGGGCGACGCCGGCCGGGGAGATGACGGCACGGTCGATTCCGGCTTCGTCCATCAGCCCGATCATGCGTTCGGCGGGCATGGGATCGGGCAGGTGCGATTCCGCTCCGGGGCCCCATGGGTCTTCAGGCGTGTTCGCATTCCAGATGTGGACCTGCGCGTCGGTGATCATGCGCTCCTCTTGGGGATTGATGATGTGTTGACTGAAGCGGCCGGTAACATTCACGGGCCTTGGGCAACGAGTATATACGTGCACCAGCCATAGCGTCGTCATGCGAAGCTCGTCACCTCGACTCCGTCGCGTCGTCACCGCAATCGGTTGGCTTGGTCCGACCCGGGAAAGTCCTCTAAGCTAGAGGCCGTGACTCCTCTCTCACAGCAGACGATCCTCATCACAGGTGCGACCGACGGGCTAGGTCGCCATCTCGCAGAGCACCTCGCTCGCAGCGGCGCGCGGCTGCTGTTGCACGGTCGTGATGCGGGACGCGGAGCGGACACCCTGCGCGCAATCCGCGCCGCGACGGGTAACGCGCGTCTCGAGTTCGTCCAGGCCGATTTCGCGTCACTCGCCGAAGTGCATGCAATGGCTGCCAGGCTCGCAGCCGAGCTGGAGCGGCTGGACGCGCTCGTCAACAACGCCGGCGTCGGATCGGGTGGCAGCGCCGCCCCGCGCGCGGTGAGCTACGACGGGATCGAGCTCCGGTTCGCGGTCAATTATCTTGCGCCTTTCGTGCTCACTCGCACGCTGCTCGGTCTTCTCAGGCGCTCGGCGCCGGCACGCATCGTCAACGTCTCGTCGGCGGGCCAGCAGGCGCTGGATTTCGATGATCTCATGCTCGAGCGCGGCTACAGCGGCTGGCGCGCCTATTGCCAGAGCAAGCTCG
>DATFWO010000143.1:0-4746 GCA_035259205.1 Burkholderiales bacterium | reverse complement strand
GAATTTCGTGCAACACGGCCTTGGCAATCGGCATCGCGTAGCTGTCCTGGAACCAGACGACCGTGGCAACCGAATAGTCGAAGAGTCCCATGCCGTCGGGCGGAGCAAGCGTCTGGGGACAGCGGAACGACGCCATGCACTTGACCAGCGGCAGGCGGTAGTCGGTCACATCGAATATCTCGCCTTCGCCCGGGCCCAGCCCGGCCTTCGAAATACTGCGTCTCTGCCGCTTCATCGTGAACGGCACGAGGGCCGGCCGTATCACGATCGGCTCCGGCAATTCACCGAACTCCGCACGCGCCACCCCGGCGACGTCCTCGAGGATTCCCTGGTTCACGCGCCCGTTCGGCAGTCCCACCAACAACCCGCCGTAGGTCTGCGACTGAACCAGGCGCTGCATCAGGATCGGCCGCTCGTCGGCGAGCTGTATCCACGCCGCGGGGTTGAGCTCGGCGAATGAGGGCAGTGTCGTGCTCAAGAGAACTCGCGCGGCCTACAACTGGAGCAGCTCATCCAGATCGCGCGGAGCGGGCAGCGCAGCGATCGAATCGAGCTGCGGCAGCGCCCCGTCACCGATTCCTTGCAGATCGCCGACGATGGCGACCATGCATTCCGTCATCCGATCGATCTGCTTGTCGCGCCGCTGCCAGATGCGCGCAAACGCCCGTTTCTCGTCATCGAGCTCCTTGCGCATCGTCGCCGCGCTTTCGACAGCCGCCTTCATGCGTTGAGCGAATTGCGGGCTGCAGAGATAGTTGTAGAGCAGCTCCATTTTCTCGCTGCGACCCGCGTTGGCCTGGCGCAGCTTGTGCATCTCCACGAGGGTGACTCGCAATACCTCGGCAAGCGGCCGCGCGGTCTTGACGCACGTGATCCAGACGTCGTCTTGGCGCACGAATGCAGTCGCGCATTCCTTCGGCATCGCCGCCGTGACGATCACCGCGATCTCGGCGCCGATGGCGCGCTGATCGTCCTTGAGCTTTCGCAGCCAGGACGGATTCCAGCCCTTGGTCTGCTTGGTTTCCCAGACGATAGTGCCGCAGACCGCGCCCGAGACCGAGCGCACGCGCTGCAGCAGATCCGCGCCGGTAACGCCCTTGGGCACCGCCTCGATGAGGTCGAGCGGGAAAGCCTCGCGCAACATGGCCTCGATCCCGAGCTCCAGCGTTTCTCCCTGCACTTGCTGCGAACCCTGCTCGAGCTTGCGCTTGAGGTCGGCGGCCTCTTTCTGCGCCTGCTCCATCTGCGTCCTGATTTGTGCGATCTGGCGCCCGGCTTCCTCGCCTGCCGCCGTGCGCTCCTCGCGCGCAATGCGCTGGCGTTCCTTGTCGAGCTTGCGCTGGTGCTCGACTTCGACGTTCTTCCTTGCATCTTCGGCCTCGCGCAACTGACGCCTGAGATCCAGCTCCCCGCCACGAGCCTTCGCGAGGGCCTCTTCCTTGGCCTTGTTGGCTTCCTGCAGCGACCTCAACTCCGTTTCCTGCGCTTCGCGGGCAGTCCGCTTCGCTTCCTCGCGGGCCTCCTCGATCCGCGCATTACTCTCCTTTACCGCTGCGTTTGCCGCCGCCACCCGGGCTTCTAACGCCGCGACCTGCTGGGCGGATTCTTTCTGCGCGCGGAGCTTGGCCTCCGCGGCGAGAGTGTGCTCGAACTCCTGCGCATAGTGATCGATCGTCTGTCGCGAGATCCCCTGCCCGAGCGGGAAACGGTGGTCGCACTTCGGACAGCTCACGCTTTCATCCGCGCCTACGATCAGGTTGCGGTCCATGCCCTGATGCCCTTTTGCCGTGGGACGGTCCATGTCAGCACCTGTTGATGCGCCGAAAGCGATGGCCTGCTGTCACAATCTCTCCGTCGCCGCCCAGGACGGCGTACAGGCGCCGAAGCCGGGCGATCTCCTTGCGGGTCCCGGCATCGCGCTCGAGCCGCCGGCGCGCCGCCTTGTCGAAAAAGACGGTTACCGCGCCGTGGTGGTCGTGGATCTCGCTGCCGTAGGCGAGCAGGCAATCAAGGGCCGCCGGCGAGATGCCGCGCTGCTGCATGCGGGCGCGAGCGTGCCGACTGAAACCGTCGAAGGCATTGGATCTCATCTTGTCCCTCCCGCAGAAGCCGGCAATGCGCCGACGTTGCCGAGGAGTATGCGGAGATCGGTGGCTCAGGGGATGAGCCAGCGGGCTACTTGTTGCGCTCCAAGCCAGCCTGAAGGGCCTCGTTAACCCGTTGTTTCAACTCGGGAGGACCGAGGACTTCCACCTCCGGGACGTGCCGCAGTATGTCCATCAGCAGCTCACGGTCGTCGCTGTAGGGAAATTCGAGCGTCCACGAGCCGTCGGGCTCGAAGCGCCCGACCTGCCTCGGATGCCATTCCTCGCCGGAGACCCAGCGGGCGCGCCCCGGGGAAAACCGTATCAGCGCCGTCGCCCGCGCGCGGCCGGAAAATATGCCGTAACCCTCCTCCAGCGCTTCGGCCAGCTCTCTTTCCGGAACGGCCTTGGCCCTGTCATCGAGCAGGTGTGCCGCCCGGACGCAGTCGAGTGCGAATATGCGCAAGCCGTCGGTCCGGTGGCACCACGCGTCCAGGTACCAGTTGTCGCGGTAGTGCACCAGCCGCTGCGGCGAAACGTCGCGCTCGCTTTCCTCGTTACGCCCGCGGGAAAAATAGACAATGTGCAGGCGCCGTCGCCCGAGCAACGCCGTCGCCACGACCTCGAAGTGCTCGAGCTTCATCCTGCGCGCAGTCATGTGCAGGATACGGATGCGCTTTTCGATCTCCTCCACCGCGTGGCTGGTGCTCCCCAGCAGGCTCTTGAGGCGCTCGCGAAGCGGCTCGACACGTGGCGCGAGCATGCCGGGCTCCAGATTGCGCAGCAATTGGAGCATCGTGAGGAGCGCGTACGCTTCGGAAGCGTTGAACCAGAGTCCGGGCAACTCGTAGCGCGGCGCATCGGGTGCCAGTGCCGTAAAGCGATAGCCGTTGCGTTGGCGGTCCCAGATGATGGGCGCATGAAGGCGGCTGCGCATGTACTCGATGTCGCGCTTGAACGTGGCGAGCGAAATCTCCAGCTCGTCCAGGAAGCGAGTGACGGGCACGCATTGATGCGTCCGAATCAGGCGGTCGATGCGGTAGAAGCGTTCGGTGCGATCCATTTCTTTCACCCCCCGACTCCAGAATGATCTTACCTGTAGCCGGGAGCAAAGGTGCTGGGCTCGAAGAACGACATTTCACGTAAACGAAGCCACCACTTCATCGGCAGTGCGCTTACCGGTACCCGCGTGCCGCGAAAGACCCAGGCCCCGCTCACTCTTTGCGGACCACGCGGTTTCCAAGTATTCCCGCAAGCTCAGAATGCGCACGCCGCGAAACTCGCGCGTAACCAGCGCCCGGTCTCCGGTCACAATGGCATCGGCACGCCCGGCAACGGCGCATTCGAGTAACCTGTTGTCTGGCTCATCCTTGACCACTCGCAATTTGCGTCGCGGTCTTACTGTCGTCCCTAATGCGCTGATAAAGATAGCGGTCCGTGCCAGCTCCTCCGCATCGCGTGCGAACTTGCGCGCAAGGATGCCAAGCAGCTCGTCGAGTATGGGCTTGGAAAGAAAGAGCTGATCGCGCTCTTCGACGATGCGCAGCAGCGCTGCTTCGCCTCGTCCGCCCGGGAAGACCAGGGCCGACACCAGGATGTTGGTGTCGAAGACGATTCTCACGCGCTCAAATAGCGCTCGAGGTCCTGCTCGGTGAGTATGCCTTTGTCGCGCGCCTTGCGGCTCCAGTAGCCCTGCACGCTCCGCAATTTCTGCACACGGCGCTCGATGTGCGCCTGGCGCAGCGCGTCCTGGATCACGCCGCTCAGTGTCTTGCCTTCTGCGCGCGCCAGCGACTCCGCGTCGCGCGCAAGCGCAGCCGGCAGCGATATCGTTTTCCTGACGACGTTACTCATGGCAGGCGTGTAGTATGAATAAATCATACTGGAATCCCGGCAAGCGCAGGAGATAAGACCGGCGCACTTGGCCCGCTCTACGCTCCGGGATTCGCGCGCTGGTAGGCATCGATGATCTCGGCCCCGGTGGCAAACCAGACGCGCTCGTGCTTTTTGATCTCCGCGAGCGCGCGCTGGAGATACTTGATGCGTAACGGCTGCCCGACGATCATGGGATGGAGCGGAATTCCCATGACTCGCGGCTGCTTCGCGCTGTCCGCGTAGAGTGTCTCGAACTGGTCGATCACCGACCGAAAATACTGGTCCCCGGTGTAGCCTTTACGAATGAAGAGGCCGATGTCGTTGATCTCCATGCAATACGGGATGGAGTAGAGCTTCCCTTTCTTCACCTTGAGCGGATACGGCTGATCGTCGTTGTTCCAGTCGCCGCAATAGGTCACGCCCTCTTCCGCGAGAATGTCGAGGGTGTTGTGGGTTTCGATGAGGCCGGTGCCGAGCCACCCGCGCGGCTTGCGTCCGGTCGATTGCTCGATCGTCCTCAACACGTGCCGGATGACTTCCTGCTCCTTCTCCGGATTGAGGCCGGCAAGATTCTCGCTGTTGGTGGTGCCGTGCCCCATGAATTCCCACCCGCGTTTCTTCATTTCGTCCATGGCCCTGGGGAACGTGTTGCAGACCGCGGAATTCAAGGCGACCGTCGCCTTGACGCCCGCCGCGTCCAGTACGTCGGCGATGCGCCACAGGCCTACGCGGATGCCGTACTCGCGCCAGGCGTAGTTGACGACGTCCGGCACGCGGTTCGCCACAT
>DATFWO010000142.1:0-21116 GCA_035259205.1 Burkholderiales bacterium | reverse complement strand
TGGCCAGGACGGACCGTATACAAGGCACCCGACGAAGGCCATATGTCGATATGGTCGAGGAGGGTAACGCAGTAGACGACCGTCCTGGCCGCAACCCGGAGGGACGGGGCGATCTGGGCGCATCTCTTTGTCGGGAGCCCTCGCAATATCGACATATTGCTTCGGGCTCTCCTCCTCGACCTGCATCCCACATCGCCTCCGTCGCACACGTGCCTGGTTATGAAACAGGTTCTAAAGCCTGGGCTCCAATGCCACATTCTCTGCCGCGCTCGAGGAAGCGAATATGAACAGATCAGTCACCAGTCACGACCCACGAGTCAACGACCTGGCGCTGCCGCACCACAACCGTTACGACTACTCGCCCATTACCGAGCGCAAGGACTACAGCTGGCCCGGCGGCAAGCGGCTCGCCTTCTGCATCACCACCAACGTCGAGGTCTACGCGTACGGCCGGGGCCGCGGTCACGACAACGCCAAGCACGGCGAGCCGCAGACTCAGCGCAACTATTCCTGGCGCGACTACGGCAATCGGGTCGGCATCTGGCGGCTGTTCGACCTCGCCGAAGAGATCGGCATGCCGCTCGCGCACAATGCCAACAGCCTGCTCTACGAGCACGCGCCGCAGATCATGGACCGCATCCGCCGGCGCGGCGACGAGATCGTCGGGCACGGGCGCACGAATTCCGAAAACCTGCACGACTTCCGCTGGGAGACGGACGAGGCGCGCGTCATCAAGGAGATCACCGAGACGTTCGTGCGGCACGAGGGCAGGGCGCCGAAAGGCTGGATGGGGTCGGGGACCTACGAGAATTCCTGGACGCCCGACCTGCTCAGGGAAGCGGGTTACACCTACCTCATGGACTGGCCCTTCGACGACCAGCCGGTCTGGATGCGCACGCGCTCCGGCCCGCTGCTGTCGGTGCCGTACCCGGCGGAGTTGAACGATTCACCGCAGATCATCCACCGCCAGCACACCGGGCGCGAGTTCTGCGACATGCTGGTGGACGAGTTCGAGGAGCTGGCGGAGCAGTCGGCGAAGTATCCGCTGGTGTGCAACCTCTCGATCCATCCTTTCGTGTTCGGTTATCCCTTCAGGCTCCGCCCGCTGCGCAAGGCGCTGCAGCACTGCCTGTCGAGCAAGTACATCGACCGCGTGTGGAAATGCAAGCCGGGTGAGATCGCGGATTGCTGCTACGCGATGGAGCCGGGGATCATTCCGGGAAGCTGACCGGGTCGCGGCAAATGCATTAGGAAAGGGAGGGCAAGATGATGCGGAAAACCCTGTCGTTCACAATTCCTTTTCTGCTTACGGGGCTCCTTGCGTGCGTTCCGGTCGCGGTGCTGGCGCAGGCCAGGATCGTGAAGCAGGACTATCACATCGATGCTATCGATCCAGGGATCAGGCTTTTCGTGCGGATGAAGATGGCCGAGGGAAGCACGCGGTTCACCGACGACAACATCGTGGTCTTCCTGCACGGCGCTACCTATCCTTCCACGCCCGACTTCGATCTCGAATACAAGGACTACTCCTGGGCGGACTGGATGGCCAGCCGGGGCTACGTCGTCTACATGGTCGACTATCGCAACTACGGCTACTCGACGCGCGAGAAGGCGATGGACGAGCCTGCCGCGGGCAACCGGCCCGTGACGCGGTCCTATCTTGCGATACGCGACATCGGCGCGCTGGTCGACCATATCCGCGCCAAGCACAAGGTGCGCAAGGTGTCGCTGATCGGCTGGTCGTGGGGCGCTATGCTCGGCGGGTATTACACTTCGCTGCACAGCGAGAACGTGCGCAAGCTCGTGCTCTACGCTCCGGCCTACGGCTTTCCGCTGCATACCAACCTCGGTCCCGGCAGCGGTCTGCAGAACAAGCGCAAGCCGTACGAATTCAACTATGGGGCGGGCGCCTACCGCACGAACTCCGCCGCCCAGAACCAGGGCCGCTGGGACGGCGAGATCCCGGTCCAGGACAAGAGCGAGTATCGGGAACAGGCCGTGGTGGACGCGTTCGCCGCGGCGGCGCTGATGACCGATCCCACCAGCGGCACGCGCAACCCGCCGGCGTTGCGCGCTCCCAATGGCGTGCTGGAGGATACGTTCTACCAATCGACCGGCCGGCCGATCTGGAACGCATCGTCGATCTACGTGCCGACGCTGGTGATCGCGGGAGAATACGACACCTGGTCCTATCCGGAGGACCGGGAGGGGCTGATGCGGGACCTCACCAATGCTCCGGCCAAACGGCACGTCCTGATCAGGGACGCGACGCACTTCGTCCTGTTCGAGAAGAAGCGGTTCGAGTTCTTCGACGAAATCCTGAAGTTCCTCAAAGAGTGAATGCGGGACGCCTTGCCGGAGACGGCTACTCCACTCGCACGCCGAGCTCGCCGGCGAAGCGTGACAGCCTTACCACTTCGTCTCGATAGCGCGCGGCGAATTCGTCGGGAGCGAGGAGCAAGGTTTCGGCCCCGAGCTTCGCCCATGCTTCCCGCGCGGAAGGGCGCGCCATGATGCGATTCATCTCGGCATTCAGTCGCGACACGATGTCGCGCGGGGTCTTCGCCGGCGCCAGTATTCCCTGGTAGAGCACGAGATCGTAGCCCGGCAGCGCGTCGGCGATGGGAGGCAGCTCCGGGAGCAGTGCGAAGCGCTGCGCGGTCGTCACGCCGAGCGCACGGATCCTCCCGGCCCGCACGTGCGGCAGCACGGAGCCGGTTGTGGCGAACACCACCGCCACTTCCCCGGATAGCAACGCCGTTACCGCGGGTGGGCTGCCTTTGTAGGGTACGTGCACGAGATCTACGCCAGCCTGTTTTCTGAACATTTCACCGGCGAGATGCAGCACGGCGCCGCTCCCCGACGAGCCGTAGTTGATCTCGCCCGGGCGCGCCTTCGCCAGCGCTATGAGCTGCTTCACCGAGGAAATCGACAGCGATGGATGAATCGAGAGCACGAGCGGCGACACGGAAGCCATGGCCACCGGGGCGAAATCGTTCAAGGTGTCGTACGGCAGCTTGCGGTAGAGGCCGGCATTGATGCCCTGGCTGTTGATGTCCTGGAAGAACAGCGTATAGCCGTCGGGCGGGCTCTTCGCGACGAGATCGGCGGCGAGCGTGGTTCCAGCACCGGGGCGATTTTCGACGAGCACCTGCTGGCCCCACTCCTGCGTCAAGGCTTGCCCGATGATGCGCGCCAATCCGTCCGACAGTCCGCCCGGGGGGAACGGGACGATCATGCGGATCGGTTTCACCGGGTACGGCGCCCCCGCAGGGACGGTCTGAGCGTGGGCACCGGCCGCGGCGCACGACAGGGCCGCCACGGCGCCCAGGAAGATCGTTGCATGCATGGTCCGTCTCGAAATTTGGGGGCGCTTAAACAATAGCACGCAGCGTCAGTCAGGGCTGGATGATCGGCTTACATGCGACCGCGTTCGCCCTCTTTGCGAACGCATACGCCCTCATGCTGCTACACTTCGGACGCCATGAGCGCCATCGAAGACAAGCTCGCGAAGATGGGGCTGAGCCTGCCGCCGGTCCATCCCTATCCCAACCCCAATCGCATTCCCTGCGTGCAGGGTGGCAACGTCCTGTTCCTCGGCGGCCACAGCACCGCTCGCCATCCGCTGATGCTGGGAGCGAAGAACACCGGAAAGGTGGGATTGGAAGTCACCGAGCAGGAGGCCCAGCTTGCGGCGCGAGCAGTGGCTCTGCAGATCCTGGCATCGATCAAGGCGCATACCGGGGACCTCGACCGGGTAAAGCGCGTCGTTCGCCTGCACGGCATGGTCAACTCGGCACCGGGCTTCGAGCGTCAGTTCGCAGTGATCGACGGGGCATCCGATCTGTTCTACGAGCTGTGGGGGCCGGAGCGTGGCGCTCATGCCCGTTCAGCGGTCGGGGTTGCCGAGTTGCCGCGCCGCTCGATACTCGAGATCGTCGGCGAATTCGAGCTGCATTGATCTGAAGCTTTGCCTCGCTTCCCTCGCGGCTTTGCGTTGAAGCTGTGGCGTTATACAAAATCTGCAGGTAGCCGAAAGGAGCGACGATGAGCAAGGCGAAGGGAATCCGCGAGGTGGCCTACGTCGACATTCGGCAGGGTGGAGGTGCAGGCCATGCGCACACGGCGCCCGGACGGCGCGTGCAGCCGACGTCGTGGTTCGACTGCGCCGGCGGCGGCCAGGTCGTGGTGGAGCGGCACGTCGCCTATGTCGGCAACATGCGCAATCCGCACGGAACTCTCATCATCGACGTGGCGGACCCCAAGCATCCCCGGCAGCTGGCGTCGATCGAGATGCCGGCGGGAACGCATTCGCACAAGGTGCGCGTGGGAAACGGGATCATGCTCACCAATCGCGAGATCCTGGGAGCCGGTGCGGCGCGCGGCGAAGCTCCGCCGGCGGGTTTCCGCGGCGGCCTCGGTATCTACGACGTCTCCAATCCGGCCAAACCCAGGCACATCAAGAACTGGGAGGTCACCGGACCGGCGGTGCAGGGCACCGGCGTGCACCGCTTCGACTTCGACGGCCGCTATGCCTACATTTCGCCGACCTGCGAGGGCTACCTCGGCAACATCTGCATGATTCTCGACCTGAAGAATCCTGAGAAGCCGGAGGAGGTCGGACGGTGGTGGCTGCCGGGGCAGTGGACGGCGGGCGGCGAGAAACCGACCTGGAAGGGGACGGCGCACCGCTGCCACCATCCACTGCGCCATGGCAACCGCCTCTATACGAGCTACTGGTACGGCGGCTACGCGATACTCGACATCGACGACATGCCGAAGCCCAGGTGCATCGCGCACGTCGACTGGAGCCCGCCGTTTCCCTGGCCGACGCACACCTGCCTGCGCATTCCGTTCAAGATCGGCAACCGCGATTTCATGCTGGTATCGGACGAGGACGTGGGCCGGCTCGAAGGCTGCCCACCGCATCCCGCGGCGTTCCTGTGGATGGTGGACATTACCGATGAAAAGCATCCGCAGGTGGTTTCCACCTACCAGATCGAGGACATGCCCGATGAGCCGCAGCCCTACATGACGGGCTGCCATCAGCCCGCGGAGCGCATCGTCACCGGAACCGAGATTCCCGTCGCGTGGTTCGCCTGGGGTCTGCGCATCATCGACATCTCGCGGCCGCACGCGCTGAAAGAGGTGGCGTACTTCATGCCGGACGTGCCGCAAGGGTCGCAGCGCGTACAGAGCAACGACGTGACCGTGGACGACCGCGGCCTAATCTATCTCGTCGATCGCCTGCGGGGATTGCACATTCTCGAGCGGGTCGCCTGAGTGCCGTTCCTGACCGCCGCGCGACATTTCTGCCACTCCACCGATGACTATCGTTCTTTTCACCGACCTGGCCCCAGAACGGTGCTTACCATGGATGAGCAACATGCATTTGGATAGATCGGTTTCCATGGTCGCGTTAACGGTCATGTCATACGCTGCGACCGGCGCGATGGCACAGCCCGTCGCCGGTGGTCCGGGAGCAGCGTATCCGGTGAAGCCGATACGCGTGATCGTCGGATTTCCCCCTGCATCGCTCGCCGATATCACGGCGCGGGTGATTGGGCAGCGACTCGGTGCTACGCTCGGGCAGCAGGTCATCGTGGACAATCGGCCGGGCGCGGGCAGCAACATCGCTGCCGAACTCGCCGCTAAGTCGCCACCCGACGGCTACACGCTGTTCATCGGCACCGTGGCAAATACCATCAACGGGGCGCTTTACCCGAAGCTGCCGTTCGATTTCGCGCGGGATTTCGCGCCGGTCGTCCTGGCGACGGCCACGCCCAATGTCCTGGTGGTCCATCCGTCGCTGCCGGCAAAGTCGGTGAAGGAACTGATTGGCCTGGCGAAAAGCCGTTCCGGGCAGCTGAGCTACGCTTCGTCCGGCATCGGCACGACGCCGCACCTGGCGGCCGAGTTGTTCAAGGCGTCGACCGGCGTCAACCTGGTCCACGTGCCGTACAAGGGCAGCCCGCCGGCGGTCACCGATCTCATCGCCGGAGAGGTCGCGCTGATGTTTTCGCCGTCGTCGACGGTGCTGCCGCACATGAAGAGCGGGCGCCTGCGGGCGCTGGCGGTCACGACGGCGGCACGGATCGCATCGCTGCCGGATCTGCCGACCGTCGCCGAATCGGGGTTGCCGGGATACGAGACGATCACGTGGATCGGAGTCGTCGCTCCGGTGAAGACCCCGCCGGCGCTTGTCGCCCGGCTCAATGCCGAGATCGACAGGGCGCTCGCCTTGCCCGAAGTGCGGCAGCAGTTCGCGGCCCAGAGCATCGAAACGCTCGGCGGAACGCCCGAGCAATTCGCGGGCTACATACGCGCGGAGATCGAGAAATGGGGAAAGGTCATCCGGCTCTCGGGAGCGAAAGCCGAGTAGGGTACTCCCCGTCACCTGTCACTCATCACGCATTCGAGGCGTTATGGCCAGCGGCATATTCGACGACGCTTTGCTGAAGCACGTCTTCAGCTCCGAGGAGTTGCGTGCGATATTCAACGACCGCAACCGCGTGCAGAAGTGGTACGACTACGAAGCGGCGCTCGCGCTGGAGCAGGCGGAGCTCGGCATCATCCCGCGCGCCGCGGGCAAGGAGATTGCGGCCAAGGCCAGCGCCGCCGACGTGGACCTGGAGGCGATCGGCGCGGAAATCCGGAAAATCACCCATCCGCTCGTGCCGGCGCTGCGCGCACTGCAGGCGCGGTGCAGGCCCGAGCTGGGCGAGTACCTGCATTTCGGCCCGACGACGCAGGACGTGCTCGATACCGGCACCGTGCTGCAGATCAAGGACGCGCATGCGATCTACCTGCGCGACCTGAAGGCGATCGGCAAGGAGCTCTACCGGCTTGCCGAGACCCACAGAGCGACGCCCATGGTCGGGCGCACGCACGGCGTGCAGGCGCTGCCGATCACGTTCGGTCACAAGTGCGCGGTCTGGCTTTCGGAGATGCGGCGTCACCACGAACGGTTGCGGCAATGCGAGCCGCGCGTGTTCGTCGGCATGATGGTCGGCGCCGTCGGCACCCAGGCATCGTACGGCTCGCAGGCGCCGGAGCTCGAAAGGCGGCTGATGAAAAGACTGGGGCTGGGCGTCGCCGACATCAACTGGCAGCCCGCGCGCGACCGCTTTACGGAATACGTCTGCATCCTCGGCATGCTCGGCGCCACCGCCGGCAAGATCGGTAACGAGATACTGGTCCTGCAGCACAACGAGATCGACGAGGTGCTCGAGCCGTTCAGCGAGGGCAAGCTCGGCTCCTCGACCATGCCGCACAAGCGCAATCCATCGACCGTGGAGGCGATCTCGGGCGTGTCCCGGGCGCTGCGCTATAACGTGGCGCTGATCATGGAAGGCATGGTGATCGAGCACGAGCGCGACGCCGCGTCCTGGCGGGCCGAATGGAAAGCGCTGCCCGAAGCCTGCCTCATGACCGGGGCGCTGCTCGCCAGCCTGCGCAGAGTCCTCGCGGGCCTGGTGGTCAACGCCGACCGGATGCGGCGCAACCTCGACTTGCTGGGAGGATTTCTCCTCTCCGAGCGCGTCATGTTTGCGATTTCCGGCAAGGTGGGAAAGCAGACCGCGCACGAGCTCGTCTACGAGGTCTCCATGCACGGATTGGAGCGCGGCATGAGTTTCGAGCAGGCGCTGCAGCAGGACGCGCGCGTGCGGGACGCGCTCACGGCGGAGGAGCTGCGCGCCGTTCTCGATCCCACGACCTACGTCGGCCTGGCCCCGCAGCACGTGGACAAAGTGCTGGCGGAAACGCGGGCGAGCGGCTGGCTGGAATAAACCAGGGACAAGAGACTGGGAACGAGCGCCTGGGCCCAAGGAGTGGTTGCAATCGATTGCAGCGCTCATCACCCATCACTCATCACCCATCAGGGCCATGAAGATAGCGATACTCGACGACAACCTCGACGCTATCCGGCATCTCGCCTGCTACTCCAAGGTCTCCGGCCACGACGTCAAGATATGGAACGACCACACCAAGGATGTCGACCGGCTGGCGGATCGGTTGAAACACACCGAAGCGCTCGTGCTGATCCGCGAGCGCACGCCGATACGCGCGCCGTTGATCGAGCGGCTGGACAAGCTGCGGCTCATCTCGCAGCGCAGCGTCTATCCGCACATCGACGTCGAGGCCTGCACGCGCCGCGGCATCATCGTCTCCTCCGACATGCATCCCGGCCGGCCGTCGTTCGCCACTGCGGAGCTGACTTGGGGACTTCTGCTCGCGGCGATGCGCGGCATACCGCAGCAGATGGCCGCGCTCAAGGCGGGACGCTGGCAGACGATGCTCGGCACGGGCCTCGCGGGACGCACGCTCGGCATCCTGGGCTACGGGAGGATCGGCGGGGTGGTCGCCGGCTACGGCAAGGCGTTCGGCATGAAAGTGCTGGCGTGGGGCCGGGAGCGGTCGTTGGAAAAAGCGCGTGCCGATGGCGTCGAGACCGCCGCCAAGGAGGCGCTGTTCGAGCGATCGGACGTCGTGAGCGTGCACCTGCGCGCGACCAGGGACACGGCGGGCATCGTAACCGCCGCCGATCTCGCGTGCATGAAGCCGACCGCGCTGTTCGTCAATACCAGCCGCGCCTCGATCGTGCAGCAAGGCGCCCTGGTCGCTGCGCTGAAGGCTGGCCGTCCCGGCATGGCGGCGGTCGACGTCTACGAGGAGGAGCCGGTTCTGGGCGGCGATCATCCGCTGCTCGGAATGGAGAACGTGGTGTGCACGCCTCACCTCGGTTACGTCGAGCGCGACGGCATGGAGGCAGCCTTCAGTTCCATTTTCGACCAGGTGCTGGCCTACGCCGCCGGCAAGCCGATCAATGTGGTCAACCCCGAGGCCCTTCAGAATCGGTGAGCAGTGATCCAGGAGGATTGCGCAGCTGCTCCGGACTGATCGAAAAAGCCGCTTCGCATCGAATCAGGATCAGGCCGTTGTCATTTCCTGCCCGTCGCGCGTCAGGAATTTTTCGACTTTCGCGGTGTCATCCTGAGATTCTGAGCTCAGCATGTTTGGGCATCTTGCACCCAAACTTATGGACGGCGCGAGACGTCAAGAAATCACTACAGTGGCTGATGCCGCGCCTCGTGGCGGCGTTGCGGGGTTGGCGAGGTCGCCGGCCGTCAGCCTGTTCGAAGAGGGACGCAACTGCTACCGCGCGGTACATGCGTCCCGCGCCGCGCTCCTCGTCGACGCGGCGGATTACTTCAAGGCGTTCATGCAGGCCGCTCAGCGCGCGACCCGCTCGATCGTGATCGTCGGCTGGGATTTCGATACCCGTACGCGTCTGCACTGCGATACGGTCCGCTCGGACGTGCCGGATACCCTGGGCGCGTTTCTGAACTACCTCGTCAGGCGCCGGCGCGGACTCAACGTCTACGTGCTCAACTGGGACTACCCGATGGTGTTCGGGACCGATCGTGAGCTTCCGCCGCGTCTCGGATTTGGATGGAAGCCCCGCCGGCGCGTGCATCTGGAGTACGACAACACCCACCCCGCGGGCGGCTCGCATCACCAGAAGATCGTGGTGATCGACGACGCCATCGCGTTTTCCGGCGGTCTCGACCTGACCTCGCGGCGCTGGGACACGTGCGAGCACAAGGCCGACGATCCGCGGCGGATCAGCGCCGACGTGCCCTATCCGCCGTTTCACGACGTGATGGCTGCGGTCGATGGCGAAGCGGCCCGGGTGCTCGGCGCCATAGTCCGCGATCGCTGGCAGCTCGCCACCGGCCGGACGCTCGGCCCGCCCGCGGACGCAGCGAGGGATCGATGGCCGGGCGAGCTGAAACCGGACCTGACGAATGTCACCGTGGGTATCTCGCGCACTGCGCTCGAGGCGGAAGAGAGGCCTGCGGTGCGCGAGGTGGAGGCGCTGTTTTTCGACATGATCGCGCGGGCGCGGCGCCATATCTGCATCGAGAACCAGTATTTCACGTCGCAGAAAATCGCCGCCGCGCTGGAAGCCCGGCTCCTCGAGCCCGACGGCCCCGAGATCGTGCTCGTGGTGCGCCTGCTGAGCCACGGCTGGCTCGAAGAGCACACGATGGAAGTGCTGCGTACGCATAACATCAGAAGGCTGGTAGCCGCGGACCGGAACGGCCGCTTTCGCGTCTACTACCCGTACGTTCCCGGCCTCAAGGACGGGACGTGCGTGGACATCCATTCGAAAGTGCTGGTCGTGGACGACGAGTGGCTGCGGATCGGCTCGGCCAATATCTGCAACCGCTCCATGGGGCTCGACACCGAGTGCGATCTCACGTTCGAAGCCCGGGGCGACGCCGCGGTGTCCGAAGTCATCCGCAATTTCCGCAACCGGCTGCTGGGCGAGCATCTCGGAGTCGATCCCGGGGAGTTCCAGAAGCAAATCGAGCGCACCGGCTCCTTGCACGCCGCGATCGCCGCGCTGCAGAGCGATCAGCGCACCTTGAAGACGCTCGATGAGCTGCCCGAGTGGCCCGAGGCCGTGATCGATGCCGCCGCGCTTGCCGACCCCGAGCGCCTGGTGTCGCTGGACCGCCTGATGAAGGAGTTCTCCCCGGCCAGGACTAGGGACAGGACGCGCGCACCATGGGGCATGCTGGCTCTAGCCGCGGTGATCATCGGTGGCTTTGCGGCGATGTGGCGCTTTACGCCGCTCGCGGAGCTCGTTTCCGCCGAACGTATCGTCGGCTGGGCAGCCGATTTCGCCGGGAACCCCTGGGCCCCGGTCGTAGTGCTGGCGGCGTACACGCCTGCATGCTTGGTGCTGTTCCCCCGGCCGCTCATTACCTTGTTCGCGGTTGTGGCGTTCGGTCCCTGGATAGGATTCACCTGCGCGATAGGCGGAGTGATCCTGGCCGCGCTGGTCACGTATTTTGCCGGGAGGCATCTGAATCGCGCGACGATACGCCGCATCGCGGGCAACAGGGTAAATCGCCTTGGAAACGTCCTGAGGCGGCGCGGGCTGCTCGCGGTCACCGCGGTACGCCTGGTGCCGCTTGCGCCGTTCGCGGTCGTAGGCATCGTGGCCGGAGCGATCCGGATCAAGCTCTGGCATTTCACGCTGGGTACGGCGGTCGGCATGCTGCCCGGAGCGCTTGCCGCCACCGTTTTTGGCGACCAGCTCCAGGAGGCGTTGCGCGACCCAGCCCGGATCAACTATTGGCTCGTGGCAGGAGTGGCCGTGGTTTTCGTTGCCGGAATGATGCTAGTGCGCAGGTGGTTCAAGGCGCAATTGGCGTAAGGTTGGCCCGCTCGGGCCGCTATACTTTCCATCGTGCGTCCCACATCTTGGTTGGGTTGTGCCGCAGTGGCTGCTTTCGGCGGCCTCGCGGGTGCGCAGAGCTACCCGGTCAAGCCGATCCGGCTGATCGTGCCGTTTGCGCCCGGCGGGCCCAACGACCTGCTCGGCCGCCTCGTCGGCCAGAAAATCACCGAGCAGTGGGGCCAGGCGGTGGTTGTGGAGAATCGCGGCGGGGCAGGCGGCACGGTGGGGCTGGATGCGGCGGCCAAAGCGCCGGGCGACGGCTACACGCTTGCGATGGGCGGCTCGAGCAGCATGGCGCTGGCGCCCAGCCTGTACTCGAAGCTGCCGTACGATTCGATCCGGGATTTCACTCCCATCATCAACGTCGCGCACGTGCCGTATGCGCTGGCGTTGAATTCCACGGTGCCCGCGAGAAACGTGAAGCAGCTGATCGCAATCGCGAGGAAGAAAGACAACTACCTGAGCTACGGCTCGTCGGGCACGGGGAGCATCTCGAGCCTCGCTGCGGAGCTGCTCAAGTCGATGGCGCGGGTGGAGATCCTCCACGTTCCGTACAAGGGCACCGCGCCGGCGCTGACCGACGTCATCGGCGGGCAGATCGACATGATGCTGGCGGATCTCTCGCTCGTGCAGGCGCACGCCAGGGCCGGCAAGCTGCGGGTGATCGCCGTGACGGCGAGCAGGCGTATCGCCGCTGCCCGCGAGCTGCCCACGATCGGCGAGTCCGGCCTGCCCGGCTACGTCGTCGAGCCCTGGTTCGGCGTGGTCGGCCCGGCGGGTGTGCCGCGCGACGTCGTTTCGCGTCTGAACTCGGCGATCGCCGCCGGGCTCAGGTCCTCCGACGTGATCCAGCGCTTCGATACGCTCGGCTACGAGACGATCGGCGGCACCCCCGAGCAGTTCGCCGCCACCATCAAGTCCGACATCGCTCTTTACGCGAAGATCGTCAGGACCGCGGGCATCAAGGCCGATCTTTGAGAGTGCGTCCGGTGACCCGCGACAGGGTCATGCCGCCCCGTGCGGCTTCCTCGGGATGACGCTGATCGAGCCGTTGTTCTCGAGTATGGCGGAGTGCGCGTCCTCGACGGAGGCGCATCCGGCCTCGCGTAACGCGGCGTTGAGCTCGTGGTGCGTCAGTTTCGCCCGCGCCATCACTTCCGTGTACAGCTGGCCGTTGTGGATGAGGACCTGCGGCCGGCCCTCGATGATCGTCTCCAGCGCCTTGCTGTGATAGGTGACGAAACCGACGAAGTAGTTGAGGGCCACCAGGGTGGCCGCGACGATCAGTCCGCCGACGAGGGAATTGTCGCCCCCAGTCATCGAGTTCTGGACGGCGTTGGACAGCACCAGCAGCAGCACGAGGTCGAACGGGGCGAGCTGTCCGACCTGCCGCTTGCCCGTGATCCGCAGCAGCGCGATCAGGAACACGTAAACCGTCGTGCCGCGAACAACGAGCTCCCATACGGGTATTGCGATGTTCCACATAGGCGTCCTCCGTTGCAGATTGAGGGTGTGTCGCAGCCTTTAGAGTACGCGATCCCCCGGTGAGACGATCAGCCCGGCGTTTCGCGGTAGTTGAAGCGCGTTCCCGCCGGGAAGCGCAGACCGAACGTTTCCGCCAGTATAGTGAGGAGCTCGTCGTCGTCCCGAAGGGCGCGGCTGGTCACGCTCTTGCCGCGATCGACGGTGAGCTCCCGATTGCGAAGCATGAACCGGGCCTCGGGCGTCGGCAGCTGCGCCGTCAGCGTGCGGGTGAACCTGGAATCGGGATGCGTCGAGGCGTAGTAGTTCGCCATCTCGAAGTCCGCAAGCTGCTGGCGCTCCAGCGAGAACGCGTAGAGATCGATCCAGGAACCGTCGCGATGCGACTGGACTGTCCATTGCCCCGACTCCTCGACGAGCCGGAAGGTCCAATGGAATTGCCGGCTTTCGCGTCCGGCCACGAGCGGCAGCGGCGACAGGATCCCTTCGAGTCCGAAACCCACGTCCGCGATCCAGGTCTTGTTCTCCGCTTCGACGAGCAGCAGCATGTGCGTGCGCGGCAGGACGCGGTGTGAGCGATAACGCACGCGTGCGGCGAGCGGCCGGGCGGCAAAGCCCGCCGCCTCCAGCGCCGCAGCGAACAGGAGGTTGTGCTCGAAGCAATAGCCGCCCCGTCCGCCCCCGACCAGCTTGGCTTGAATGCTGTCGATGTCGAGGCGGATAGTCCGCCCGAGAAGGATGTCGAGGTTCTCGAACGGGATGTGCGTCGCGTGCGCCAGTTCCAACGCTTCGAGCGCGGCGAGCGTGGGCCGTGGATTGCCGGCGTATCCGATGCGCTTCAGGTAGGCGGAAAGATCGAACCTCATCCGCCCGTTACGCAGCGGGACGAGGAGTGACGTGGCCGCACTTGCCACAGGTGCGGTGCGAGTCCGCCGAGTAGAATTCCTCGTAGGCCCGCGATACCGGGTCCTCACGGTAGTCCCGCACGTGCTTCACCGATTCGTAGAGCGGGGTCTTGCACCGTTCGCAGAACCACCTGAACCGGTCCTGTTCCCCTTCGCGCCGCCTCCGCTCGACCACGAGCATGTACGCGTCGGGCGAGAAACGCGGGGAATGCGGCGTCCCAGCGGGGCAGTAGAGTAGCTCGCCCTGCTTCACGACCGCCACCTTGTGCTCGCCGGCGCCGTCGATGTAGTGCACGTCCACGTCGCCCTTGATCATGTACATGATCTCGTCGCTAGGATCGACGTGGAACTCGCTGCGATGCTGGCGGCCCCGCGCGACGAATGCGATCGAATCCGGCGTCTGCCACAGCACGCTGACCGGCTTGACGGCGCCGCGGATCCCTTGCGTGACCTCTTCGAGATTGACTGCTTTCAGCTCGTCCATGTGCGCGCTCCCCAGTATCTCGTTTCGCAGCCACTTACTTGACCGGCAGCTTCCAGCCGAGCCAGTTGCAGAGCGCGCGTCCCATGATCAGCTCCTTGTCCTTCGCGGAGAGCCACGGTAGCTCCTCCGTGAACTGCGTGACGCACTGCCGCCACGAGCATGGCATGCGCGTGATGTCGGTGCCCCAGAACAAGCGCTCGGGCCCGAAGGCATCATGGAGTTTGCGTATGTGCCCCTGGATATCGCGGAATGGATAGGGCTCCGCGGAATAGCTCGGCGCGCCGCTCGCCTTCAGCGCCACGTTGCGAAACTTCGCAGCTGCGACGAGCTGCGGCAGATTCGACCATGTCGCGTCGGGCCTGCCGAAGTGATCGATGATGAGCTTCAGCCCGGGATGCCGTTCCGCGATCTGGCCGACCACCTGCAGGAGGCTGGGTCCGAGGAGGGCGACCGGCAGTCCTGCGCGCTCGGCCGCGGGCCACAGCCAGTCGAGAGTCCCATCGGTCAGCCAGGTCTGCTGATGCGGTTGGAGCAGCGCAAAGCGCAGCCCGAGCATGCCCGGGCGGCTCTTCCACCCGTCGATCAGCGTGCGGCTCTCCGGACGATCGAGCGGGAAATTGCCGAGAATCGCAAACCGGTTGGGGTGCCGGCGGGCGGCTTCGACCGCGAGCGCGTTGGAATCGGGATCCCAGCCCGGCGGGTGAATCACGGCCGCGTCCACGCCCGCTTCATCCATCGCCTTCAGCGCGTCGTCCGCCGTAAAGTCGGTGACCTGGCGGTGGTTCGGGTTGGTCGGCTTGTGGTTCTTCCAGATATGGATCTGGCTGTCGACGATCAGCATGGTATCGCTCCCGGCACAAGTGCGACGATGGCTGCCCCAGCATACCCGAGATTCGCAATTCATTCAGCGGCAAGGTATTGCCGTACCTGCAAGCACTCTAGCCGCAGACTGGTTGCGGATTCAGAGTTCAAGGTCTGTGGTAGTTCTCAGCCGCATGAACGCAGATTCCACAGTTCCAGGGCGTCGGCTGGGGGCGGCCATATCTGCAATCGGTCTGCCTAACGACTTCGGTGTTGACCTCCGCGTTTATCCGCGGTTAGTAGATTCGCGTCCCTCGTTCCAGAATTCGACAAGCTGTTGCCGTTCTGCAAGCGCCGAGGCCAGAATCCCGGCGAAGATCGCCCAGAACGCGGAGCTCACTCCCAGGATCGCGAACGGGGTGGCGGCGGCCGCGAACGCGACCAACGCTCCGAAACGCATCTTCCCGCCAAAGGCCTTTTCCAGCGCGTCCTGCAGCGACGAGAGAATCGCGACTCCCGCCAGAGCGAGAACATAGGTTTTGGGAGCACGTTCAGCAGGGAAGCGACCGGCGTGGACGCAAACGCCAGCACGAGCGTAAGCGCCGCCGATATCACCGCGGCCCAGTATCGCCCGGAGGCTGCGCCCGCATCGGGCCCGGCGACGATGGCCACGCCCGTCCTTGCGACGGTCGCGGCGTGACCGCCGAAGAACGCGTTCACCACCGAATTGACGCCGACCAGGGTCGAGACGGCGTTGACCGGAGCGCCATAGCCCTGGGCCATCAGGAATCCCAGTCCCTGGATATTTCCCAGGCCCATGGCCATCACCACCATCGGCACGCTTACCGCGACGAGCGCGGCGAGCGAAAACTCCATGCCCGGCATCACGAGCGCGGGCGGCGCCCACTGCACCGCCGACACACCTGTGGCTCCGCTCAAGGCGACCGCGATGCCGCCGCCGACGACCGCCAGCCCGACGGGCGGCAGCCGCGGGCTGTTGATCAGTCGTCCCAGCAGGTAGCATCCGACGGTGGTCCCGGCGATCGCAAGATCACCGACCGTAGCCACCACCATGCGGGTCACGTACTCGAGGATGCTCCCGCCGAACATCCCCATTACGATCGGCAACGGGAGCCACTTCATGATCCTGCCGCCGATGCCGGAAACTCCCAATGCAAGAAGCAGGAGTCCCGCGGCCAGATTCGCCGCGGCGAGCTGCTCGAAGGTGAAACGATCGGCGAGCGTTCCCAGGTAAACCAGCCCGGGTATCGTCCAGGTAATGGGGATGGGCTGACGGAAGTAGAGCGAGGCGGCTATCGTGGAGACCGCGCCGCTGAACCAGACGATGAAGATCCAGCTCGAAGTCTGGGCCGTGGTGAGGCCCATCTTTTCCGAAACGCCGATGTGCAATGGAACCGCTCCGAATGCGTACCAGACGAAGGCGGTAAGCCCAGCCCACGCCGCCGCCCAGCTCAGTTCCCGCATGGTGTGTCGGCACCTGGAGAGAGTGCGCTACGGCTCGCGTTGAGCGACGCCCGAAGCGCGATCGATGTTGAGCGCGCGGTGGGAGCTCGAAAGCTTCACAACCGCGACCCGGCAAGGAACCGAGCAACAATCAGGTAGAGCAGATTCACCAAATGACCGTGGCAGGGCGCATGGCAAGAACCTATTTCATAACTAGGCACGTGTGCGACGGAGGCGATGTGGGATGCAGGTCGAGGAGGAGAGCCCGAAGCAATATGTCGATATTGCGAGGGCTCCCGACGAAGAGATGCGCCCAGAGTGCCCCGTCCCTTCGGGTTGCGGCCAGGACGGTCGTCTGCGTCGTTGCCCGGCTTGACCATATCGACATATGGCCTGCGCCGTGCGCCTCGCATACGGTCCGTCCTGGCCACAACGCATCACGCGCCTAGTTATGAAATAGGTTCTAGCGTGCAACGACGCTAGGCCTTCTTGCCGATCAGGCCGATTACGATCATGGCGATGGCAAGGCCGCCGACAACTCCGGAGACAGTCCCCACCGTTTGCATCAACGCCGCAGGATCGGTCGATCGTGACGCGATGGACAGCATGAATAGGAAAAACCCGGCGGCAATTACGATCAGAGCCGCACCAACGATGACGAGTCGCCAGTTCTTGCGTCGCATGATGGCCTCTCCCGTTATCAACCTAGGAAATCATGACATCGACGGCAGGTGCCACGCAATGCCGGCACGGCAGGGCGCGCCGTCTAGAGGTCGTGCACGAAGAATGTGATGACCATGGACGCGACCATGGTCACGACCAGGAAACCCACACCACCGATGAGACCGGCACCAAGGCCGCTCATCCAGCCCCGTGCCCGGCCACGCGCCACACCGATGGCGGCGCCACCCACTGTCGCTGCCAGGAAGAGCGTCCAGGCTATCCAGTGCGGCAGCGCCAGGGGATAGAAGGTGTATGGAATCGTGAGGTCGATCCGACCCCGGTGGAACCACATGACAGCGACCCAGGTGAAAACGACCGTCTCGATTGCGGCAGCGCCCAGCAATGCGATTCTGGAGGAGCGAGCAGGCGCGAACAGAGCAGAGAGAAGGAACGCAAGGGCAAACAGCGGGGCGAGGAAGAATCGAAGCGGCGACAAGGCCGACAATACGTCAAGAAAGGAACGGATGTCCGAGTGTTGATGTGCGAGGTAGGCGACAAGGGCAGCCACGCCGGTCGCCGCGATGCCGAGCGCGGCTATCGAAAGAGCGCGCCAGAACGCGTGCGGCCACGTACCCAACGACAACGAGAATGAGCTTTGACGAGGTCTTCATGGCACCGTGGTCACACGGACCGCGCGGAGAGCCCCGCTCTCGGCCAGTCTGCTCTGCATCGAGGAATCAGGTCGAGCTACCCGTCCGGGCCGTAGATGAGGAAGCACGCGGTGGACTCCAGCCAACCGTGGCGAGCAGCACGCCATGATTCTGGCCCGGAGCATTCAGGCCGTAGATCCTGAGCGCCGACCAATCGAAGCGCGGCGTCAGCTCGGCGAGCGACGAGGGCTCGAGCGTTTCATGGACCTGGACGGCGAAGAGGAGCCTGCTTCCCGAGAACTTGTGCAGCAAGCGCTCGATGATCTCGGAAACGGGCGGATCGGTACGACGCAGATCGAGCCCGGTCGGCTTGAGCGCGTCACCCCAGGGGGGTGCGACGAACGCGATGAGCAGCTGATCCTTATCCGCGGCGACGCCCGCGATCCCGGATAGGTAATCGATATTCCGGATGTCGATGGGCAGCGCCAGGATTTCGAGGTTCTTGCGCGTAAGCTCGAAAACCCCCTGGTCCAGCTCGAATCCCAGCCCTCGTGCGCCAGGCAGGTGATGCAGGAGCCAGTAAAGCGTGTTGCCCGAGCCCGCGAAGAGATCGATCACCAGCGTCCGGTCGGCACGCCGGGCCTTCGCCGCGACGGCATGCACGTCCTTCCCGATCTGGTCGGCCAGCTCATCGCGGGTGCACTCGACTGCGGTGCGTCCAAGCAGGCGCATGCCTCTTGCGTGCCAGTCGGCGGGCTGCAAGCCATAGATGCGGACGTAGTCCGGATCGCCATAGCTGTCGCTGCCGTAGCCCCGAACCTCCGCAAGCTCCAGGACGGCATTGCGCTTCTCCCCTGCCAGGAGCAATTGGCGGTCGTATCTCATGACCTCGTTCCCCTGCCGCAAACGTGCTTCGCGAAGCGCCTGCTGGTTAGGCGGCGCAGTTCCGTACACCCAATATCTCGATCTCAAAATCGCCGACGGAGATCACGTCTCCGGGCCGAATAGGCTGGGACTGGATCTCTGCGCCGTTGACCCGGGTGCCATTTGTCCCGAAATTAAACAGCCAAACGCTCTTCTTGCCGTCGGTTTCCCTTATTCGGAGCGCTGCATGTTGTCGAGAAACCGTAGGTCCCTTGAGGCATAGCTCGCAATTCGAGGCTTTGCCGATAGTCGCCAGTTCTCGGATCACAAGTGTTTGCTTGCGCTCATCGGTCGCTGCCTCCGACAGGGACCGGACCAGCACGTCGACTTCCACGCAAAGAAGATGGCCAGTCGCGACTCCCCACACAGCAAGCAACTTTGCGCGTGCTTCATCCCCACCGTTCGCAAAATCCACGTATTGATACCTGATGAGCTGCAGGTGCAGGTCCGATGGATCGCAGGCGCGAGCTAGTACCGGAACGATGCGCTCCTTTCTATGATCCATAGCCCACTGCACTTCGGCCTGAACCCACTCGGAGCGGATGGCGTCCGGGGAAAGTACGACCAGAAACCAGTCGCAAGAAGCAAGACCCTGTCTGATTGTCCTTTCCCATACCGAAGCGCTCGCAATGTCATCTCCGGAATACCAGGCAGCGATCGAGTGTTGACGCAGCAACGGGAGGAGTTGTCTCTCCACGAATCCGCGGTCTGCCGAGGAGTGGCTTACGAATACTGTCGGCAAGATTTGGTCTCCCCCTACGCGGCCCTGACCCCGGAGCAGCTACCTTTTCGCGCGCTTTGCCTTTCCGGTGGACGCGTTGGCCGCGACCGCCGTCCTGATCAGCGACTTGAAGGCGCCTTCGTCGACCTTCTCGCCCTCGTGGATGTCGATCGCCCGCCTCACGTTCCCTTCGAGGCTCGAGTTGAAGAGCCCGGCAGGATCCTTCAGGGAAGCCCCCTTGGCGAAAGTGAGCTTCACGACGGACTTGTACGTCTCGCCGGTGCAGATGATGCCCTCGTGCGACCAGACCGGGGTGCCCATCCACTTCCACTCCTCGACGACCTCCGGGTCCGCTTCCTGGATGAGCTTGCGCATCCTGCCGAGGGTTTCGCCGCGCCAATCCCCGAGCTCGGCGATTCTTTTCGAGATGAGCTCAGATGCCGGTTTGCTCTGGTTGGCGCCCGACTTTTTCATGTCTTCCTCCTGAGTGAACAACTATTCCCGGTGAGATGCCGCAAAAACATCACGGCTTGATACCGCGATATTCAGCGACGGCGACGCAAGCGTCGTCCAGGGACGCCAAGGTAACGGCTCGTTGAGCGTTTGCCGGAGGCGTTCTCGACGGTAACAGTAAAGTGCCGCCCGTAAACACGGTCAACCCCGAACCGTGCCTGAAGCATGTTGAAGTCGCGCACTCTTATTCCATGCTTTTGACACAAGCCCGGGAGCGCGTCCTTGTACAGAGAGATCGCCCGAAGGAGCTTGCGGGAAGCAGCACTGCCTGACGCCGTCCCGCGAAGGAAGTCTACTTCGATGTAGCCTTCAGGCCCCGCTGTTGCCTCGGCAAACACGTCCATCTCGTACACACCGATCATCAGGCCAATTCCGCTGGCCAGGGAGTCGGCGACGTTGTGACCAACCGACTTCAATGCGCTAAACCTCATAGCCGTGACGCCTAGACGGGACGTTCGTTCCGCTCGGCAAACGACGCCACGATATCGCGCAACTTTTCCCGAAGTGTCACTGGTACTTCGTTTTCGGACAAGATGCCCAGAGCGATGGCGCGTGCGACCAGCATTGAATCGTGCGGTGCCTGATATGTGGACCAGATATCCCGTGCCGCATGCTGGTGAAACTGGTGGATCTTTTCCGATAGCTCCGAGCTCAACAGTCTCCGATCACGCCACTCCGAAAAGGATTTGTCCAGCTCCGCGAGTTGGTTCCCGAGTTCGCGTTCGTACGCCTCCGACGCAAGGCGGCGTAGTTCGGCACGCTCCTTCTTCGAATACTCGGCCACACTCGCTCCCGTGGTGTCAACGTTCACGATGAGGGGCGCCCCGCCTGCGGGGCGTCCCTCTCGATTGTGGGGTTAAACGGCAAGCTCACTCCCTAAAAGAAGTGGTCCCGGTCGGAACCGTCGTAGGACCCGCTCAACATGCAGCGGTTCTTGAAACCGACGGCCCGAGTTGCACGGACAGGGGTCGTTGCGACCGAGTTTTTCGAGAAGGTCCTTGTTCCCGTTCACCACGCGTTGGCCGCGTTTGACTCGGGTCTCGGAAGGGAAACCCTTCTTACGCTTGCGCGTCGCCTCGAAACCAGAACTGGTCGAGGTGTTTGGGCTTGGTATTCATGACACACCTCCAATTTCGAAAATACCCCGAAATGGGGACGCGAATTATAGCCAATCAGTCTCCGGCTTCGCCACCATTGATCACCGCGATGGATCTCTTGCCGTATAACGCCCGCGTGAGGCGCGCAATAGCGTCGC
>DATFWO010000141.1:0-48131 GCA_035259205.1 Burkholderiales bacterium | reverse complement strand
ATTAAGCACGGTAACCCCGGTTTCAGAACTGCGTCAACGGCCCATTCGATCAACACGTTAGTGTGATATGGCTTGCAGCCGCTCCGAGATAGATGGCAGAAAATGGGTCAAGAGTCTGAATCGGAACGCACATTTCCAGCGGCGCCTGGGCCCCGCTTGCTTGATCAAGTGCGGGAAGCGATTCGTCGCAGACATTACAGCCGGCGCACTGAGGAAGCGTATGTCCATTGGATAAAACGCTTCATCTACCACGCCGGTAAGCGCCATCCCAGGGACATGGGTGCCAGGGAAGTCACCGCCTTTCTCAATCACCTGTCGGGTGAGCGCCACGTGGCGTCCGCAACGCAGAATCAAGCCCTTTCCGCCTTGTTGTTTCTTTACAGGGACGTGCTGGGGCACGCGTTACCATGGCTGGAGGGTCTTGATCGCGCCAAACGTCCGGTACGCCTGCCGGTAGTGCTGACCGAAGCAGAGGCTCGGGTGCTGCTCGCGCAACTCGACGGCAGCCGCTGGCTGATGGCCAGCCTGCTCTACGGTGCTGGACTGCGTTTACGCGAGTGCTTGCTGCTGCGTGTCAAGGACGTCGATTTCTCCTATCGCCAGATCCTCGTGCGTGAAAGCAAGGGCGGCAAGGACCGCGTAACCATGCTCCCCGAAGCCGTGATTCAGCCGCTGCAGGTGCATTTGGGAAGAGTCCATGCCCTGCACAAGCGCGATCTCGCGGAGGGCTACGGAGAAGTCTGGTTGCCGGGCGCGCTGTCTCGGAAATATCCACGGGCCGGATACGAGTGGGGATGGCAATTCGTGTTTCCATCCAAGAATCGATCGGTCGATCCCGAAAGCGGTGTGATACGACGGCATCACGTCTATCCCGATACGCTGCACCGAACCGTGAAACTCGCCGCGCACCGGGCCGGCATCTACAAGCCGGTGAGCAGTCACACATTGCGGCATTCGTTCGCGACGCACCTGTTGCAGGCTGGCTACGACATCAGAACCGTGCAAGAGCTGCTCGGGCACAAAGATGTCGCGACAACGATGATCTACACCCACGTCATGAACAAAGGCGGCCGTGGCGTGAAAAGCCCCCTGGATTCCGGAGGCGCTGGAGAGCTACCAGTGCTGAAGGATGTTTCGGAGTTGCGTTACGCGCTGCCCTCTGCGTCATTCTGAGTATCCGAGACAGCCTGACGGTTTAGGAAGCCCGTCACCCGTACTCGTCACCGCTATCTCGTCACCCGTACTCGTCACTCGTTGAATCCGAACAGTCGTCTCGGATTCTCCCACAGCACTCGCTGCCGGTCCTTGGGATCGGGCAGCCAGCGCGAAAGGCACGCCAGCGCCGGGCCGTAGTCCATGCGCTCGTCCATGCGCACGAACGGCCAGTCGGAGCCCCAGACGCAGTGCCTGAGCGTGAACGCCTCGATCGCGGCCTCGATGAACGGCTCCACGTCGTGGTACGGGTAGTCCTGCGCCGAGGAGCGGAACGGCCCGGAGAGCTTCACCACCGCGTTGCCCGATCTCCCGAATTCGAGCAGGGCCTGGAAGCCGAGCTGCGAGATGCCGCGCCTCACGTCGGGCCGGCCGAAATGATCGATCATGACGCGCACCCCGGTCTTGATCAGGATCGCGGCGGCGTCGGCCAGCGCATCCTTCTCGCAATGGATCTGGACGAACCAGTTCATCTCCTTCAGGCGGGCGAGCAGCCGGTCCGCCCCCGGCTCGACGAGCGGCCTCATGCCGTGGTTCACCAGGTTGATGCGCACGCCGACCACGCCCTGCTCGCCCAAGGCGACGAGGTCGCGCGGCGGGATGCCCGGCCGCACCAGGGCGATGCCCTTGAAGCGGCCGCCCGAACCGGCGATTGCGCCGAGCAGGCAGCGATTGTCGGCGCCGTACGGGCCGGCACCCACCAGCAGCCCGTGCGTAATCTCGTGCGCGTCGAGCACCGCGCGGAACTTCGCGGGAGTGCCCGCCTGGCTCGGATGCGGCGTGTAGACCGCTTCGGGAGCGTACGGATACTCGACGCCGCAGAAAACATGGGCGTGGCAATCAGCGGCGGGGCTCATACAAGTTTCCAGTTTCAAGTTTGATGTTTGGAGTTTGGAGTTTGGAATTTGGAATTCGAAGTTCCAGTCCCTGGTCTCTAGCTCCTAAGAAGCGGCCGCAGCGCACGCACGTCTTTCACCTGCTCGATGCGCCAGACGCGATCGATGAGATCGCGCGCGCGCTTCTTGCCGATCACGGACGCGAGCAGCGGGAAGCACTTTTCGTCGACTTCCTCGCGATTCATCGGATTGGCCGCCGTGCCGCGCACTTCCCTGGTGTGGTGCCTGAGCTCGCGGCCGTCGCGCAGCTTCAGCTCGACGATGCCCTGGCGGCTCGGCATCGCGCGCTGGAGCTCGTCGTCCCCGTAGAGCTCGACGCGGCGGCGGACCTCCAGCACCTTCGGATCCTGCATGCGCTTCACGTCGTGCGCGGCCTCGAACGTGGCCGTGCCGTCCAGCATCATCACCGCCACCATGTGCTGCATGCAGATGTCGGGCATCTCGCGGTTGTTGACCGTGTTCGCGCCCCGGTGCGAAACGCGCACCACGACCTTCTCGACGTCGGGCGCCTTCAGCTTGTGCACCTTGATGAGCTCGGAGAGCGAATCGAGCGGCGCCTGGATGGGACTGCCCACAGACCAGCGCTTGATGTTGGTATTCACGACCTCGTAGACCTCGCCGAGTCCGCGGGTGAGCTCCTCGGGCCTGGCCTTCGGCCCGAAAGCAAAGAAGAAATTCCTCTGGCCCGAGAACGAGTCGTCTATGCCGGTCATGCCGGAGGCGACCATGGTTGCGGCGGCGGCGCCGTTGCGCGCCGGCATGCCGCCGAAGATGAACGCCTTCTCGATGTGCTCGGTGTCGCGGGCGTAGTTCGAGAGACCGGATGCCTGCTGGGCGGTGTAGGAAAGCATGTGGCGCACCTGGTCGGTGGTCAGTCCGGCAAGCGCGCCGGCCGCCGCCGCTGCGCCGAACATGGGCCCGAAAGCGTGCGTATCGTGCCCCGCCTCCGAAAACTCGTAGCCCCCGAGCGCGATGGACAGGCGCGTGCCGATGTCGTAGCCGAGCGCAACCGCGCGCAACAGCGCGGTGCCTCCGGCCTGCTCGCGTTCCGCCATGGCGAGCGCCGCCGGCACGATGCCGCAGCCCGGATGCGTGAGCGAGGGCGCATGTGAATCGTCCGTTTCATCGGCGTGCGCGAGCATGCCGCCGGCGAGCGCGGCATTGACGACGGTGGTTACGATGCGCGAGCCGGGGACGCAGGCTTCCTTCGTGCCGCCCTGCGCCTTGATGTACGCGATCGCCTTCCTGCCGGGCAGCAGGTGCGATCCCGACACCATCGCGGCGAGAGTGTCCAGCAGATGGTGCTTGGTGACCTCGGTTACCCCCTCGGGCAGCGGCTTCTTCAGCGCGCCCGCGATATAGGCCGACACCGTGCGCATGAGCGGCGAGATCGGAGTTTCCTGTGGTTTCATGGACGTCTCCTCGGATGATGCTTCGGCGCCGCGTTTGCCTTCGCCTGACTGTGCGGCCTGCAGTCTCCCGGCAGCGGCCAGCGCACCCGCGATACCGCCTTTCAACAACAACCGCCTGGAAGCGGCAAAGCGTGAGCTGTTTCGGTCGCTCGTCACACGTCACCCGTCGCCTTTCGTTTCAGTTGAGCTTGACGCCGGCCCGCTTCACCACGCCGGCCCATTGCACCAGCTCCTTCCGGATCACCTCGTAGAGCTGCTCGGGAGTGCCGCCGGCGGGCGATACTCCGTCGGACTGCAGCCGGTCCTCCATCTCCTTCGTCTTCAAGATCCGGTTCAGCTCGCCGTTGAGCCTCTCCACCACCGGGCGCGGCAGTCCTTTCGGCCCGATGAGGCCGTGCCAGTTGGTGACCTCATACCCCGGCACGCCGGCCTCCGCGACCGTCGGCAGATCGGGCTCGGCGGATATTCGGTACGGCGTCGTGACCGCGAGCGCGCGCAGCCGCCCGGCCTTGGCCTGCACGAGGCCGGTCTGCGACGTGGCGAAGACGAGCTGTATGTGCCCTGCGATGAGGTCCGAGAGCGCGGGACCGCCGCCTTTATACGGCACGTGCGCCATCTTGATACCGGCCATGTAGAGGAACAGCTCCGTCGTCAGGTGCACGATGGCGCCGGTCCCGCTGGTGCCGTAGGTGATCTGCCCGGGCTTCGCCTTCGCCAGCGCGATCAGCTCCTTCACGTTGCGCACGGGCAGCGAAGGGTGCACGACTATGACGTACGGGCCGCGCGCGACCGGAATCACCGGGGTGAAGTCGCTCAGCGGATCGAACTTGATTGGATAGAGCGCGGGATTGATCGCATAGGTCGGCGTGATCAGGGTCAGCGTGTAGCCGTCGGGAGCCGCCCTTACGCCGAGCTCCACGCCTATCGTGCCGCCCCCGCCGCCGCGATTGTCGACGATGACCTGCTGCCCCAGCGGTTCCGCAAGCTTGTTGCCGATGAGGCGGGCAACGAAGTCCGACCCGCCCCCCGCGCTGCTCGCCACGATGATGCGGACCGGCCGGGACGGATAGGGCTGTCCCGTTGCAGTACCTGCAAACCCGCACGCCGCAGCCAGCGCGACAACGCGCAAAAACGAACGTTTCATCGCCCCCCTCAAACGAGAGTTTTCAGGCTCATCATTTGACCGTACCACAATTCGACCTCGTATGATCTGACCGAGCGTACGGATGAGGCAAAGCCCTCGACCTGACGCACGTCACAGTGTCGCGGGAGCTCGGGTCCTGCACCACCTTACTTGCGAAGAATGTGTTTCTCCTCCGCTCTACGCGACGGTCGAGTAATCCCGAGTATTACGACACCTCAGTTCGAAATGATTCTGCCCAGGCGCACGATGTTGCAAACTCAAGTGAGTCTCTGTACTAGTTGATCGTGACGCGCGCTTCCTTGATCACCTTGCTCCACTTCGCGATTTCGCTCTTCTGGAAAGCGGCGAATTCCTCGGGCGTTGTCGGCACCGCCTCGGCGCCCTGCGCCAGCAGCGCGTCACGGGCCTCCGGCAGGCGCAATATGGCTACGACGTCGCGATTGATCTGCGCGATGAGCGGCCTGGGCGTGCGGGCCGGCGCGTACAGGCCGAACCATACGTAGGATTCCAGGCCAGTGTAGCCCTGCTCCACCGAAGTCGGGATGTCGGGCGTCGCAGGGAAGCGCTTCTCGCTCAACAACGCCAGCGCTTTCAGCTTTCCGGCTTTCATCTGCGAGCTGGTCGTCGTCGTGGACAGGAAAGCGGCCTGCACCTCGCCGGTAAAAAGCGCGTTCAGGGCGAAACCCGTGCCTTTGTACGGTATGTGATTGAGCTTCGCGCCCGTCACCTGCGCGAAAAGCTCCCCCGTCAGGTGGCTGCTCGTGCCGATCGCCGCCGACGAGTAGTTGAGGCCGCCCGGCTTCGACTTCACGTAGGCCACGAATTCCCGGATATTGCCGGCCGCCACCGACGGCACCACCACCAGGACGAGCCCGGAGTTCGTGAGCAGGGTAATCGGGGCGAAGTCGCGCACCGGGTCGAAGGGCATCTTACTGAGCAGGAACGGGGCGCTCACCTGCGTGCTGATGCCGCTCACGTACAGCGTATGGCCGTCCGGCGCCGAGTTGGCCACGATTTCCCCGCCGATGACGCCGCCTACGCCCGCGCGATTGTCGACCACCACCTGATGGGACCACCGCTCGCCGAGCTTCTGCGCGATGAATCGGGCGGTGATATCGGCAGTGCTGCCGGTCGAGCCTGTGATGAGGCGCAGCGGTCGGTTCGGAAAAGCCGGATCCGGACGCCGCTCGACGGATGACAGATCCGCGGCCGTGGCTGCCGCGCACAGCGCAAGCGCCGCCGCGACTGCCGGAAATCGGAACGGGCAGCTAGTCATTTGTCGGATTGTACCGGGCCATCGAAGCTGCGGCGGGATTACAGATTGTGGACCAGGCGCTAGAGGCGATCGGCTGCTGCTACACTCGACGGATGCTTGCCGGTAAGGCGGTCATGATCAACTGGAGCGACGTCGCGCCGGAGCACCGGCCGGCGTACTACGAATGGCACAGCCATGAGCACATGGTGGGCCGGGTCGCCATCCCCGGATATCAGCGCGGCCGCCGTTACATAGCGGCCAGCGCGCAGCGCGATTTTCTCGTCCTCTATGAAGTCGACGAGCTCTCGGTGGTGACCGGCCCGGACTATCTCGCCAAGGCCAACAAGCCGAGCCCCCTGACGCAGCGCACCACCCCTTTCATCAAGAACAGCGTGCGCGGGCTGGCGAAGGTGAGAGCATCCCTGGGAATTGGAACCGGCGGCTACGCGCTGACCTTGCGCTTCGATCCGCGCGATGGGGGAGAGGGCGATCTCGAGCGTTATCTCATCCACGATGCGCTGCCGCGCGTCGCCGGCCGGTCCGATATCACCGGCGCGCATCTGCTGGTCGCGGACAGGGCGGCGAGCAGCGTGGTGCCGGTAGAACGGCAGGGCCGCCCCACGGCGATCCCCAACTGGATAGTCGTCATCGAGGGCCTCGCGCTCGAGGCGGTCGATAGCGCCTGCGATGCCGAGCTCAGCAACCGGCTCCTGCACGAGCACGGTTGCGCCGACGCAGTAGAGCGGGATACCTACCGCCTGCAGCTGCTGGTAAGCCGGAGATGACGAGGTGACGTTCCGGGCGGAGGAGAAGTGCATCGTTTCATTCTCCGCGTGTCCGCAGGACCTCCTACCGGTCAACGGACTCGACTGCACGCCGAAGGGAATCGCTTACTATCTAACGGAGACTGAAGACTAGAAGGTATTTGGTATTTGGTATTTGGTATTTGGTATTTGGTATTTGGTATTTGGTATTTGGTATTTGGTATTTGGTTAGATGACGCCATTGCCCCGCATGGCGTTCATCTCCGCATCGGTGTAGCCGACGCTGCGCAGAACCTCTTCGGTGTGCTGCCCCGCTTCCGGTGTCGCGTTGCGGATCTTCTTGGACACGCCCTCCATGTTGATCGCCGAGCCGACCAGGGAGAAAGTGCCCCGCTTCTCGCTCCTCACCGGCGAGGCGATGCCGAGGTGCTGAACCTGCGGGTCCGCGAACACCTGGTCCATGGTATTGATCTGGCCGCACGGGACTCCCGCTTCCTCGAACAGCTCGACCCAGTGCGCCGCCGGCTTGGTGCGCGTAATCTCGCCGATCGCGGCGTTGATCGCCTTGCGTTCGGCGCTGCGCTTTGCCGAGGTGTTCCACTCCGGCTTGTCTTTCCACTCGGGCTTGCCGATCGCGTCGCAGAAGCGTCCGAATACCCGCGACGACGCGGCCGCGATGTTGAAGTGCCCGTCGCTGGACGGAAAGACCCCCGTGGGTATCCCGGTCGGATGGTCGTTGCCCGCCTGCTTCGGCACTTCCTTGTCGATGAGCCAGCGCGCCGCCTGAAAGTCCATCATGAAGATCTGCGCTTCGAGGAGGCTGGTGTGCACCCAGCGCCCGACGCCGGTGCGGGTGCGGTCGAAGAGAGCCGTCACGATGCCGAGCGCGAGCAGGTTGCCGGCAGTGAGGTCGGCAATCGGCAGCCCGACTCGCACGGGCCCCTGGCCGGGCAGGCCGGTGACGGACATCAATCCGCCCATCCCCTGAACGATCTGGTCGACGCCTGCACGCTTGCCGTAGGGCCCGGTCTGGCCGAATCCGCTGATGCTCCCGTAGACGATGCGCGGATTCACCTTGCACACGTCGTCGTACGACACCCCGAGGCGGTGCTTCACCGCCGCGCGCATGTTCTCCACGATCACGTCGGCCCGCGTCACGAGCTTCATGAACGCTGCGAGGCCCTCGGGGGACTTGAGATTGAGCCGGACCATGCGCTTGTTGCGGTGCAGATTCTGGAAGTCGAAGCCTTCGCGCCGGCCGGTGAGGTCCTCTCCCGGCACCTCGGGCGGCTCGATGCGGATGACGTCCGCTCCCCAATCTCCCAGATGGCGCACGCAGGTCGGCCCGGCGCGGGCCAGCGTCAAATCGAGCACGATCACCCCGGAGAGCGGGAGATGCTCCCTTCCGGCGTTGTCCGGTTTTGCAGTCTCTGCGGCGTCAGCAGTCTTGTTCATATCAACCCTGTCCCTTGTCCAATGTCGAAAGCGCTTCCATCGCCAGATAATACTGCAACCCGTCGTCGATCGCTTTTCTCAACGGGTGCGTGAGCACCTTGCGCGTGTAGCGCAGCAGCATGTCGGACTTCCTGGCGAGCTGCCCGGCGAGCTCCCACGCCCGCGGCAGCAGCTTCTCGCGCGGCATCAGCTCGGCGACGAGGCCGAGATCCTTCGCTTCCCGCGCCGTCAGCACCTGTCCGGTCAGCATCAGGTAGCGCGCGCGGTTCAATCCCATCAACAGCGTATAGACGACGTTGATGCCGTCTCCCGGCGCGATGCCGCCGTGGTGGAAGTGCGCCGTATCCTCGAAGGTCACGTCCTCGGCGGCGATGACGATGTCGCACATCAGCGCGAGGTCCGCGTGCCGCTTGGCCGGGCCGTTGACCGCCGCGATCATGGGGACCTCGATATCGAGCAGCGCATGCACCAGGCGCCGCGCGTTCCAGAATACCTGGTGCACGCCGGCGGGCGTGAGCCTGGCGCCGTGAAAGAACTTCGCCTCGGGATCGAGACGCGGCCCGCTGAATTCCCGGCCGGTGCCGGTGAGGATGATGATCCGGTTGTCCCGATCCGCGCCGACGTCGGCGAACGCCTGCGCAAACTCCGCCTGCGGCTCCAGCCCCCATTGCAGCGGGCCGCCGTCGGTGTGCGCCGTCATCTGCAAGATTCCGTCGCGCCGCTCGAGCTTCAGGAATTTGTAGGTGCGCGAGTACTCTTCGAACTTTGCCATGGGTCCGGTTGCTCCTTGCGGTGCGACGTCGTGCCTGCTCGCGGCTGCGCACCGGCAGGGACGCGTGGGATCGTAGCACGGCCGCCAGGCGCAACCAGCCACGGTTCAGATGATGAACTGGACCGGAGGCCGGTACCGCGATTGGCCTCCGGATCAAGTCTCTGAGCACCGGCCGGTTCCGCTAGAATAGGCGCGACGCCCGGCCGCAAGCTTTCACCGTCACACTTCACCCATCACTCGTCACCAAACCTATGTCACGCCGCGAAGATTTTCGTCTCGTTGCAGGCGAGGGCCGCTACACATCCGACTGGAACCTGCCGGGTGAGCTGCACGCCGTATTCCTGCGCGCCGATCGGGCGCACGCCGAGATCGTGCGGATCGATGTTGCTCGTGCGCTCGCTCACCCCGGCGTCAAGGCGGTGCTGACCGGAGAAGACGTCCGCGCCGCGGGATACAAATCACTGCCCAATATCGTCGGCTATCCGGGAAAGAACGGCCAGCAAATCCTCAAGCCCCATCATCCCGCTCTCGCGCTCGACCGCGTGCGTTACGTCGGGGAGCCGGTGGCGATGATCGTCGCGGAGTCGGAAGCGATCGCCGAGGACGCGCGCGAGCTGGTCGAGGTCGACTACCGCGACCTGCCCGCCGTTGCAAGCTTCGAGGCTGCGGTCGCGCAAGGCGCTCCGCAACTGCACGCGGACGTTCCCGGCAACCTGGCCTTCGAATACGAATCCGGCGACGAACAGGCGGTCGCCGCCGCCTTCGCCCGTGCGAAGTACGTCAGCAAGCTCACCATGGCGAGCCAGCGCCTCGTGGGCAACGCCATGGAGCCGCGCGCCTGCCTGGTGTCGTACGATGCCGCGAGCGGTGGCTACACCCTGTACGCGCCGTTGCAGGGCGTCGGCGGCATGGTAGGGCAGATCGCGCAAGTCACCGGCCTCGACAAGAGCAAGATCGTCATGGCGACGCAGGACGTCGGCGGCAGCTTCGGGGTGCGCGGACCCGCATATCACGAGTACTTCGTGGCGATGATCGCAGCGCGCAAGCTCGAGCGGCCCGTCAAGTGGGTCGGCACCCGCAGCGAGATCTTCGTGAGCGATTTTCACGGGCGCGCGATATCGCTTACCGGCGAGCTGGCGCTCGACTCCGACGGAAAATTCCTCGCCCTGCGTTTCGACGACCGCGCCGACATGGGCGCCTACGGCGCCGCGTTCGGAGCATTCATCGCCACCCGCAACATCACCATCACCATGGGGGGTGTCTACCGCGTTCCCGCCCTCTACGCGCGCACGCGGCTCGCGCACACCAACACGGTGCCGATTTCGGCGTACCGCGGCGCCGGGCGGCCCGACATTGCCTATGCGATCGAGCGCCTCGTGGACTACGCCGCACACGAGCACGGCTTCGATCCGATCGAGTTGCGGCGCAGGAACTTCATACCGCGCAACGCCATGCCGTACAAGACGCCGAATGCCGGCGCATATGACTCCGGCGATTTCGAGGCCGTGATGGACGACGCGCTGCAGCGCGCCGACTGGTCCGGATTTTCGCAGCGTCGTGCGGCGGCGGAGCGCGCGGGAAAGCTCCGGGGCATCGGCATTGCGACCTATCTGGAAGCCGGTGGCGGCGGCGCCGCGCCCAAGGATCAGGTGGCCGTCGAGTTCGGCCGGGACGGAGCGATGACGCTCTTTGCGGTCACGCAATCGTCCGGGCAGGGACACGAGACGGTTTTTCCGCAGATCGTGGCCGAGAGGCTCGGCATCGATGCCGCCCACATCCGCTTTCACCCCCGCCCGCCAAGCGCCGACCTCGTCGGCAACGGCACCGGCGGCTCGCGCGGCGTGCTGGGAACCGGCAGCGCATTTCGAGTGCTCGGCGAAAAGCTGATCGAGCTGGGACGTCCCCATGCGGCCGCGAAGCTCGGCGCTGCCGAGAACGACCTGCGCTACAGCGAAGGCAGATTCCACGCAGGCGACCGCTCGCTCGGCTTCATCGAGCTGGCGCGCGCTCTGGCGGGACCGCAACCGCACCCGCTCGACACCGTCGCTGAAGGCACGTACGGCATGAGCTTTCCTAACGGCTGTCACATCGCCGAAGTCGAGATCGAGCCGGATACAGGCGCCGCATCGATCGTGCGCTATACCGCCGTCGACGACCTGGGCCACGTCGTCAACCCGACACTGGTCGAGGGACAGGTGCAGGGCGGCGTCATGCAGGGAGCGGGGCAGGTTTTCGGCGAACACGCGGTATACGATGCCGCCACGGGACAGCTCCTGACGGGGAGCTTCATGGATTACGTCATGCCGCGCGCGGGCTGGCTCACGAACATGGAGGTGCACGACCATCCCGTGCCGACGCCGACGAATGCTCTCGGCGCGAAAGGCGTCGGCGAGTCCGGCTGCAGCGGGTCGCTGCCTGCCCTGGTCAACGCTGCCATGGATGCGCTGCGCCCGCGGGGCGTGGCTCATCTCGACATGCCGCTCTCGCCGCCGCGGATCTGGGCGGCCCTTCGAAGCGCAAAGCGTGATACCGGAAGGTGACGAGTGACTAGAACCTATCTCATATATAGGCGCGTGATGCGTTGTGGCCAGGACGGACCGGATGCAAGGCGCCCGAGGCAGGCCATATGTCGATATGGTCAAGGAGGGCAACGCAGCAGCCGACCGTCCTGGCCGCAACCCGGAGGGACGGGGCGATCTGGGCGCATCTCTTTGTCGGGAGCCCTTACAATATCGACATATTGTTTCGGGCTCTCCTCCTCGACCTGCATCCCACATCGCCTCCGTCGCACACGTGCCTATATATGAGATAGGTTCTGGCCTGGCAGAACGCTGCCTCCGGAAAAAAATTCCCGCCACCGGTCGGCCAGCGCTTGTCGCGCTTTTCGTCCTGATGTGCGCGGGCTGCAGCTACTTGCCCAACACCATCAGCGGCAGCGATTTCCTGAAAACCAACTATCTGAGCTACGAGCACGCATTCACGGATGCCGCGGCCGCGGACGTGCGCAAGACCGCGGAACGGGAATGCTCCTATCGCAAGCAGGTAGCGGTCAGGACCGGCGGCAACTGTTCCCTGACCCGCTGCACCACGAATTTTCAGTGCCTGGACAAGGCCGACGCCGCCAAGTATCAGACGCAAAGCGAAACGAAGTAGCCGGCATGCCGCTGCGGTCGACGGGCGCCTTCCTTTCCCTGCTCGCATCCTGTGCGATCGCGCTGTCCGTCGGGCCCGCCGCCGCCCAGAGCGTGTGGAAACCCTCCAGGCACGTCGAGATCGTGGCACAGTCCGCGGCCGGCGGCGGCACCGATCTCACGGCGCGCCTGATACAGAAAGTCCTGCAGGAAACGCGCTTGCTCGACGCTCCCGTCTCGGTCAGCAACAAGCCGGGCGGCGGCGGGAATATCGCCCTCGCCTATCTCGCCCAACGGCCCGCCGACGGCTACTGCGTCGAAGTCGCCACCGCATTGCTGCTGTCCAATCACATTACCGGGAAGAGCGCATACACTTTTACGGACTTCACCGCGATCGCCCAGTTGAACAGTGAATACGTGGCTTTCGGGGTAAAGGCGGATTCGCCCATAGCAAACGGGAAGGACCTCGTTGCAAGGCTCAGAAGCGACGTTCAAAGCCTGAGCATCGCCGTAGGAACCAGCCTGGGAGGCGCAAACCACGTCGCCGCGGCGCTCGTCGCGCGTGCCGCCGGCGGCGATATCCGAAAGATCAGGACGGTGGTTTTCAAGTCCTCCGCGGAGTCGGCAGCCGCGCTCCTGGGCGGGCATATCGACGTCGTCGCGTCCAGCGCGTCGCTACTCGTCCCGCATCTCAAGTCCGGCGCCGTCCGGCTGATCGCGATGTCCGCGCCGCATCGCGGTCAAGGTGTCCTTGCGACGGTGCCGACGTGGAAAGAACAAGGCTTCGACATCGTATCGGATAACTTCCGGGGCCTGATCGGGCCAGCCGGCATGCCCCCGCCCCAGGTAGCCTATTGGGACGACGCGCTCGCGAAGCTGGTTCGGACCGAGGCCTGGAAGAAGGATCTCGAGGCCAACCTGTGGGAAGACAACTATATGAGCAGCAGGGAAAGCCTGAAGTACTTCACTGCCCAATACGAAGACGCGCGGCGCGTGTTGAGCGATCTGGGATTGACCAGATAAGTCAATGATGAGCCGGGACTATATGGCTCAAGCAACAGGCGAGGACCGCCGCATCGAGGTCCCGGACGACGTCGAGCAAATCTTCGAGTTGATGTACCGGGAAGGCATGACCGACGGCCTGCCGGTCATCCCGCCGACCGAGGAGCGGGTAGGCAGAATGCTCTCGGGCACGGCGCGGGCTCCCGGGAGCGTGGTCGCGGAATTGCCGCCGCGGGGAGGAGTCGCCACCGTGGAGAAGCTCGCGATCAACGCGGTGATGGCCGGGTGTCTCCCCGAGTATCTCCCGGTCATCATCGCAGCGATCGAGGCGATGGTGCAGCCCCAGTTCAATCTCAGCGGAGTGCAGACGACGACGAATCCGGTCGCGCCGCTGCTGCTGATCAATGGGCCAATACGCGGGAAAATCTCGGTGAACTGCGGCGCCGGCGCGCTCGGCCCCGGGCGCCGGGCGAATGCGACCATCGGGCGTGCCGTACGCCTGATCCTGATCAACATCGGCGGCGGCCTGCCCGGCGAGGTCGACAAGTCGATACTGGGCATGCCGGGGAAGTACACTTTCTGCCTGGGCGAGCTGGAAGAACAAAGCCCGTGGGAGCCGTTCCACGTCGAGCAGGGCTACGCGCGCGATGAAAGCACCGTCACCGCGATCAGCAGCCAGGGCACGCAAAGCTGCGCGGCCTCGTTCCTGCAGCCCGAGAGCATCCTGATGATGCTCTCGAACGCGATGACGGCGTATGGCGCGAACAGCTACACCAAGGGCAACGGCAATCCGGTGGTCATCCTGCCGCCTGCTCACGCGCGCATCTTCTCCGATGGAGGCTGGGACAAGCGAAAAATCAAGGCATGGCTGTTCGAGCACACGCAGGTGCCGCTGACGGAGCTGCCCGCCGAACCGAGGCTGCTCGACACCACGAGCCGGCAGCGGATCCAGGACCGGAAGCTCTGCATCTGCCGCGATGCGGCGGACATCGTGGTGATCGTTGCGGGCGGACCCGAATTGAATCACGTGGGATTTCTCGCGAGCTTCGGCAACGACCTGGCCATGGCCCGCATACGGCAGTGAAGCGTGATGGGTGATCGGTGATCAGTGATCAGTGAACAACCCAATCGGGTCACGGATCACGAATCACCGATCACGGATCGCTGTGATCTTGGAGGCTCTCGATGTTGAAGATACTGAACCCCGTGGCAGCGCCGCGCGACGCCGGGAGCGCTGCCACCACTGTCATCCAAGACCTGCGCGGGCGCACGGTAGGCATACTCACTAATCACTGGAAGAGCATGGACCGGATGGCCGACCGCATGGCGCTGCGCCTGAAAGAGCACTATGGGGCTGCAGCGGTCTGCCTCTACGATATTCCCATCAACGGAGCGATGTCGGAGACGGTGAAGCGGAAAGCCCTGGAGCAGTGCGACGCTGCGATCGTGGGCCTCGCGAATTGAGGATCGTGCACGTCGTGGAGTGTCCACGACACGACCGAGCTGACGCGGGCAGGATTACCCGCTGTGGTTTTCGCCACGGAGCCGTTTCGCCAGCTGCTCAAGGTGACCTTGCGTGCGCGGCACGCGCCCGATGCGCTGGCGCTGGTGCTCAAGGGCAATCCTGAATACCTCGAGCCTGCGGCTCTTGCTGCGCTGGCGGACAAAGCCCTCGATGCAGCCATGGACCGACTCACGACCGGCCGCGGCGATATCGACGAGCTGCTGGAATGAAAGGCCTCGCCGCACAGGACGCGAAGTAACGCAAGAACGCAGACAGCCTTATTGCTTCGCGAGCCCCAGCCCGCTCATCAGCTCCCTGACTTGCCTGAATTGCTGGGCGAGGAACCGCCCGGTGTCGGCGCTGTTGAGATATTCGTTTGTCGCGTCGCTCGCTTCGAGGTCCTGCTTCCACTCGGGCGTGGCCGTCAATTTGCCCAACGTGGCGTCCCAGATGGCGATCTGATTTTCGCTGAGCCCCTTGGGGCCGAGCACCGCGCGCCAGCCGCCGGACACGACATTGATCCCCTGCTCGCTCAAGGTCGGGACGGCTGCGAACGGCCCGCCCGCGACGCGCCGGGCCGTGGAGATCGCGAGCACGCGCACCTTCCCCGCCGCCAGGAGCTGCTTGACCCCTTCCGAGGTGACGACCGCCACCTCGATATGTCCCCCGAGCGCCGCCGTCACGGCGTCTCCCGCCGAGTTGAAGGTAACGAGCTTCATTTTCCTCGGGTCGGCACCGATCTCCTTCATCGCCGCGGCAAACGTCAGGGGCGCCGCGCCCTCGCGGTTTGCGGACCCCAGCGTCACGGACGCGGGGTCTTTTCCGAGCCGGGCGGCGAGATCGCGCCAGTCCCTGATCGTGGACTCGGAGCGCACCGCGAACACCGCGCCCTCCGAGAAGAGGCGTGCGAGCGGGGTGAAGTCCGTGTAGTTGAACGGGCTGCGGCCGGCGATGTGATTGGAGAGCAGAGTGAGCGTCGCGATGCTGATGTAATGGCCGTTGCCGGCGTGCTGGTTCAGATAGGTCCAACCGATGGTTCCGGACGCACCCGGCTTGTTGACGACGACGGAGCCGGGCACGAGCTTGCGCTCGTGGAAAATGCGATCGATCTTGCGCGCGGTGCGATCCGAGCCGCCGCCGGGACTGAAGCCGATCACGATCTCGACGGGCTGGCTCGGCTGCCACTGCGCGCTCGCCCACGCTGCAGGGAGCAATGCCGCGACCAGCGCGCCCGCAATTACGCTCCTATCGAGTCTCGTGCAAATGCCTGACAAGGCATTTCCACCCGGAATCTCCCCTCTCCGCTCGGGAGAGGGGTACGGGGCTGGGGGATGAGCGGCGTCAGGCATTTTCACGACGCTCATTAGACCGCATAAAGTCTCCTCAAGGCGCGTACGTCCGGCACGCCCTGGATGCCATGGAGCGCGGCGATCAGCTCCCGGCTGCGCGTCTTCCCCAGTATCGGCGCCATCAGGTCCAGCGCTTTCTCGTCCACCTCCGCGCGCGTCAGCGGATTCTCGAAAGTACCCCTGGCCGCGAGCGTCTGGCGCGACAGCGTCCGCCCGTCCTTGAGGGTCACCTCCATGATGCTGCGCCAGCGGCGCAGCGGATCCGTCAGGCCCGGATCGCCGATCAATTCGATGCGCGGAACCAGCGCGCGCACGCGGGGATCCCGCATGCGCCTGTGGTCATGCGCCGCCTTGAAAGTGACCGTACCGTCGATCAGCATGACCGCGAGGAGATACTGGAGCGAAATGTCGGACATCTCGCTCCGGTTGACGACATTGAACTCGCCTTCGGGTATGCGCACGACCACTCTCTTGACGTCGCGCGCGACGATGCCGTGCTCGCGCGCGAGCTCGCTCAAAACGTGCAGCGGTCCCTGCACGGGCGCGCCGACCGGCCAGCGCTTGATGCCGCCGCGCATGATTTCATAGTCCTTGCCCAGGCCGCGCGTGAGCGACTCGTGATCCGGGTCGGCGGAATACGTATCGATGTAGTTCCACCGGCCACTCAACACGTCCTCGACGCCGCTGAACCCGGACTTCACCATGAGCGCAGCCGCGAGACCATGCTGCGCCGGCATGCCTCCCATCGCGAAGGATTTCTCGACGTGCTGCGTGTCGCGCAGCAGCGTGTAGAGCCCGGAGGCCTGCTGGGCGCAGTACGAAAGCACGTGGCGCATGCGGCCCGCATCGAGTCCGAGCAGGGATCCGGCCGCGGCCGCCGCGCCGAACAGCTGGCCCCGGGCGCCGGCATGATGACCGGTGCGCATCAGGGGCATCGCCCGGATGACGAGCATCGAACGGGCGCAGATCTCATAGCCCAGGACCATGGCGCGCAGGAACCGCTCTCCGTCGAGCCGGTCGCGCTCGGCGACGGCAAGCGCCGCCGGAACGACGCTCGTGCCGGGATGGGTACGCGTGGCCGGATGCGTGTCGTCGGTCTCGTCGGCATGGCCGCACATGCCGTTCGCCAGGGCGGCGTTGATGGTAGTCGCAACGATGCGCGTGCCGATGACACCGGCTTCGCGCGCGCCGCCGAACGGCCTGACGTATGCGATCGCACGCTTGCCCGGCAGCAGTCGCGAACCAGAGAGGATCGCCGCAAACGTATCGACGAGGTGCAGCCTGGCGCGCTCGGCGACCTGCGGCGGGAGCTTGCGCCGCAGCGCGGACGCCATGTAGGCGCTCAATTGTTCAGTCAGAGCCGAGATCACTGCGCGTCCTCGTTATTCTCCGGAAAACATATCACAACGAATCTTCGCGAGCGCATGCCGGATCCACTATGCGAGCAGCCGGCCATCGGCGCGACACTCCGATCGTTTTCCGACATAATCGCAACGGGTATCGAGTCCGCAGCAAAGGAGACAGCGATGGCTCTGGGCAAGCACAAGATCGAATACGAGGTCCTGGAAGGGTGGGAGCGGATGCCCGAGGGCTGGAGCTTCGTCGAAGTCGCGGGAGTCGCTTGCGATTCCCAAGACCGGGTGTACGTGTTCAACCGCGGCGCCCATCCCATGATCGTCTTCGACAAGGATGGCAAGTTCCTCAACGCGTGGGGCGAAGGCCTGTTCAAGGGCCCCCACGGCATCTTCATCGATCGCCACGACTATCTGTGGCTCGCCGACGACAAGGACCACACGGTCCACAAGTTCACCACGGACGGCCGGAAACTGATGACTCTCGGTGAATCCGGCAAAGCCGCGGATACGGGTTACAAGATCGGCTCGAGCCCCGTGTTGCGCGCCGCCGGACCGTTCCACCGGGTCACGAACGTTGCCGTCCTGCCAGACGGGGACATGTACATCGCCGACGGCTACGGCAACGCGCGCGTGCACAAGTTTTCCGGGGACGGCAAGCTGCTCTTCTCCTGGGGCGAGCCCGGGCGCGGACCGGGACAATTCATATTGCCGCACGGCATCGCGGTGGACAGCGCCGGGCTGGTCTACGTGGCGGACCGCGAGAACTCGCGAGTGCAGATCTTCGATCCCAAGGGGCAGTACCTTCGCGAGTGGAATTTTCTCAACCGGCCCTACGATATCTTCATCGACAACCAGGACATGCTGCACATCGCGGAGGGCGGCTTCCTCAACTACATGCACAAGCGGGCTGAAGGCCCCCTGCCCGGACACGACCAGACGATGATCTGTCCGCCCGAAGGGCATTCGCCGATCGCCCGGGTGACGGTCTGTGATCCCGACGCGAAGATCCACTCGCAAGTCGGCGGCGAAAACCCGGTGCTGCCAGGCAATTTCGTCGCACCGCACGGCATCTGGGCGGACCGGCGGGGCGACCTCTACATCGGAGAGGTGATAGTGCAGGCCGGCGCGGTGAAGCGCATGGCGCCCCTCACACCTGCCGCCTTTCAGAAATTCCGCCGCCGGGCGGGTTGAAACCGCGCGCGACTGGACAGGGGGAAATCCGCGCACTTAACATGCCTCGAGGACTGGGCCGAAAGAGCACCAGGGGGGATGTCATGGCAGATAAGATTCTTGTGCTGCTGGTGGAGGACGATTCCGCCGACGCCGAGTTGATCACGCGCGCGCTCGCGAAGGCGCTCCCCGGCGTGGAAGTGGAGCACGCGAAAACCAGCGCGGAGTACCTGCAGCGCCTTGCCGCCGGTGGATTCGATGCGATCATCTCGGACAGCAGCATGCCGGGAGCCGAAGGCATGACGGCGCTCCATCTCGCCCGCGAGCGCCATCCAAACATTCCTTTCATCTATCTTTCCGGCGCCGAGGACCCCAACCGCGACCAGCGCGGACTCGAGGCGCTGGGCGTGAGCGGGCTCCTGACGAAAGCGCGGCTGGACGAGTTGAGCCCGACGCTCCAGCGCAGCGTCGAGAGCTCGCGCGAGAATCCCGATTCCGGCCTGACCGATCGCTATGAGCTCCTGATAGATGCGGTAAGAGAACTGTCGCTCGCCCGGGATCTTCCGGCAATCATGGCGATCGTCCGGCACGCGGCACGCCGCCTCACGGGCGCAGACGGCGCGACCTTCGTGCTGCGGGAAGGCGATTTGTGCCACTACGCCGACGAGGACGCGATCGGGCCGTTGTGGAAGGGCCGGAAATTTCCGATGAACAGCTGCATCAGCGGCTGGGCAATGAAGAATCGCCAGCCCGCGGTGGTCGAGGACATCCATTCTGATCCGCGCATATCCCTCGCCAGCTACGAGTCGACGTTCGTCCGCAGCATGGTGATGGTGCCGATCCGGGCGATGGCCCCGATCGGGGCGATCGGCAGCTACTGGTCGCGGCAGCGGCTGCCGCAGGCGCACGAAGTCAGGCTGCTGCAGGCGCTGGCCGACAGCACGGCAGTCGCGATGGAGAACGTGCGCATGTACGAATTGCTGGAGTCGCGCGTGCGCGAGCGCACTGCCGATCTCGAAGCATTCACCACTGCCCTATCGTACGACCTGCGCACGCCCATCCGGCACGCCAGCGGTTATGCCTCCATACTCATGGAGGATCACGGCGCCATCCTTCCGGCCGATGCCAGGCAGAGGCTGCAAACGGTCATCGACCTGGTGGGCGAAACGGGGCGCATGGTCGATGGCCTGCTGAAGCTCTCGCAGACGGCGCGGGCACCGGTCGCGCGCCAGTCGCTCGATCTCGGCGAGATCGCGCACGACGTCGCAGCGCAGTGCAGGGTCCGCGCGGCGCGCTACGTCGACTTCGTCGCCCCTGCATCGCTGCCGGCCGCGGGCGACCATACGCTGCTGCGGATCGCCTTGCAGAACCTGCTCGAAAACGCCTGGAAGTTTTCCAGCAAGCAGGAGGCCCCGCGCGTGGAGTTCGGAGTCCAGTCGCACCCGGACCGCGGGCCGGTGTACTTCGTGCGCGACAATGGGGCGGGATTCGACGAGGAGCAGGCCGCAAGACTTTTCGGCGTGTTCCAGCGGCTGCATCCACAGAGCGAGTTTCCAGGCACCGGCGTCGGCCTCGCGTCCGTCCAGCGCATCATTGAAAAACACGGAGGGCGCATCTGGGCGGCTGCCAGTCCCGGGCAGGGTGCGACGTTCTATTTCACCCTCGGGGCCGGCAAGGACTGAGAGGCGCTCGATAGAGCATGGCGACGATCCAGGTTTTCACCTCCAACGGCCTGCGCGCGGTGATGGGTGAACTGGCCCCGGCGTTCGAGCGGGCGAGCGGACACAGTGTCGCGGTGAGCTACGACCCGGCCAAGATCATGCTGCGCCGTATCCAGGCCGGCGAGACGGCAGACCTGGCGATCATCGGCGGCACCGCAGTCGACGACCTCACGAGGCAGGGCAAGATCTCGGCGAGTACCCGGCGCGCCTTTGCCCGCTGCGGCGTCGGTCTCGCCGTGCGTGTGGGGGCGCGCAAGCCCGATATCGGCACGATCGATGCGTTCAAGCAGGCACTGCTGGCCGCCAAATCGGTCGCCTACACCCAGGAAGGCGCGAGCGGCATCCATTTCTCCGGCGTGATCGAGCGGCTTGGAATCGCGGAACAGGTACAGGCCAAGGCGGTGCGGCAGCCGGGCGGCCTGGTCGGCGAGCTCGTCGCAGCGGGCAAGGCCGAGATCGCCATACAGCAGATTCCGGAATTGCTCGCCGTCCCCGGCATCGAGCTGGTGGGTCCGTTGCCGCACGAAGTTCAGGCAATCACCGTTTCCACGGCGGGCATTTTCGCCGCTTCACGCCAGCCCGAAGCCGCCCGGGCGTTGCTGGATTTTCTTACGAGCTCGTCCGCCGCTCGCGTGCTGAAGGCCAGGGGGTTGGAGCCGGAATTCGAAGGCTGAAAGCGGCAGGAGGAAGGACGAGGAAAGCTGCCGTCAGGCAGCGGCTTCCGCCTTGAATTTGGCGCCCCAGGTCTTTTCCCAGTCGTTGCCGAGGAAGTCGACGACGCGCCCATCGGGCTCGTAGAAGCGATTGGGCATCTGGAACATCGCGAGCGCCACGCAGCCCGCCGGCCCGGCCCACGCTTCGTGGCGGCTGCCTGCTGGGCGCCAGACGAAATCGCCCGCCTTGCACACCCCTTCGCCGCAATGAAGAGCGCCTTCGAGCACCAGGGTCTGCTCGATCAGCACGTGCTCGTGGTCCGGCAGTCGAGCCCCCGGATCCATCCTGGTGAGCACTGTGAGCAGGCCGGACTCGGGGTCGGCGACCAGCGCTTTCGTCTCGACACCCGGGTGGCGGGTCTTCTCCCACGGCAGATCCGCGACGCTCACGAAGCGCGAGGCGAGCGGCGGCAGTTGGGTGTGGTTCAAGGCTTTCGGTGTGATTGCACTCATGCGCATTCCCCCGGGTGAGCGCCGCCTTCATGGGACGGCGAACGTATCGTAGCACTCGGCCTTAGATGCCGGCGAGGACGAAAGAGGACCGCTCTCCGATGAGCCCGAAGTTCTTCTTCAGCCACGCGGCGGCGCGGGCCCTCCCGTTTCTGCGCAGGACCTCGATGAAGCCTGAGTCGGTATTGAGCTTGCTCAGCACGCTCAACCGGCTCATGAGCCCCTGAGAAGCTATCAAATGCAGATTGAGACCCCGCAGTTTCCGGTCCAGCCGGCCCAGTGGAATCAAGTTGCGGGCGGCCTCCTGTTTCGCCAGCGCAATTCCCCGCAGCTCCGAGCCGACCGTGGAGGTGAAGCTGATCTCGGTGAGCCGTTGCGCGATCTCCTCCGCCGCGGTGGGTATTCCGGTCCGGCGGAGTGGATGCAGCAGAACGATCAGCAGGTCAGGGGTCTCGCACTCGTAGAGGAGAGGCTGCAGCGGAGGGTTGGCGGTGAGGCCGCCGTCCCAATACGCTTCGCCGTCTATTTCGATCGGACGATTCAGGGACGGCAGGCATGCGGAGGCTAGGAGCACCTCGAGGTTGAGCTCACCGTTGGCAAAAATCCTGGACTCCCCGGTGGCAACACGGGTCGCTGCGACGAAGAGCTTGATCGGGGAGTCCGCCCTGATCCGCGGAAAGTCCAGCTGTGTTGCCAGGATTTCGCGCAACGGGTTGAGGTCAAGCGGATTGAGCTCGCGGGGAGAGAGGAACCGCGCGAGAAGGACGAGCGCGTTGACCGCCGGATTCACGTCCCGGACAGCTCGATTCCGGATCCCGGCCCAACTCCCGGGAACGAGGTTGAGCGGCGCTCGCGACGCTACGCTCCGCCAGAACGTCTCCAGGGCGCGACGCCCGCCCTCGCGCCCGCCCACGGTCACGCCGTGTGCGAGCACGACGGCGTTTATCGCACCCGCGCTGGCGCCGCTGATACCCTCGATTTCGATGCGCTCGTCTTCCAGCAGGCGATCGAGCACACCCCAGGTAAACGCCCCATGGGACCCGCCGCCCTGCAATGCGAGAGTGACGCGCTTCTTGGGCATGCGCTCGCAGCACTTTGGGCGGCTCGCTGCATGCTCGGCCGTCCGAAAGCGCAGGAACCGGTCTCGTCAGTTCGCGTTCCTGGAGGGGCGGCGTGCGCCCCGCCCGATGCCGTGCATAACGGAGCGGACAGCAGCGATCGCAGACAGCAGAAAATCTGCGATGGATTCCGCACGCGCCATGCATTGCTGTGCGGCGAGCCGCTGTCTTTCCGTGAGGCGCACCTGGTCCAGGAGCTTTACTTTCCGGCGCCTAATACTGCGGTGTACTCGCATGCCGTACTCCTCAGATATATTGCACTGCATCACTCCCGGGTCAATTATATCTTTGCAATCTGTTCTGAGTGTTACAGGGTCCTGTACGATATGAATGAAAATTTATGCTGCTATGCATTAGATTTGCTGCATCGATCTGCGGGCGAGAAAAGCTAAGGCGAGACGAGGCGCAGAAAGGCAGCGATCAGCGTCCCCACTTGAGAGCGATTGGGCGCCCGGCCGCGCAACTATGATGAAGTGCAGAGCCGCGCACCCGTGCGCCGCTAGGACGCCTTGATACCCGCCTGGCGGATAACCTTGCCCCACTTTTCGATCTCGCGCTGGACGTAGGCGCGAAATTCCTCCGGCGTATTCGTTTCCGGCTCGACACCCTGCGGCTCGAGTCTGGACCGGGTCTCCGCAGCGTTGACGGCGTCGCGAGACAGCATGGCGATGCGCTCGACGAGTTTCGGCGGCGTCGTGCCCGGCGCGAACAGGCCGAACCATGCGACGTACTCATAACCGGGGAGCCCCGATTCCGCGACGGTCGGAATCTCGGGCGCCGCCCGGGAACGCTTGAGCGTCGAAACACCCAGCGCGCGCAGACGTCCTCCTCGAACGTGCTGGATCGCCCCGGGCATGGTCGCGATCATGAAACTCACCTGCCCGGCGATCGTTTCCGTTAGCGCAGGTCCGGCCCCCTTGTAGGGAACATGGTTGAAGGTCGTTCCCGACATTATCGCGAAGAGCTCGACCGCAAGATGCGACGAGCTGCCGACGCCACCCGTGCCGTACGAAATGGCGCCGGGCTTTTCCTTCGCCATAGCGATGAGGTCACGCGCCGACCTGGCGGGGAACGCCGAGTTGGCCACCAGCAGGTTGGGCGTCGCCCCGACCAGCGTCACGGGCGCAAGATCCTTCAGCGTATCGTAGGGAAGCCTGGGGTGCAGCGCCGGCTCGTAGGCGATCGCCGCGCTGTGGAGGAGCAGCGTATAGCCGTCGCCGCGCGACTGCGCCGTGATCTCGGTGCCGACGATGCCACCGGCCCCGCCGCGGTTGTCGACGACCACTTGCTGCCCCGTCATCTCGCCGATCCTGGCGCCGATCACGCGGGCGACGATGTCCACCGTACCGCCGGGCGCAAAGGGTACGACCAGGCGCACCGGCCGCGTCGGATATTCGGCAGCGGGTGCGGCGCTCTGTGCGCCAACCGGTACCGCTACAAGGCAGAAGGCAAAAGGAGAAAAGAGGAAGCTGCTAAGCCGCATCGCCAATGCACGTTGCGTTTTGCCACGTCATCCCTCATCCCTCATCCTTCATCCCTCAAGCAGTGAGCTGCCTCACCATTTGGTCCACGAACTTCAGCGTCAGCTCTCGCATCTCCGTGGGTTTAAGATTGCTCACCGGGTGCGGCAGCTCGATGAGCGGATGCCCATCCATGCCCTTGCTGCGGAACTGATGCACCGCCGCGTTCTTGAAGATCTGCGTGAGAAACACCGTGGCGGGGATACCGCGCTTTTCGAACTCCACCGTGTCGTGCACACTGCACAACGTGCAGGACCCTCACCCGCCCAGGGCGGCGGCGGCCACCTGCACCTCCTTCGCCATCTCGTTCATCAGCTCATCGCTCGCGGGCCGGGAGTAGAACTCCTTGCGCCGGATGACGACCCTCGCGACCCCATAGCGGCTGCGCAGCACATCCGCCACTGTCTCCAGTATGACGTCGGCCTGCTCCTTGGTATTGTCGAGCAGCCCTACTACTTTGCCTGCAAGATCCATCGGCCGCGGCGCCAAGGCTATCCTCGCCGCGCTGCCGCCGGCAGTCGGGTCTATGAATCCCTGTTCGCTCGTCATTTCATTCCTCACTTAAGTGTCGAGTGTTGAGGAATGGCACCCACTCGACACTCAATCCTCATACCTCGTATTTCCCATGCATCGCCGTGCTGGAGTCGTTCCACCCGTGGCACACGGCAGTGACGGGCCCCAGTCCTCCGGCCACGACGAGATGCAGGCGCTGCGGGTCCTTGATCGCCGGAATGAGGTACTCGTCGTCATCGGGATCCACGTTCATCGCACGCGCGCGCTCCGGACGCCAGTTGCCGCCACGCTTGAGACCGCCTTGCCTGCGTACTGCGAGGCTGCACAAGCGCCCGTGCACATCGGCCCGGCTCATGCCGGCAGCCGCGCACAGCTGCGCATGCTGCGGGCCCATCGCAACGACCATGTCGGAGCGAAACCACATGTTCCACGATCCCGGTGCGGTCATGGCGTCGCCGATGCCCGTAAGCAGCCGTTCCGGCTCCGTGCTCACGTCGTCGAAGTGCAGGCGCGGACTCTCGACCATTGCGCAGGTGATCACGTTGTCTTCGGGAGCGTAGCCCCGCGACACGGCGAGGCTTTCCCACGGGCTACGCGCCATATGCTCCGTCAGGCAGGCGGTATACCGTATGGGCGACGCAAAAACCGTGGCGGAAGCCATCCCCGCGATGCCTCCGCCCAGGTTGAGCAGTATGAGACGGATCGCTCGGCCGATCGTCGCGTTGGCGCGGAATCCCGGGCCGAAGCAACCGTTGCCGCCGTGCAGGCCGATCTTTTGCGCGTAGGGTCCGTTGACCACGACGAGGGGCGCAACCCCGTGCATCGTGCACTGCACGCCACCCATATTGAATTCCTCGCGCAGGATCACCTTGAGGGCGCCGAGCACGACCGGCAGATACTCGGGCTTGCACCCTGCCATGAGCGCATGTATCGCCACGGCGCGCACGGTAGCAATCTCCAGCGCAGGCGGAATCCGGCCCACTACCTCATCGGGGTCCCGGCGCGTGCCTTTCAACATCCACTGCAGACGCTCCTCGGTCGGCGTCACCATCGGGAAGCCGTCCGACCATGCCTTTTCGAGGAAAAACTCGAATGGGTCTACCGCAGCAGTCAACGATTGCTCCCGTGTCCTATGGGTAGGGCGGTGCGAAGGGAGAAAGGTTCCTCATCACTCATTACGCTACGCTTCGTCATCCAGCTCGGGGTAATGGCGGAAAATTCCGTGGTTGTTGAAGGGAAGGCGGCGGCTGGAAGCGAGATACGCAGCTATGCGCGGACGCTTCATGACGCTCTCGTGCAGAGCGGCGAGCTTCGGATGTGCGGGCTTCATGCGCGCCATCGTCCGGGGAAAGGCGTAGTCGAGCCCGGCGATGATCTGGAACACCGAGAGATCGACGTAGCAGAGCGATTTCCCGACCAGGCAGCTGTCTCCGCCCGGGTTCTCTCGCAGCACGCGCTCGAAGTAACCGAGAAATTTCGGCAGGCGCAAGGTCTTGAAGTTCTCGGCCCGCCGCAACGCCTCGCTCTTCTGTTCCTCGTAGTAGAGGCTCTTCGCGACCGGGTGATGCGTGTCGTGTGCCTCGACCAGGAGGTCGGCGACCAGGAGCTGCAGTTGATGGGCCCACAAGCGGGCCGCCTCCGACTTGGGCACTAGACCGAGCCGTGGGCCCAAGTATTGGAGGATATTCGCCGTCTGGCAGATCAACAGCTTGCCGGCCTTGAGTATGGGAGGCGCGAATGGCGTGCGCCCGTCGCCCGCTTTCTCCAGCATCCGCTGGACGCCCTGCCTGCCTCCGCCGTCGTGCTCCGGCAGCCGCGCAACATCCACGTAATCGGCGCCCGCTTCTTCCAATGCGAGCCGCACGAACTCGCCGCGTCCCTGTATGTGAGGCCAGTAGTAGAGCTCGTATCTCATGGTGGGTGATGTGTGATGAGTGATGGGATGCCTTCCGCCTTTCGACCTTAGGACCCCGCCGGCCATATTCTCGTGGCGAGATTCGCGGAGCCGGGCGCATGTATCAGTTTTGGCACGATGCGGTCTGCCCACGCCTTCGCCTCGGGCCGCCCCTCTTCCAGCTTCATGTAGTTCTGATTGCGCGCTTCGAGCGAGGTGAATTCGTAGAGAATCGCATGTTTCGCCCAGCCTGACACGGAAGCAAGCTTGCGCGTCCTGATGCATCCCGGCAGCGTAACCATTGCCGGCATGCGCGATTGCGCGTACCAAGCCAGCATCTCCTCCTCGTCCTGATAGGCGCAGTTGAAGCTTCCGAGCTGGATGCAGGGAGCGAGCGTCATCCCCGACCCATAGCTCCTTGCATCCGGCCCCTCGACTCGCGCGGCCTCCGCCATGATATTCACGCGCTCGCCCGTTCTCATAGCAAGCATCTTTGCGCCCTGCTCTCCCAGGTTCGCGTGCAACCCGGTCGGCGTGGGATTTCCGAACACGTTGGCGTGGTCGGCGCCGAAGAACAGGATGTAGCGGTCCCCCTTGGGAACGGCGGGATCGAGGCGCGGGTCCGCGGCTCCGTCCCTGCGTATGGTGCGCATCGTTCCCCGTTCCACCGAGGCATAATGCGCAGCCCACAGGAAGCCTGGACGCTTGAGTAGCGCCGGCAGGTAGGACTGATGCAGCCAGGAAAGATAGGCCTCGCGTCCCTCGACGGGCAGATCGTACCAGGTGATCCAGAGTGCTCTGTCCGCTGCGCGCTCTTGCGCCGCCGGGGCCGCGGCCTCGATGCCGCCGGGCGTGACGAGGGCTGCCGCGGCGCCGCCCGCCATCCTGAGGAACCCACGCCGCTCGGCACCCATCACTCGTCACCTTCTGCGCCGCTTGATCCCCAGCAGCTTCACCGCGTTGCCGCCGATGATGGCGTCTTTCTGCGCGCGGGACAGCGACTTCGCCCCATTCACGAAACCCACCGGCTTGTAGTAGCCCATGTCGTACGGGTAGTCCGTGCCGATCACGACATGGTCGGCGCCCCACAGATTCACCAGGTGCTCGAGCTGCTTCTCGCCGAAGACCATCGTGTCGTAGTAGATCTTCTTCATGTAGTACGAGGGCGGGCGCGTGATGTGATCGTGGCACTCGGGGCGCACCTTGTAGGCGTGATCCATGCGCGCCGGGTAGTGCGCGAGAAAACCGCCGCCGTGCGCCGCGACGAACTTGAGCCCCGGATGGCGCTCCAGCACGCCGCCGAACACGATGTGCGCGAGCGCGACCGTTGTATCGAGCGGGTTGCCGATGACGTTGGTCAGAAAATGCCGCGTCAGGCGCTTCGGCTCGGTAAAGCCGATGGGGTGGAGGAAGATGACCGCGCCCAGCTCCTCCGCCCGGGCGAACAACGGCTCATAGCGGGCGTCCGCCAGTTCCACGCCCCCGACATTGGTGCCGAGCTCGATGCCGCGGAAGCCGAGCTCTTTCATGCAGTAGTCGAGCTCGGTCACGGCCAGCTCCGGCGCCTGCATCGGCAGCGTGCCGAGCGCGGCGAAACGGTCCGGGTGGCCCCCCTGGATTTCCGCCAGCCGTTCGTTGATCTTGCGCGCGATCTGCCGGCCGAGGTCGGGCTCCACCCCGTAGTAGTACTGGAGCGGGGAAGTCGAGATCGCCTGGACATCGACCCCCATCTTGTCCATGTCGGCAAGACGCTGCTCCACGGAAGTGAGCTTCCGATCCAGTTCCTCGCGCAGTTTTTTCTGGTGCTCCGCCGTGCGCTGATTGCCGTAGCGCGCCGTCGGATCCGTTTGTTTCTCGCTCTTTCCCGCGATCTCGTCCGCCGCTGGCGTGTGAACGTGGCAATGCAGGTCCACGGCCAGGGTCTTGCCGCCGCGTTTGATGTTCTTTCCGCGTGTAGTCGAGCGGGACGCCGCAGCATCGCGCGGCGCGCAGCTGTACATCATGTGGTCTCCGTTGAACGCTGAAGATTCGATGTTACACAGACTTGGGACCGAAGACTGGTGCCGCACCCGTCCCTGATATCACTCCGCCTTGGCACCCGCCGCCTTGAATACCTTGGTCCGCATGGCTATCTCTGTGCGCACCAGCTTGTCGAACTCTTCCGGCGTGCTGGACCGCGGGAGCGCGCCCGTGCTCGTGATGCGCTCGATGACATCGGGCAATTGCAGGATGCGGCCGATCTCGCGGGAGAGCTTGTTGACGATGGCGCGCGGGGTGCGCGCTGGCGCGAGCGCACCAAACCAGCCGTCGTATTCGAAGCCCGGCAGCCCTTCGGCTATCGGTGGAACGTCCTGCACCATGGGCAGCCGCTGCGTGGAAGTCACGCCGATGGCCAGAACACGCCCGCTGCGGACGAGCGGCACCGCAACCAGCACCGGCGTCATGGCGAATTGCAGCCGTCCCGCGATCACGTCGTTCAAGACCTCCGGCGAGCCGCGGTAGGGCACGTGCACGACGCTGATCCCGGCGGTCAGGTTGAATAGCTCCGCCGCGAAGTGCGTGCCGCTTCCGATGCCGGATGAACCATAGGCGATCTGCCCCGGCTTTTGCTTCGCCAGGGCGATCAGATCCTTGACCGACTTCACGCCGATGCCGGCCGCGGCCACCAGCAGGACCGGAGTGCTCGCGATCTGCGTGACGCCCGCAAAATCTTTCACCGTATCGTACGGCAGCTTCTCGTAGAGCGCGGCCGAGCCTGCAAACGCCGACGAAGTCAGCAGGAGCGTGTGACCGTCGGGGGCCGCAGCGGCGACTATGCCGCCCGCCACCGTCCCGCCCGCGCTCGGACGATTGTCGGTAATCACCTGCTGGCCCCAGCTCTCGGTCAACTTCGGACCGATCAGGCGCGCGAGGATATCGGTCGCGCTGCCGGGCGAGAACGGTACGATGACGCGGATCGGGTGCGACGGGTAGGCCTGGGCCAGCGCAAGCTGCGCCGTCAACAGCAACACGGCCGGCCACAAATGCGTGAACGTGCCTGCCTTCATACGTCCTCCTCAGCCGGATTGTGCGCGGCCGGAAGCGCAGCCGCTGCAGGCATTCTATCTCCGCAGGTTCGCATTGTGAGAAAGACCGCACTACAGCGCGCCGACCTCGGCAGGCGCCGGAACGTCCGATAGGCGACAATGGCGAGCCCCGGTAGATCTCCAGCACGAACGAAGGATCAGGACCATGCGCCAGGCTGCTTCCCTGCCGCTACTCTGCCTCTTGCTCGCGGCGCCCTGCGCGGCGCAGCTGGCCTGGAAGCCCGAGCGCACGGTGGAGCTCGTCGTGGTGTCCGCGCCCGGCGGCGGCAACGACAAGCTGGGCCGCACGATACAGCGCATCTGGCAGGAGCACCGGTGGCTCGAAATGGTGCAGGTAGTCAACAAGGTGGGGGGCGGAGGGGCGGTCGCCTACAACTACATCTACCAGCGCGTCGGCGACGCGCATACCTTGGCAATAGCGCGGGTGAGCCTGCTGTCCAATCACATACTGGGCCTTTCCCCGATTACCTACACCGACATGACGCCGCTCGCGCTCATGAGCATCGAAGCAATCTGTCTCGCTGTGCGCGCCGACTCGCCGATCAAAACGGTCAAGGACCTCGTCGCGCGCTGGAAGGCGGATCCGCAGTCGGTCAGCATCTCGCTCGGCAGCACGAGAGGCTCCGCCACGCAGTACGTGCTCGCCCAGATCGCCGAAGTCGTGGGCCTCGATCCGAGGAAGTTCAAGACCCTGACGTTCGGCGGCGGGGCCGACTCGGTGACCAATCTGCTCGGGGAACACATCGACATGGCCTCGGCGGCCCCCGGCAACGTGCTCGCCCATCATAAGGCCGGGACGCTCCGCATCATCGGCATTGCCACGGCGCGCCGCTCGGTGATGCTGCCGGACGTGGCGACGCTGATCGAGCAGGGCTACGACGTCGTGCAGGGCAACTGGACTGCTCTCGTTGGGCCGAAGGGTCTTACCGCTGCGCAGGTCGCATACTGGGAGGATCTGCTCGAGCGCACGGCGAACCAGCCGGCGTGGAAACGCCATCTGGAGGCCGATGTGCTGGAGGAGGATTTCCTGAAATCGCAGGCGACGCGCGAGTTCATGAAGAAGGACTACGAGCTGACGCGCAGCCTGCTCGGGAAGCTTGGGATGATCAAGCAGTGACTCGTGACTCGCAATTCATGACCTACGAAAGGAGAAACCAATGGCACAGGGCGGCTTGAAGCCGATACGGCGCGTGGTGACCGGCAACGACGAGCGCGGCAAATCGAAAGTCGTCTGGGACGGGCCGGCGCCCAACGCGCACGAGGCCTCAATGGGTTCCGGCCGTGGCCACATCGATTTCTGGGTCTGGAACGAGAGTCCCGCGCCGCTTTCCGGCAGCACGGATGACGGCAACCTCCCGTACGACTTCCCGGGCCCGCGCCACGGCGGCCACTGGCGCGTCGTTCAGGGCGTTGGGCGCACGGCAAACTACGATCCCGCAAAGGATACGACCATGGTGCCACCGCACGAGCCCAAGGAACACGAGCTCGGCAGAAGATGGGACCGGGGAGGCACCAACGCCTACTCCGGCGGCATGCACAAGACCGAGACAGTGGATTACGCCATTCTGCTCGATGGCGAACGCACGCTGGTGCTCGATGACCGGGAGGTCGAATGGCGGCCTGGCGATGTCGTCATCGACGTCGGCGCCTGGCACCAGTGGTCGAGCCGCAACCGGGAAGGCGGTCGCGTCGCATTCGATATGATGACCGCAACTTTTGTTGATGGTGCCGTTGGTCTCGCGCAAGGCAAGGATAGGGTGATGAAGGCCGACCCCGATAAGAAGTTGCCGGCGGGCGTCACACCCGCCCGCCGCATCGTTTGTCTCGACCGGGAGCCGTACAAATCGACGCTGGTGAGCGACGGTCCGTCGCCGGATATGCGCACCGACCCGGCGCGGCCCGGCTTTGCGATTCAGCGGATGTGGGTCACCGATGGGTCGCCCGCGAAAATCGTGCTCGAGACGCTCCATCTGCCCAACGTGATCGAGCCCCCGGCCGGTGGATCCGTGTTGAACGTCGTTACGTTTCCGCCGGACGAAACCTGGAAAGGAAAAGTCGGTGCCGCGGAAGTTCAGGCCTATTTCCGTGCCATCGGGTCGCCACGCGCTTCGACTTACTCACCCCTGGCGCCGCATCCGTACATGCAGAAAACCCGAACGCTGGATTTCTGCATCGTCATCGAAGGCGAAATCGTCCTGGTGCTGGATACGCAGGAAGTGACGGCCAGGAAGGGGGATTTCATCGTGCAGCGCGGCACGAATCATGCCTGGAGCAATCGGTCGAAACGGCCGGCGGTGCTGGCGATAGCATCGCACGACGGCAAGCAATAAACCATGAAGCGTGATGAAGTGATGGGTGATGAGTGATGGGTGACGAAGTGAAAGCGCGGGTTTTCCAGTCGTTGCGTGGTGGCTACGGATAAGACAGTCATGGTAAGACGCAACTTCCGCTAACGGCCAAAATCAGACGCTCATTCAAGAGCCGAATTGCCTCATTAGGCGCTTCGTAATGGTCTAGCGGCGTTTTAGTTTGGCCAGCACCTTTTCTTCGCACTCTTGGCGGTCTTTGACGAAGCCAAGGATGGCGCGAAGTCTGTCGCTGTCAGACGTGTTGGAGTCTTGCCATACTCGGGATGCCACATTCATGGCAGTTTGGAACTGGTCACGACATTGTATTAAATCGCCGATTGGGCTCCTCATTTTGTTGGGTTTGTTGACGGCTTTGTTGACGGCGTCGCAGCCACAAAGCGGGGCGATCAATAGCAGGGAAGCGAGAGCGATTCTCATGCGGCATGATTCAGGCCAAAGCAGACGCTTAGATCTGGCGGCTGGCGGTCTCGATCAGCTCGATCTTGTAACCGTTCGGGTCCTCGACGAAGGCGATGATCGTCTTGCCACCCTTCACCGGGCCGGGCTCGCGGGTGATCTTGCCGCCGGCGGCACGGATGCGATTGCAGGTCTCGGCCACGCTGTTGACCCCGAGCGCAATGTGGCCGTAGGCGGTGCCGAGATCGTAGTTGGTGACGCCATGGTTGTAGGTCAACTCGATCTCGGCCTCACCCGCCTTGTTGCCGCCACCGTAGGCCACAAAGGCGAGCGAGTAGCCCTGCTCGGGGCGCTCGGTGGTCCGCAGCAGGCTCATACCAAGGACCTTGGTATAAAAGTCAATGGACTGTTGCAGATCGCCGACGCGCAGCATAGTGTGCAGCAGGTTCATGGTATTCCTTCCTGGGGACCTGTTTCGGGATGACGGGATCGGTCTCGCGTGGGTCTACCGGCGTATCGCCAGCCCACAATAGATGGGGTCAGTGAAGGTCAAGACTCTTCGCATGTCAAATATCTTACACTGACCAGCATTTATCTTGCCGAACGCAAGTTTATCTTGACCGAAGGCGAAATCGTGCTGGTGCTGGACACGCAGGAAGTGGCGGCCAGGAAGGGGGATTTCATCGTGCGGCGCGGCACGAATCACGCCTGGAGCAATCGGTCGAAACGGCCGGCGGTGCTGGCGATAGCATCGCACGACGGTAAGTAGCGACGTTGCGGGTTCGCTCCCTCGCTCAACCTGCCTGCGGGAACGTGAACACGGCGGCCGGCTCCGCCGGCGGCCGGTCCGGGCGCCGGATCCTCTCCATAATCGCGAGGGCGTTTGGCGCCTGGTAGCAAAGCAGCGCGAACGGTCCTTCCGGCAGGCGCAGGCCGGCGTTCTCCGCGGCTCGAGCGCAAAGATCGACGATCTGCGGATCCATGCCCTTGACGGACGTCGCGGACGCGCGATGCGCGACCGGCGCGGGCTTGCTCTCCGGCAGGACGATCGCGCGCCGCTGCGACCATTCGGTCGCCTGCTCGTAGGCGTGCGCGATCCCGAGGACGCCGGCGTCGTCGAATGGCCTGCCGACAAGCTGCATGGAGAGCGGCAGGCCCGCGCGGCTGAACCCGGTGCACACGACGACCGCGGGATTTCCGGTTACGGAAAACGGGATGTAGCGATGCGGATTCGGCCACTTCGCGACAATCGGATCGAGCTTCGGCGCGGGGCCCGCTCCGGGCGTCACCAGGACGTCGCAGTCCGCGAACGCGTCTCGTATCTCAACCACCATGCGGGCGCGCTCCTGCTGGGCGTGGACGTAGTCAGCGCCCTGCATCAGGCATGCGATCAGCGTGCGCTCCAGCAACGTCGAGCCGAAATCCTGCGGACGCTCTATCAGCTCCTTTCTGCGCACGGCGAACGTCTCCGGCTCCTCGAGCAGTATCCAGACGTCGGAATAATCGCGCAGGGGGCGCAGGCGAACATCGCGCAGGCGTGCGCCGAGCTTCTGGAGGACGCGCACGGCCTCGTCGGCCGCGCCCCGCAACTCGTCGTTGTCGGCGGAGTCCTCTTCCCCGAACCGGCGCACGACGCCGACGCGGACGTTCCGAAGGTCGGTTCTCAGCGCTGCGCGGAAATCCTGCTTCGGCGCGCGTGCGCTCGATCGATCCTTCGGGTCGTAGCCGGCTATCGCCTCGAGGACGATCGCGCAGTCCCCGGCCGTGCGGGCGAGCGGGCCGCAATGATCGAGGCTGAAGCAGTTGGGCATCACGCCGTGGCGGCTCACCAGGCCGAACGTCGGCTTGATTCCCGCCAGCCCGCACAGAGACGCGGGCGTCCGGATCGACCCGCCGGTGTCGCTGCCCAGCGCCGCGAGCACCAGCCCGCCCGCGATCGCGGCAGCCGAGCCGCTGCTCGACCCGCCCGAGAAGTGCTCGGGATTCCATGGATTGCGCGCCGGAGGCCAGGGCAGGTCGAAGGAAGGCCCGCCGTGCGCAAGCTCGTGGGTCGCGAGCTTGCCCATGAGGATCGCTCCGGCGTCGTAGAGCTTGTCCACGATGCTCGCGTTATCCCGTGGCACGTAATTCTCGTAAACCCTGGAGTGGCCCGTCGTGCGGATCCCGGCGGTCTCGTAGATATCCTTGAGGCCGAACGGGATGCCGTGCAGCGGACCGCGGTAGCGCCCCTGTGCGATCTCGCTCTCGGCCTTGCGCGCCTGGTCACGGGCCAACTCGGCGGTCACCGTAAGGAACGAATTGAGGACCGGGTCGATCAATACGATGCGCTTCAACAGCGCATCGACCAGCTCCACGGGTGACAGCTCGCGCGCCTTGAGCAGGCGCGAGGTCGCGTTAATCGTGTCGGGCAGGGACATGCAAGACGTGCTGCAGCCGTGGATAACGGGAGGCCTTCAGGTGTCCGGCGCGTGTGGAACGCTTTCCTACGCCGCGGGTAGTGGAGTATAACAATTAGTCGACCAGTGCTGATCGCTGACGCAGCTTCCGACGCGGGCGCGCTTGCGCGCGCCTGCGTCTCCCGCGCGCATTGTCTGCGGCCGCATCACACGCAAGGAGGCGACGTATGCCGACACCGGAACTCTCACGCATCGGATCGAGGCTCTGGATCGTTGCAGGATTGCTTGCAAGCGGGGCCCTGGCGCAGACCTATCCGGCCAGGCCCATACGCGTGATCGATGGTTTTCCGGCGGGCGGCTCGACCGACATCGTCGCCCGGATCATCGGGCCGAAGTTCCAGGAAGGCCAGGGGCAGCCCTGGATCGTCGACAACCGTCCCGGGGCCCAGGGCATCATCGGCGGGGAGCTGGCCGCGAAGTCACCGCCCGACGGCTATACCTTGCTCATGTTCACCGCCACCTTCACGGTGCATCCGAGCATCTACAGGAATCTTCCGTTCGACATCGCCAAGTCCTTCGTCGGCGTGATACAGACCTCCAGCATCACGAACGTGCTGGTCGTGCACCCGTCGGTACCGGCGCACAACGTGAAGGAGCTGATCGCGCTCGCCAGGGCCAGGCCGGGGCGGCTCAACGTCGCCGCAGGAGGCACCGGCCCGCAACTGACGGGAGAACTGTTCAACAGCATGGCCGGTATCAAGATGACGCACATTCCCTACAAGGGCGGGGCGCCCGCCGTGGCAGCCACCGTCGGCGGAGAAACGGATCTGCTGTTTGCGACCATGCCTACCGCGATACCGTACATCCGCAGCGGCAGGTTGCGCGCGCTCGGCGTTTGCACCGCCACGCGGACGAGCCTGCTACCGGAGCTGCCAACCATCGCCGAGGCGGGCCTGCCGGGGTATGAAGCCACCAATTCGGTCGGTGTGCTGGCGCCCGCGGGTACTCCGCAGGAGATTGTGACGAAGCTCCAGCAGGAGATCACGCGCATACTCTCCATGCGCGATGTCCAGGAACGGCTGCTGGCGGCGGGAATCGAGCCGTCCTCGATGAAGCCGGAGCAGTTCAACGACTATATCCGCGCCGAGGTCGCGAAATGGGCCAAGGTCGTGAAGGCAGCCGGCATCGAGCAGCAAACCTGGTGAGCCGCCTCGAGGAGACCGGACCGTGAAAATCGCGCTGCGTTCTTCATTTGCCGCCGGGCTGCTGCTGGCGCTGCTCGCCGCAGTGCCGGACCACGCGCACCCGGCGGCGCCGGATTACCCGACGAAGGTCATACGGCTCGTCGTCCCGTTTGCCCCCGGCGGATCCAACGACATCATGGCGCGGATCGTCGCGCAGCAGTTCACCGACAGCATGAAGCAGCAGGTCGTCGTGGATAACCGCAGCGGGGCGAGCGGCATCGTCGGCACGGAAATCGTGGCGAAGGCGCCGGCTGACGGTTACACCATATTGATGATGAGCCTCACTTTCGCGGTGAATCCCAGCCTTTACAGGAGTCTGCCTTACCGGACCGACAAGGATTTCGCGCCGGTGACGCTCGTTGCCTCCGCGCCCTTGATGCTCGTCGTGCATCCTTCGGTGCCCGCGAAATCGCTCAAGGATCTCGTCGCCTACGCCAAGGCGAATCCGGGGAAGCTCAACTTCGGATCGGGCGGCCAGGGAACCACACCTCATCTCGCGGGCGAGATGTTGAAGATGATGGCCGGCATAGAGCTCACGCACATTCCGTACAAGGGCGGCGGTCCTGCCCTCGCCGATCTCGTGGGAGGACAGATCCAGCTCATGCTCGAGAACATCCCCAGCACGCTGCCATTCGTGAAGAGCGGAAAGCTGCGCGCGCTGGCTGTTTCCTCTCTCAAGCGCTCGTCTCTCGTCGCTGACCTTCCCACCGTCGACGAGTCAGGGCTGAAGGGCTATGAGATCGTGGGATGGAACGGATTATTCGTGCCTGCGGGCACGCCACGGCCGATTGTGAGCACACTCCACGCGGAAACGCTCAAGTCGCTTGCGAACCCGACCGTGAAGGAAAGGCTCGCCGGACTGGGTGCGGATGCGATCGGCAGCAGTCCAGAGCAATTCGCTGCGTTCGTGCAGACCGAAATCAGGAAGTGGGCGAAGGTGGTCCAGGCCGCTGGACTGAAGGCCGAGTGACTTTTGAGGGATGAGGGATGAGGGGTGAGGGTAAACCCTCTTTCTTACAGGACGAACCCGTCCGCGAACGCTCGGAAATCCCGGATATTCTCGATATCCATCAACCCTTCGAATAGCGTGCGCGTTGTACCATCGCCCCACACCGGCGAGCCGAGCGCAAAGAACTTTCCTTTCAGATCTTCCGGGCTGTGTGGATTCGACGGCTCGCCCTTCATGACCGCGCAGTGCCCGGCATGGATGGTACCGTCGCGCATGAAGATACGAATGTCGCACGGCGTCTCCTTCGGATAGCGGGCGGTGTGGTTCTTGTCTTCCTGCAGATCGACGCGCTTCGCCAGGGCCTGCACGGCCGGCGTAGCAACCGCTGCCTCGCTGAAGCAGTCGAGGCCCGATCGTCCGTGATGAACGATGCTCGCGAGCGCAAAGGGAATCGAGAAACGCGAGCCGAAGCTCGAAACGACGTTCTTCTCGGCAAGCATCGCCGCGAGCGCGTAGGTACGCACTTCGATCCTCTCTATGTCGTGCGCTGCCAGGCGCTTTCCCGGCACGCCGCAGAGCAGATCTTCGAGGGCATCGATCGCCGAATGACCATAGCGCCCCATTGGATGCAGCTTGAAGTAGCTCTGGGCGATCAGCCATTCGCGTCCAAGCCCGTCGACGACTTTGTCGCGATCGAAGGTATCCGAGAGTACTTTCCCGTAGATGTTCCCGACGCCGTCGACCTCACCCGTGAATCCGCATTCGACCAGGCGGACTGCGGTGAGTCCCATGAACCCCGCATGGCCGGTGTAGATGTTGCGCACAGTGGCGCCGTCGAGCAGCGTCTGGCGGCTCGTCGCCATGCCCATTGTGGCGGCGACGTTCAGGAGCTCCAGCATTTGCGCCGTGCCGTATCGCTTGAGACGGCCCGCGGCTATGGCGGCGCCGATAACTCCATAAGTGCCGTGAGGGTGTATCGAGAGCCGTACCTCGGCGGCTCGGCTGATCCGGGCCGACAGCTCGTAGCCCATGGCCACCGCCGCCAGCAGATCCGCACCGGATGAGCCTGATTCCTGCGCCGCGGCCAGCGCTGCCGGCACGACCTGGATCCCGGGATGGCCCTTGGCAAAGAGGTTGCCTTCGTCGAGCTCGAGCCAGGTGCCCGCGGTGCCGTTCAAAAGCGCCGCTTCGAACGCATTGGCGCGCCTCCTGGCGCCGATGACCCACGCGTTGCCCGCGCCCGCACCGGCGAGCTGCCGTTCGACGTACTGCTTCATCTCGGGCTGCTGCATGCCGGCAGCGATTACCGGTATGCAATCGGCGAGTATCCAGCGCGCGTGGTCGCGCGCCTTCGTGCTCAAAGCTGCGAGCGTTGCCGTGCTGGCAAATTCGGCAAGCTCGCGCAGGTAGTCTGTCGATCTCATCGCGGTACGCGGCAAGGTTGCCTTCATCTCATCCTTCCGCCCTCTTTCGCTACTCCGGCTTGATTCCCGCCCGCTTGATGACCTGTCCCCATTGCTGGATTTCGGATCGGACGATTGCGGCGAACTGCGCTGGCGAGTTGCCGACCGGCTCGAGCCCTATGGCAGTGAGCTGCTGGCGCACGTCCGCCGCCTGCAGCGCCTGAGCGAATCCCGCACTCAGCTTGTCGACGATGGGCGCGGGCGTACCTCCCGTCGCGAAGATGCCGTACCAGATCGTCACGTCGTAGCCGGCGACGCCCGCTTCCGCGATCGCGGGCACGTTGGGCACGGCCGGCGAGCGCTTCGCAGTCGTAACGCCTATTGCGCGCAGCCGGCCGGCCTGCACGTGCGGTATGCCTTGTGGGAGCCCGCTGAACAGTATCTGAACGCGACCGGCGATCACCTCGGGAATGTTGACGGCACCCTTGAACGGAACGTGCGCCAGGCTGACGCCGGCCATGTAAGCGAACAGCTCGGTGGCCAGGTGCTGCGCGCTGCCGATGCCGCCCGACGCGTAGTTGAGCTTGCCGGGATTCGCCTTCGCCAGATCGATCAATTCCCTGACTGATCTGGCCTCGACTCCCGGATACAGCACCAGCAGATACGGTGCTGCGGTCGCCTCGGTGATCGGCACGAAATCGCGCGTCGGGTCGTACGGCAGTTTCCTCGCAAGATTGGGCTGAATGGCGAAGCTTGGGCTCGCCGCAAGCAGTGTGTACCCGTCCGGATTCGCCCTCGCCGCCATCTCGAACGCGACCAGCCCGCCGGCTCCCGCCCGATTGTCGACCACGACCTGCTGGCTCCATATCTCGGAGAGCTTCTTGCCGATGATGCGCACCGCGATATCGGTTCCACCGCCCGGGCTGAACCCGACCAGCAAGCGGATCGGCCGGGAAGGAAACCCTGCATCCGCTGCAGCGGTCGTCGCACCTGACGTGGTGCCCCCACGAGCCACACCGAAAACGGTGGCAAGCATCAAGAGCAAGTGTATGGGCCTCACCGGATCAAGCGTGTTTGACAAGAGAAACGAGTCACGATGTAACGCTATGTCGTTGCGAAGACGATGCACGTCGGGCTCCCCGTCTCCACGATCTGGCCAGTCGGCGTGAGCTTGCCGCTTTGCTGATCGATGTCAAACTCGACGATGGTGTGGCTGTCCTCGTTCGCGGCGTAGAGATGCCGGGCGCCCGGATCGAGCCCGAAGAAGCGCGGCTTGCGGCCCTGGACCGATTCCCAGCCTACCGGCTCCAGCATTCCAGTGGCCTGATCGACCGCAAAAATCGCGATGCTGTCGTGCCCGCGGTTCGACGCGTAGACAAATTTGCCGGACGGCAGGATGGCGATCTCGGCGCCCGTGTTGTCGCCGACGTAAGTGGTCGGCGTCGTCGGCACCCTCTGGAACGGCTTCAACTGTCCGCGCGCGCTGTCCCAGTGGTAGGCGTTGACGGTCGAGTCCTGCTCGTTGATCAGATAGGCGTACGGCCTGTTGGGATGGAAAGTCACGTGACGCGGGATTGCGCCGTAGCGGGCCTTGATGAAGGGCGGATCGCACGGCTCGAGCTTGTTGCGCCCCGCGTCGAAACGGAAGACATGCACCTTGTCCAGTCCCTTGTCGGGCACCACCACGAAGCGGCCGGTAAGATCGAAGATGGCCTGATGGGGATGCGGACCATGCTGCTCGTCCCGCCACGGTCCCGGCTCGCCGGGCGGCACGATATTTTCGCTGGCTGGGGCGAGCGACCCATCGTCGTTGACCGGGAACAGCGCCACACCGGGACCGGTGGAAAGGAGCACGCAGCGCCCGTTTGCATCCACCATTACGGTCGACGAATTGTCTCCACCCGTTGGCTGCTTGTTGAGCAGCCTGAGCCGGCCGGTCTTCCGGTCCCGCGCGTAGGCGCCGACCTCCGAGCTGTCGCCGTGCGCCGAATAGAGAAATCTCTCGCTGGGATCCAGCGCTATGTAGCCCGGGTTCGGAATCGCATCGTACGCTTCGACCTGCGACCAAGCGCCGCTCGCGGGATCGATCCGGAACACGGCTATGCCTTGGCCGCGCGCCTTGCGTTTTGCGCTCGTGAAGCAGCCGACGTAGGCGAACGTCGGCCTTGCGGCAGTCTTGGAATCCATGAATTGGAAATCGGCTTCTGATTGAAGAGACTACCGACTATATAAGGAGGACCGCCGTCAGCACAAGACGACCTGGTCCCTCATCACTCACTCCCCGGCCTCCCGACCAGACCGAGCTGCAGCAGCATGCCGAGATCGTCGCGCACGGCAGCATGCTCCGCGATCTCGCGGCTGCGGACTACGAAATCTTGGTACTGCAGGACCTCGACGCGTTTTCCCGCGGGTGCAACGCTCTTCAGCATGCCGTGGAAGATCTCTGGCATCGTCGGCTGCCCCAAGTGTGTCCCCGTCATCATGACCTTGCACACGACGCGGTCGCCCTCGGCGGTCGCGTTCAGAATCTCGTAGTGAAAGTCGGGAAAGGTCGCGAACAACGCCTCGAAGACTTTCCGCATACCCGCCCGCCCGACCACGCGGCCGTGGTTCATCGCGTTCTCGGAATAGAACGCCGCCGCCACGGCCGCGTCCTGGCGGTTGAGTCCCTCGGCGTAGAGACGGCGGATTAGCGATTTATTCTCGGTGGGAGACATGCCCGGCCTCGTGTCAGGAATCCGCAAAGGATGTCTCCGATTGCGTAAGATGCGCAAGGGAGGGGGCGCATGAATGGCCGGGTAGTCGTATTCTTCGCGGCGTTTTTGGGGGCCATAGTCGTGCCGCAGCTCGTGGCGCACGGGCTCGACGCTCTTTACCCCGAGCGACCAGGGCTCGTGGAAGACCAGAGCGTCCTCGCAGCCGATGCAAACGGGTTCTCGGATCCCGCCGCCGTGTTCGGCGCCAGCGTCAGGCGCGAGATGCTGCAGGAGGCCCGCGCGGTCTATCCGGAGGTGCTCCAAGGCGCACAGACCGCGCAGCTCGGCCTGACCGGGACCGGTGCGACCGTGCTCGCCGCGCGCTTCACCGATGCCGGCGCCGCGGAGCGCGCACGCTTCGCCTTCTTCCGGATGGTCGGGAAGGTCGACGCGGCGCAGGATACGGCTGGCGTCTGGCGGTTTACGTGGCCGCAATCGGGTCACCCTGCAGCAATCGCGACGGCTGGCAGGACCGTCATGCTGTGGGTGGCGCCGGATCCGAAATCACTCGAGCACCTGCGCGGGGAAAGCCAGGCGCTGCACGCGGTGGCGCCGGAAGTGCGTGCCGGCCTAGGCGGCATGGTCGACGCGGCGCGGAACTGGACTCCGGGTCCCATCCTCGCTGCTATTGGTGTCTACGCGCTTTTGGTCTCGTGGCTGTTCCTGCGGCTGGTAGGCTGGGCGACCGAGGTGCCACCGAAGTCCGGCGCCCAACCGTCTGGCCAGGCCGCGCTCAGGCAGCGCCTGCTCGACGTCCGCTACGCGCAATCGCCGATCAGCGCGGAAGCCGACGCCCGCAACGACCGGCTGGTGGTGGACTGGAAGTACGCCGACGCCAGGTGGGTCGACCAGGCACGCGCGCACGGAATGAAGAAAACGCACCGGCTGATCCTCCAGCTCGACGAGGCCGACCGGACCGTGCGTTGCCGCGAATTCCACGCCGAAACGGATTGGAGCGCCGGCGTCAATGGCGGCTCGCTCCGCTGGAAGGCCGCGTGGGAAATCGTTTTCTATCAGTACGAGCACGAGCGGGTCTACGGCCTGCAACTGGGACCGGACGGAAACCTGGTCGCTAACCTCGCGTATGCGTACACCTTCGACTTGCGCGAGATGAAGAGCCCGCTCATCGCCGCCGTCAACGCCGCCGGCTGGCGCTGGCGGCAGGTCTTCTTCTTTGCGCCATCCTGGCTGCGCTGGCTCCATTCCTAGGATGCCTTTCTCGCCTATGCCGCTGTACCTCACGTTCGCCTTGATGCTGTTCTGCTTTACGAGCATCGTGTCGGCGCGTGTCGTGCTTTCGCTCCATGCGCTCGATCTGGCCGCATCGCCGTCGGCGGTGGGCCTCCTGTTCGCCACGTTCTTCGCGCTGCCCGTGGTGCTGGCATGGCCGATCGGCCGGTACTCGGACCGGGTCGGCTCGCGCCGGCTCCTCATGTTCGGGACTGCTTGCGGCACCTGCGCGATGGTGATTCCATATTTCGAGCGCAACCTGTCGGCGCTGTACGTCGCGGGCACCCTGGTCGGATTTGCGTTCTCCTTCTACAACGTGCTGCTCCAGAACCTGGTGGGGCTGCTGAGCAAGCCGAACGAGCGCGTCCGGAACTTCGGCAACGCCAGTATGATCGGCGCGTCAACCAATCTGCTGGGGCCGCTCATTGCCGGTTTTGGCATCGACCACTCCGGGCACGCGATCGCGAGCCTGTACGTAGCAGCGCTTTCATTCGCCGCGGTGATGCTGCTCGCGATCTGGGGCGGAGCTCTGCCCGGCGGATCGGGCCAGACGACTCCCGGCGGCGGCGTTCGCGACATACTCTCCGGAAAAGGCGTGGTATCCATACTCGTTACGAGCAGCCTCGTGCAGGTGGGGCAGGACTTGTTCCAGTTCTACATACCTGTCTACGGGCACTCGATCGGGCTTTCGGCTTCGGCGATAGGCGGCGTGCTGGCGACCTATGCGGCCGCAGCCTTCGTCGTGCGCTTCGTCATGCCGCACCTCGTCCAGCGCGCAGGCGAGGAGCGGCTCCTCACCTATTCCTTCTATCTGGCGGGCTTTGGCTTCCTCCTGATACCGTTGTTCGAAAACGGTCTCGCGCTGGCGCTCGTCGCGTTCATGTTCGGGCTCGGCATGGGCTGCGGGCAGCCGATCACGACGATGCTGCTGTTCAGCCGCTGCGCCGAGGGCCGCACCGGCGAAGCGCTCGGCTTGCGCCAGAGCGTGAACAACATCATGCGCGTGAGCGCGCCGACCCTGTTCGGATTCATCGCTACACTGCTCGGATTGGTCGCCGTGTTCTGGATCAACGCGCTGATGATGGCGGCCGGAGGCTGGCTCACTCGACTGGAAGAAGAGAAAAGCAGGTTTAGCCGCAAATAAACGCCGCCAGGCTCCGGGACTTGCAAGTGGCAAGCAGTTAACGGTCAATCACTCGAAGGAAGCTCCGCTCACCGCCGACTCCGATACCGTTTGCGCGTATCGGCGACGATCTACGGCTCACAAGCTCTTGATTGCCCCGGCAACGGCGTCCGGTGCTTCGCGCGGCAGAAAATGCCCCGCGACCGGGATCACCCGCCGCTCGTACGCGCCCGAGAAAAAGCTTGCGTGGCTTTCCGTCTCGTGCAGCGGATGTACTCCATCGGAGTCGCCGTGCAGCACTATCGTCGGCACGGTGATAGCCGGCCGCGCTGCGAGCCGCTGCTCGACCGGTTCCAGCGCCGGGTCTCCCGGCGCGGCCCGATGGCGATGGCGGTAGGACTGTATGACCACGGCCACGAAGTCGGGATTGTCGAACGAGACCGCGGTCCGCTCGAACATCTCATCGGTGAACTTGAGGTTCGGCGACCAAAGCTTCCACAGCAGCCGGCACAGCGCCCGCCGGTTCGCTTCCAGCCCGGCGCGGCCGCGCTCGGTCTGGAAATACCACTGGTACCACAGCCGGTGCTCGCGGTCCGGATCGACCGGTGTCGCGGATCGCGCGATATTCTGGATGTTGTACCCGCAAACCGAAACGAGACCACGCGCACGCTCGGGCCAGAGCGCCGCTACGACGCATGCCGCGCGGCCGCCCCAGTCGTACCCGGCGAGGACTGCACTATCGAGCTTGAGCCCATCCATGAGATCCACCAGATCCTGCCCGAGCGCCGCCTGCTGTCCCGAGCGCGGGGTGGCGGCGTCGAGGAAACGCGTCGGCCCGTAACCGCGCAGATAGGGCACGATAATCCGGTACGGAGACTGCGACAGCGCGGCAACGACACCGTCGTAGACCCGCGGATCGTCCGGGAAACCGTGCAGGAGCACGACCGGGACGCCTGACGGAACACCGTGCTCCTCGTAGGTGATCTCGAGCGTCGGAGTGCGCACTCGTCTTATTGGCGTTTGCATTCGGTATGCTGACCGGTGACTCGTGACTGGTGAGGCGTGACTCCTATCCGTCACTCGTCGCCCGTCACTCGTCACATCCCCAGTATCCGCCCGATCTCGGCCACGTATCGACTGGCCTTGAGCCCCTCCGCGACAGCAGAGTCGACGACGTTCTCGAAACCTTGTCGAATGCCGTGCAGGCCGTCGCGCACCCAGTGATGGCGGCGCACCGGCGAGTTGAGCACATTCTTGAGCGTCTCGACTTCGTCGCGCAGCAGCTGCATGTCCTTCGACCCGCTCTGCACTTTCTTCAGGTCCTGCTCCAGTGCGGCGAGCAGTCTTTCGACTTCCTTCAGATCGATGTCCGGCGCGCGGTCCGCTTCGGGTTTGCGGTTCTCCATGAGTAAGCCTTTATGAGGTCATGGGGAATGATACTGCCGATTGCAGCAGGGCGATTTCGGAGGCCGCACGATGGTTATGCGGAGTAGTGAGATAGTGACACAGTCCCGCATAAACGGTAACGGCGCGCGGCAGAGGCGCGGCAGCGAACCCTGAAGAGCCAGCGTGGTCGAAATTGCCCTGCTGGCCGCGGTGCTGGCTCTGGGCCTCGCTGCCTGCGGCGATGTGGCCAAATCGCCGCCGAACGCGGATGTCGGCCCCGATCCCAGCCTGCCTGCACCGAAGCCCGCTCTCATCCCCACCGTCAGGATCGCCCCGGCAAAGGGCTGGACCAACGGCACGGCGCCGACTCCTGCCCCGGGCTTTGCGGTAAACGCCTACGCGACCGGACTCGATCATCCCCGCTGGCTCCATGTGCTGCCTAATGGTGATGTACTCGTTGCAGAAACCAATGCCCCGCCCAAGCCGGAGGACGGACAAGGCATCAAGGGCTGGATCATGAAACGCATCATGAAGCGCGCCGGTGCGGGCACGCCGAGTGCAAACCGCATCACGCTGCTGCGCGACGCCGATGGGGACGGCGCTGCGGAAACGCGAACCGTTTTTCTGGAGGGGCTCAACTCGCCCTTCGGTATCGCGCTCGTCGGCAACGATCTCTACGTCGCGAACACCGACGCGGTGGTGCGCTTCCGCTATGCAGAGGGACAGACTCGGATCACCGAGCCCGGCACGAGAATCGTCGATCTGCCGGCCGGCCCGCTCAACCACCACTGGACGAAGAACATCATTGCGAGCCGCGACGGCACGCGACTCTTCGTGACCGTAGGGTCGAACAGCAATGTGGGCGAAAACGGTCTGGACAAGGAGGTTGGCCGCGCAGCCATACTCGAAGTCGATCCCGCGACGGGCAGCTCGCGCATTTTTGCGTCGGGACTGCGCAATGCGAACGGGCTCGGCTGGCAGCCGTATACCGGCGAGCTCTGGACCGTCGTCAATGAGCGCGACGAGCTCGGCAGTGATCTCGTCCCCGATTACCTGACCTCGGTGACGAACGGCGGGTTCTACGGCTGGCCGCACAGCTACTACGGCCAGCACGTCGACGAGCGCGTGAAGCCGCCGCGCCCCGATCTCGTCGCCAGCGCAATCCCGCCGGACTATGCGCTCGGCTCGCATGTGGCGCCGCTCGGGCTTGCTTTTTACGACGGAAAGTCCTTTCCGATGAGGTATGCGGGCGGGGCATTCGTCGGCGAGCATGGCTCGTGGAATCGCAACCCGCGCAGCGGCTACAAGGTGGTTTTCGTCCCGTTTGCGAACGGACGTCCGGCCGGCGTGCCTGAAGACGTGCTCACGGGCTTCGTCGATGTGGACGGCAAAGCGATGGGCCGTCCAGTGGGTGTAGCCGTGGACCGTTCGGGCGCTCTGCTCGTGGCCGATGACGTGGGCAACGCCGTATGGCGGGTGACATCCGCCGCGACCCCTTCTACGGTAGCCGAGGGTCGCTCGCACCAGCCCTAGGCTTCATGCTTCACCGGTACTGTCGTGCCCTAGCGGGTGGCGACACTTCTTGTTTGGCGCAGGGGCACTTCAGCCCATCAGCCTGCCAGTCGCGAGGCGTGCGCCCTCGACCAGCGCTCGCAGCTTGGCCCAGGCCACGTCCTGCGTCACCCGTCCCTGCCCCGCGGTCGAATCGAAGCCGCAGTCGGTGCCGGCGAGCACGCGATGGGGATCGCCTACGGCGCCGGCAACACGCTCGATGCGGTCCGCGACGACTTCCGGGTGCTCGACGAAGTTCGTGAGCGTATCGATGACGCCCGCGACGATGATCTGATCCGCGGCGAGCGGCAGCCTGGCGAGCACCTTGAACTCGTGCGCGTGGCGCGCGTTGGCAAACGGCAGCACGAAACCGCCGACGTTTGCCTGCCGGATCGCGGGCCATATCGTCTCGAGCGGAACGTCACAGTCGTGCGGTCCTTCGTAATTTCCCCAGCACACGTGGAGCCGCACCCGCTCGCGCGGCACGTTGCGCAGCGCCCGGTTGATCGCCGCGACGATGCGCTCCACGAAACCGAGGAACTCGCGCTCGGACCGGCCTTGATACGAGCGGTGCCGCTCGAGCGCGAGGTCGGGGCAATCGACCTGCAGGACGAATCCCGCACGCACCACGGCTTCGTACTCGACCCGCAGCGCCTCGGCGAGCGCGGCCACGTACTCATCTTCGCTGCTGTAGTGGTCGTTCTTGCATGCGGCGGCGAGTATCCCCGGCGACGGCGCCGACATGAACGCCTCTGAATACCCCGCCGTTCGCCGGGCAAGCGCATCCTTCAGTTCACGCGGCTCTATCTCGGCCTCCGCGGGATCGCGGTAGCGCACCGGGCCCACTACGCGCGGCGGCACGAGACTGCTCACTCCGACATTCGCCGCGGCGCGCGCCTGTTCCATCTCCTTGAAGTCGGGATAGCGCTCTACATCGGGGCGCGGCCAGCGCTTCCAGATGCCGCCGAACCCGGTCATGCGGTGCCGGACGTAGAGGAAGAAACCCTCGCGCTGCTGCTCGCCGTTGTTGACTACGTCGATGCCGGCTTCGAGTTGGCGGCCGACGGCCGCGCGCATCGCCTCGCGCCCGGCGGCGGCGATCGCCGCCGGATCCACTGCTTCGCCGCGCGCCCGTCTCCCGTATAACTCGAGCAATTGCCGCGGCCGGGGCAAGCTGCCCGTGTGGGTGGTCAGGATGCGGTCTTTGCTCCACAACATGGTGGGTTCCGAGCCAACGCGGATGGACCGATCATACCGGGATCTGCGCGTATCCGCGTTTAGCTGCGGCTGGGAATTGCTCTTGACGCGGAGTTTTGAAGTCTGCGTCTGCGGTTAGAACCTATCTCAACAATAGGCGCGTGATGCGTTGTGGCCAGGACGGACCGTATGCGAGGCGCACGGCGCAGGCCATATGTCGATATGGTCAAGCCGGGCAACGAAGCAGACGGCGCGCCGCAGGGAGGAGCAGGGGCCCCGATGTTCTTCCGGGGATGCGACCCCGCAGGTGCGCCAGCACGCGTTCAAGTGCGGCGCTGTGGCCCGCTCCCGGGTCGCACCTACGCGTGTACGCGCAGGCACTGCTCCGCCGTCCGCGTGCCCTGGCCGCAACCCGAGTGGGACGGGGCGTTCTGGGCGCATCTCTTTGTCGGGAGCCCTCGCAATATCGACATATTGCTTCGGGCTCTCCTCCTCGACCTGCATCCCACATCGCCTCCGTCGCACACGTGCCTAGTTATGAAATAGGTTCTAGCGCCCGCTTCGCTCCCGGGGCAACGGACTCATGCGACTCTAGCCGGCGACAGAGGCAACGCGCGCCTTCCCGTCTACGGTATCGTCGGCGCTGGCTACCCGGTTACGCCCGGCGGACTTCGCCGCGTAGAGCGCCGTGTCCG
>DATFWO010000140.1:0-16431 GCA_035259205.1 Burkholderiales bacterium | reverse complement strand
CGAAGATCAAGGCGGCGGAGGACAAGCTTCGCGCCAGCCGGAACAAGGTTCAGGGTGACAACAGGCAGCTGGAGGCGGATCGGCAGAAGCTGCAGAAGGACGTGGCTCAGCGCGACAGCACCAAGCTCAAGTCCGACCGGGCCGAGCTCAAAAGCGATGAAGCACAGCGGAGGAAGGACGAGCAGGCCCTGAGGGACGCGCGCAAGTCCGGAGACCCGGCGAAGATCAAGGCAGCCGAGGACAAGCTCCGCGCCGACCGCAAGGAAGTGGCCGGGGACAAGAAGCAGATCCAGGCCGATCGCGAGCGGATGCATCGGGACCAGCAGCGGGCACACGACTCACAGCACGACAGCGGCAAAGGTAGCGACGATCACCGCGGCAAGGGCAAGAGTGACTGGGCGCACTCCGAGAAGAAGGGGCGCGGCCAGGACAGGGACCGCTAGAACGGCTCCTGCCTCACGCTGTCCAAATTTCGAGCCGGGCCGCAGACGGCCGACTGGAGCGATCCAGGCGGCCGTTTCGTCTGCGGTATCGTTACAATAGCCCTTGTTACGGAATCCACCCGTCGATCGCCTCCCGCGCGTCACATACTCCAGGCACATGAGCGAGACCACGCTGATCGTGATCCGCCACGGCGAAACGCTGTGGAACCGCGACAGGCGCATGCAGGGCACGACCGACACGCAGCTCTCGGACGTGGGCCGCATTCAGTCACAGGCGCTGGGGCGGCGACTCTCGAACCACGGCTTCCGCGCGCTTTATAGCAGCGATCTGTCGCGTGCCCGGGACACCGCGCGCGCGATCGCCGAGCACACCGGGCGGGAGGTCGTGGTGGATGCGCGCCTGCAGGAGCGGCGCTTCGGCATATTCGAGGGGCTGACCGCCGGCGAGATTATCGAGCGCTATCCGGACGAGCATGCCCGCTTCGCCAGCCGCGATCCGGACTATGCGGTTCCAGGAGGCGAGAGCGCGAGCGGCTTCACCGGGCGCTGCATCGGATGCCTGGCCGAGATAGCCGACCGCCACCGCGGAGAGGAAGTGGTCGTCGTCACGCACGGACTGGTCCTGGATGCGCTCTATCGTGCTGCACACGGGCTGGCGCACGGCGAGCGGCGCCCGGTGCCGCTCATCAACGCGAGCATGAATCTGTTCGGATACGGCGCCAGTGTCTGGCGCCTCGTGGTGTGGGGCGACGTGACGCACCTCGCCGCGGATGAAGTGACGCAGTATCGCGGTGCAGCCGAAAAGCCGTGAGCCCCGAAGCCAAAAGCCTGGAGCTAGGAGTGTTTGGGCAGCGCAGCGGCGAGTGAGCCGCGAATTCAAATTACTCCCCCGTTCACTTTCTCGACGAGATGAGATCGGCAGCGGACACCGTGGTACTGGTGCACGGCCTGTGGATGCACGGCATCGTGATGGAGATCTTGCGCCGGCGCATCGAGCGCTGCGGCTACCGTGCGCTCACGTATTCCTATCCGTCGGTTCGTCTTACCCTTACGGAAAACTCGTGGCGCCTTGCTCGATACTGCCGCGCGATCTCCGCGTCGCGGCTGCACTTTGTCGGTCACAGTCTCGGCGGCCTCATCGTACTGCGCATGCTCGAGCACGTCGCGGAACTTCCTCGCGGACGCATCGTGCTCGCCGGCACTCCGTTTACCGAGTGCTACGCCGCGCGCCGCCTCGTCCGCCTGCCAGGCGGGCGGACTGCGCTGGGACGCAGCATACCTGAATGGATCGAGGCGGCCCGTCCTGAATTCGACGACACTCACGAGATCGGCGTCATCGCCGGCAGGGTGCCGCTGGGCCTCGGCCGCCTCATCGCGCCGGATCTGGCGGAGCCGTGCGACGGCGTGGTTAGCGTTGCCGAGACGCGGGTGCCCGGCATGCGCGATCACGTCGTGCTTTCCGTGTCTCACAGCGGCATGCTGGTATCCAGTACGGTAGCGCGTTGCATCTGCGCATTCCTGCGCGACGGCGCGTTCGCGCAAGAATGACAGGTGACAAGTGACAAGTGACGGGAGAGCGGTTACCCCCACAGCGGCAGGCACGTGTCGCCTGTCAACTATCGCTCGTCACGCTGTTGCAGCGCGCGCATTGGCCGCGGCATGCCTCGCGCTGTTGATGAGCGGCTGTGCGAACCTCGGCTATTACCTGCAGTCGATGAGCGGCCAGTTCGATCTCTGGCGCCGGGAGCGGCCGATCGAAGAGGTGGTCAACGACCCGGCCACCTCCGAAACCCTGCGGCGCAAGCTCGCCACGGTACTCGAGATCCGCGCCTTCGCGAGCCGCGACCTCGCCTTGCCGGAGAACCGCAGCTACCGACTCTATGCCGACCTGGGGCGCCCATACGTTGTGTGGAACGTGTTTGCCGCGGACGAATTCTCGGTGCAGCCGGCGCAGTGGTGCTTTCTCTTCGTCGGCTGCGTGAGCTACCGGGGCTATTTTGCAAAAGAGGACGCCGACCGCTTCGCCGCCGAGCTCAGCACGCGGGGCTACGACGTCTATGTCGGCCCGGTGCCTGCCTATTCGACGCTCGGCTGGTTTCCCGACCCGGTGCTGAACACCTTCATCCACTATCCCGATGCCGAAATTGCCCGGCTCGTCTTTCACGAGCTCACCCACCAGGTCGTCTATGTGCGCGACGACACCGTGTTCAACGAGTCGCTCGCGGTGGCTGTGGAGCTGGAGGGGGTGCGGCGCTGGCTCGCCCGCGGCGGAGATGCGCAGCAGCAGTCCGCGTTCGATCGCAGGCAGAACATGCGCGCCGCATTCGCGCAGCTCGTGCGCAAGCATCGCGAGCGGCTGGACGATCTCTACCACTCCGGGCTTGCGCCGGAAGAGATGCGCGCCCGCAAGGCTGCGATTCTGCGCGAGCTGGATGAGGAGTATCAGACGCTCAAGCAGCGGGAATGGGGCGGCTTCGCCGGCTACGACCCGTGGTTCGCGCGCAGGCCGAACAATGCGCAGCTGGCTTCGATCGCGATCTACACGCAGACGGTGCCGGCCTTCCAGGCGCTGCTCGAGCGCGAGGGCGGGGATCTCGCGCGATTCCAGGCGGCCGTCAAAGCCCTTGCCCGGTTGCCCAAGGACGAGCGGACCGCGCAGCTTACGCGGCTCGCGCCGCAGGTGGCGCGCGAGCTCGATTCGATATCCCCCAAGCCGCGGGGACGTCTGGGCAAGCGGGAATATGATGAGATCGAAAAGCTTCCGGCCGTGGAGCCCGGTGGCAAGTAGGACCGGGAGCGCTCGCTGGCGGTCGCGCGGGGGGAAGCGCGCGAGTGTTTGATATAATTTTTTCGGGCAGTAAGAGCGGGCAGGAGGAAAAAATGAAGCTCACCAGCGCGAGCTTTCGCGACCAGCAGCGGATACCCGAGGAATTTGCGTTCTGCGCGTCCGATCAGAAAAGCCATGTCGCGCTCTCCAGGAACCGCAACCCGCAGTTGGCGTGGAGCGAATTGCCGGCGGGCACCCAGTCACTCGTGCTGATCTGCCACGATTACGACGTGCCGAGCAAGCCCGACGACGTGAACAAGGAAGGGCGCACGATTTCCTCGAAGCTGCCGCGCGTGGACTTCTATCACTGGGTGCTGGTCGATCTCGAACCGGGCCCGGGTTCGATCAAAGCGGGCGAATTTTCCGACGGCGTTACCGCGCGCGGGAAGCAGGGACCGGACGGACCGCGGGGCACTCGCCAGGGCATCAACGATTACACTGCGTGGTTCGCCTCGGACAAGGAGATGTCGGGCAACTATTTCGGCTATGACGGGCCGTGTCCGCCGTGGAACGACGAGATTGTGCATCACTACGTCTTCACGCTGTATGCGCTCGGTGTTGCGAAGTGCGGCGTGAGCGGCACGTTCCAGGGACCCGATGTGCTCGCTGCCATCCACGGCCGCGTGCTCGGCCAGGCTGCGCTCACGGGCGTTTACGCGCTTAATCCCGCGGTCAAGGTGTGACCCGTGACTGGTGACTCGTGACTCGCGGTCGGTCCGCCCGCAAGGCCGGCGCTGCCGGCCTTTTTTGTTAGCCCTGCCCAGTGAAACGGCCTGGCGCCATTGATATCGAGCGGCGGCGCGCGAACCTGCCGCGCCCGAGCTATCCGGAAGAACTGCCAGTGGCCGCCCGGCGCGAAACAATCGCGCGGGCGATCGAGGAGAACCAGGTCGTGATCGTGTGCGGCGAAACCGGTTCGGGCAAGACCACTCAGCTGCCCAAGATCTGCCTCGGGCTCGGCCGCGGCGTCATGGGCATGATCGGCCACACCCAGCCCCGGCGGATCGCCGCGCGAACCGTCGCCGCCCGCATCGCGTCGGAGCTGGCTTCTCCTCTCGGCAATGCAGTCGGCTACAAGGTGCGCTTTTCGGATCGGGTTTCCTCCGATACCTACATCAAGGTGATGACCGACGGCATCCTGCTTGCCGAGACACAGGGCGACGGAAAGCTGCGCGCATACGACACGCTGATCATCGACGAGGCGCACGAGCGCAGCCTCAACATCGATTTTTTGCTCGGTTACCTGAAGGAGCTGATACTGGGGCGGACGAACGAGCGCCCGGACTTGAAGGTCATCGTTACCTCGGCGACGATAGACGCGGAGCGCTACTCGCGGCATTTCGCGCACCTGGGGAAGCCGGCTCCGGTCATCGAGGTGTCGGGACGGCTGTATCCCGTCGAGACGCGCTACCGGCCGCTCGCGGTGCGCGGTGAAGAGATCGAAGAACAGGATATGGTGGACGGCGTTGTCGATGCCGTGGACGATCTCCTGCGGCAGCCGGGACGCGGCGACATCCTGGTGTTCCTGCCGGGAGAGCGGGAGATCCGTGAAGCCGCCGACGCATTGCGCGGTCTTTCCCTGAAGGGCGTGGAGGTACTGCCGCTCTACGGGCGGCTTTCGCTGGCGGAGCAGGAGCGGATTTTCCATCCGGGCGGCGCGCGCCGGATCGTGCTTGCGACCAACGTCGCGGAGACCTCGCTCACCGTGCCCGGCATCCGTTACGTGGTCGACACGGGCCTCGTGCGCGTCAACCGCTACAGCTACCGCAACAAGGTGGAGCAATTGCTAACGGAGCCGGTATCGCAAGCCGCGGCCGATCAGCGCGCCGGACGGTGCGGGCGCCTCAGCGGGGGCGTGTGCGTCCGCCTCTATTCGGAGGAGGACTACCGCGCGCGGCCCCGCTACAGCGACCCGGAAATCCTGCGCTCGTCGCTCGCTGCGGTCATACTGCGCATGAAAGCGCTGGGACTCACCGACGTCGAGCGCTTTCCATTCCTGGATCCACCCGCGCCGCGCATGATCGCCGATGGCTATCAGCTGCTCGCCGAACTGGGTGCGGTAGACGATGCGAACGAGCTGACCGCAATCGGCCGGCAGCTTGCGCGATTCCCGATAGATCCGCGGGTCGCCCGCATGATCCTCGCGGCCGAACGCGAGCGCAGCCTGGCCGAGATACTGGTTATTGCGGCGGTGCTGGAGGTGGACGATCCGCGCGAGCGTCCGTTCGATCGCGCGGAGGCCGCCGACCGCGCGCACGCGCGTTTTCACGACGAGAATTCGGATTTTCTGTCTCTGCTCAAGCTGTGGGATCACTTCGACGAGGCGCTTCGGCATCGGAAGTCGAACCGGCGGTTGGCGCAGGAATTGCGCGACCAGTTCCTGTCGCAGCGGCGACTGCGCGAATGGCGCGACGTCCATCGCCAGCTGGCGTCGCTCGCGGGCGAAATGCGGATGCGGGTCAATGAGAAGCCGGCGAGCTACGAGCAGGTCCATCGCGCTCTCATCGCCGGGCTCCTCGGCAACGTCGGCAGCAAGGGCGACGAGGCCGGCGAGTATCTGGGCGCGCGGGGCATCAAGTTCTCGATCTTCCCGGGCTCCGGCTTGCGCAAGAAGCAGCCCCGGTGGGTGCTTGCGGCCGAGCTCGTCGAGACGACGCGGCTCTACGCGCGCTGCGCGGCGCGCATAGAGCCCGAGTGGGTGGAGGCCGCCGCCGGCGATCTTGCAAGAAGGGAGTACTTCGATCCACATTGGGAGAAAGCGCGCGCGATGGTGGCCGCTTACGAGCGCGTTACGCTCTACGGGCTCACGCTCGTGCCGAGAAGGCGCGTGCACTACGGCCCGATCAATCCGAAGGAAGCGCGCGAGGTCTTCATCCGCGGCGCGCTGGTCGCCGGAGAGTTCGATACGCGGGCGCCTTTCTTCGAGCACAACCGCCGCCTCGTGAAGGAAATCGAGGCGCTCGAGGACAAGGCGCGCCGGCGTGACGTGCTGGTGGACGAGGAGGCGATATTCGCGTTTTACGACGGCGTGGTGCCCGAGGGCATAGTCAACGTGGCCGGGTTCGAGAAGTGGCGCCAGGAAGCCGAGCTCGAGAATCCGCGGCGGCTGTTCATGACGCGCGACTACCTGATGCGTCACGCGGCCTCCGGCATCACCGAGGCGCAGTTTCCAGAACGCATCCATGTCGTCGGAGCCGACCTCAAGGTCGGCTATCGCTTTGAGCCCGGGCACCCGCTCGACGGGGTGACGGCAACGGTGCCGTTGCACCTGCTCAATCAGCTCGACGCGGACCGCTTTGAGTGGCTCGTGCCGGGGCTGCTGCGCGAGAAGGTCGCGCAACTTTTCAAGTCGCTGCCCAAGCAACTCCGGCGCCACGTCGTACCGCCGGCGCAGCACATCACCGCCTTCCTCACCGAATGCGACGAGAGAGGATGGTCCGACGAGAACCGTGAGCCTCTTTCGGCGGCTCTTGCACGGTACGTTCACCGGGTCGCGGGGGAGCCCGTTGCTCCCGACGCGTGGGACGGCACGGAGCTGCCGCCGCATCTCAGGATGAACTTCAGCGTAGTCGACGAAGCGGGCCGCGAGCTGGCCGCCGGCCGCGATCTGCGGCAACTCAAGGCGACGCTGGGACAGGCCGCGCGGCTCACGTTCGCGACCGCGGAGCCGGGGATCGAAAGAACCGGCATCCGTGCATGGGATTTCGGCGAGTTGCCGGCCAGCATTGCTTTCACGCGCGCCGGGCGCCGGCTGACCGGCCATCCCGCGCTCGCCGACGAGGGGGAGAGCGCGGCGATCCGGATGTTCGATACTGCCGGTGCGGCAGCCGCCTCGATGCGGGAAGGCGTGCGGCGGCTGATGAGTATTGCGCTCGCCGAGCAGATGAGGCAGCTCGGCAAAACACTGCCGGGATTTACCCAGGCGGCGCTGGTCTTGCGTACCATCGCTTCTGCGGAGGAGCTGAAGGAAGACCTGTTGACTGCAATCGCCGACCGGGCATTCCTCGCGGAAGACGAGTTGCCGCGAAACGACGCAGCGTTCGAGGCTCTGAAGCAGCGCGCCCGCGCGCGCCTCCCCGCGGTTCGCGATGCGGGCTGCCGGCTCTTCGCGGCCGTGGGACAGGAGTATCAGGCGGTGCAGCAGAAGCTTAGCCCCGCCGCCAAGGCGCTGCCTCAGCCCGCGGCCGACGTTCGCGCGCAGGTCTCCCGCCTCGTCTACAAAGGCTTCCTGACCGCGACGCCGTGGGATCGCCTGCACGATCTGCCGCGCTACCTGAAAGCCGCGCAACGGCGCCTGGACCGGTATCGCGAGAATCCGGAGCACGATGCCAGGCACTCTGCCAGTGTGGGTGCCCTGTGGAACCGCTACGAAGAACGAGCGGCAAAACTGCGCCGGGCGCACGAGGCCGATCCGCGCCTCGAGGATTTTCGCTGGCGCATCGAAGAGCTCAGGGTATCGTTATTCGCCCAGGAGCTGAAAACGCCGTATCCCGTTTCGTACAAGCGTCTGGACAAGCTCTGGAACGCGATCAGGCACGGGAGTCAGTGACCGCGGGCCCGGTTTGCGTCCACGGGACCCCTCTGGAGCCATCCGACACATGCTGATCCACGCCAGCGTAACTGTTTCCGGTGAACGACTTGCGCTGATCGCGTGTGAAGCGCGCATGCGCCGGCTGCTGTCCGCGGAGTTCCTGAAAGGGGAAGCGACCGAGCGTCATGGGGAGGAGGTGCTTCGCTACGATCTGAAAGTCGAAGGCGGGATTCCGTTTCCCGCTTTCGCGGATGCGTCGCGGGAATTTCCGCAAGTGAGGTTTGTCGTCGAATGGGTGAACGTTGCGGCGGGGCAGCGCGGTTCGGCAACGATAGTCGACGGACGCGTGGTCACGCAGGAGGCCGACCCGATCGCGGTTACCGAAAGCAGCGAGCATCCGATCTACGTATCGGTCGCCGAGGATGGCGTGCTGCGCCTTGCCCTGACCGTTCTCCGGGCAGGCCGCGAGGAATGGCGAGGCTACGTGCTCACTGCGACCCGCGACGCCCTGATACGGGTGACGCGTCTGCCCGGCACGGACGCAATCGAGTTCTATGCCACCGTCGGAAGCCCGGAATGGTCGGTGGTGTGGCGCGGTGGATTGGGGTCGCAGTTTGCGCGCGGCGAAGTGACGCCACCGGTCCCGCTGGACAAGGCCGAGTTTTCCGAGCTCGATGCGCTGGCGCGCGATTTCGTCGCGAGCTGGATCTGGTTCTCTTCATCCCCCGAGGAGGAAATCGCGATCGAGAGAGAACGCTACGCGCGCCACGGTTTTCCCGTAACGGACGCCAACGTGCGCTCCGTCAAGCTCAAACGAATCCTGGACGCCTCGATAGCGGGTGTCAGCCCGCCGGCGTATTCGACGATGCCGGCGGACGACCAGTGGGTGAAAGACCTGGTGCTGAAAACCTGGGCGGCGGGATGAGGAGTGATGGATCGCCTATCCCTCCGCCACCGCGAGCTCCATCTTACTTTTCCAGCAGGCTCCGCAGCATCCAGGCCGTCTTTTCATGGGTCTGCATGCGCTGGGTCAGGAGATCCGCGGTAGGTTCGTCGTTCGCCTTCTCGACCAGGGGGAAGACGGAGCGGGCCGTGCGCACCACCGCTTCCTGCCCGGCTACCAGGTCCGCAATCATCCTGGTCGCCGTGGGCACGCCTTTTGCGTCCTTGATCGAGGAAAGCTTCGCGTAGTCGGCGTACGAGCCAGGTGCCGGGTAGCCCAGAGCGCGTATGCGTTCGGCAATCTGGTCCACGGCGAGCGCGAGCTCGTTGTATTGCGTCTCGAACATGAGATGCAGGGTCTGGAACATCGGCCCCGTCACGTTCCAGTGAAAGTTGTGGGTCTTGAGATACAGCGTGTAAGTGTCTGCGAGCAGTCGCGACAGACCTTCCGCTATGGCCTTGCGATCCGCTGCCTTGATGCCGATATCGATTGGCATGCCAGTCCTCTCTAGTGGGTTGACTAGAACCTATCTCAATAATAGGCGCGTGATGCGTTGTGGCCAGGACGGACCGTATGCGAGGCGCACGGCGCAGGCCATATGTCGATAGGTCAAGCCGGGCAACGATGCAGACGACCGTCCTGGCCGCAACCCCGGAGGGGACGAGGCGCTCTGGGCGCATCTCTTTGTCGGGAGCCCTCGTAATATCGACATATTGCTTCGGGCTCTCCTCCTCGACCTGCATCCCACATCGCCTCCGTCGCACACGTGCCTATTATTGAGATAGGTTCTAGAGGACGATAGCGACGCCGCTGCGATTCATCCAATGAATTAAACAACTGTGAGTGATCGGTAAAACCGATCAGGCATGCGGCATTCCGGCTCGCGCGGACCGTTCTGCGGCGGGGGATCCCGCTCGTACTACGCTGCAAAGATTCGCCGCCCCGGCTACCAGCGTGGGCGCGAAAACGGCCAGCGACCGCGCCAGTACTGGATGGTCAGGAAGCCGCCCAACATCCCGCCGAGGTGTGCGAAGTGGGCGACGCCGGCCTGGGTGCCGGTTACGCCAAGGTAGAGCTCGATCACGCCGTAAATGATCACGAATAGCCACGCCGGCATCGGTATGGGCGGGATGATGAGCATGATGATGCGGCGCGGAAAATAAAGCGCGAACGCAAGCAGCACGCCGAACACGCCGCCCGAAGCACCGAGCGTGGGGTAGGGCGGGCTACCGGCCGACGCCGAAACCAGCAGCTGAGCCAGCGCCGCGGTCAGCACGCACGTGAAGTAAAACATGAGATAGCGCTGCGGACCGAATACTCTCTCGATATCGGAACCGAACATGTACAGCGCGAGCATGTTGAAGAAGAGATGGAGCAGGCTGCCGTGCAGAAAGCTGTAGGTGATGACTTGCCAGGGCGCGAATTGGGGGCCGATCGGCCACAAGGCGAACAATCCGATGAGCAGTTCCTCCGCCACCATTTCCGCGATGAAGACCACGAAATTGGCGATGATCAGCGCGCGGGTGATCGGAGGAATCGCGAACACGGTCAGGCCAGTACTGGCGGCAATTGCTGCGTGAGCTTGGCGCGCTCGGCCGTCGCCTTCCCGTTGAGCGCATAGCCGAGCAGCTTGCCGCTGTCCTCGACGAACAGCGACTTGACACTGTCGATTTCCTCCGTGACCTGCCATGTCCCTGCCGCGCCGTTTGCGGGGGGCGACACGATCGTCGGGCAGGCGGGTGTTTTGACGAGCACCGGCATTGCCGGATACGTGACGGCTGTCCGCTTCCCGGTCAGCGTTGCCGCCAACGCGCGTGCGGCATGCGTGATGGGCATGATGAACGGCAGCACCAGCCCTTCGACCTCGGCACAATCACCGAGCGCATAGACGTCCGGAGCGCCCGTTTCCAGATAGCGATTTACGGTAATGCCGCGGGCGGTGGGCAGACCGGCCGCTAGTGCGAGATCGTTCTTCGGCTTCAGTCCCACCGCCGAGAGCACGACGTCGGCCGTTACCGTGGCGCCATCCGCGAGCACGAGCTTGAGTGCGTCGCTCTCGGCATCGACCGTCTTCACGCTCGTTCCGAGATGCCATTGCACGCCGGCCGCCGCAAGCCTGCTCCTGAGCAATGCGGCGGCCACGGGAGGCAGCAGCCGCGGGAGCGGCTGGTCCGCGATGTCGATCACCTCCACCTTGAAGCCGGCGCCGGAAAGATCGTTGGCAAACTCGCAGCCGATCAGTCCCGCGCCGATGATCGCCACGGTCGTCTTTCCGGTAAGCGTGCCGCGCAAGCGCGCGTAGTCATCGAGGCTGTTCACGCTCAGCACGCGCGCGGCGGCGTCCCCCTCCAATGGCAGCCGGATCTGCTCCGCCCCGAGCGCGAGCACGAGCTTCGAGTACGGCAGCGCTTCCTCACCGATGCGCACGCGGCGCGAATCGGGCTCGATTGCGGTTACGCTGGTGCGCGGGCGCACTATCGCCTTCAACTGCTCCGCCATCTGCACGGCCGAGCTGGTGGGCAGCGTCTCGGGAGTCTTCCCGGCGGCGAACGCCTCGGACAGCATGGGCTTGGAATAGAACTCGCCGCCGTCCGCGGTGACGACAAGCAGCGGGACCGCGGCGTCGAGCCGGCGCACGCCCCTCGCTACGTTGTACCCGGCAAGCCCGCTGCCGACGATGATGATGGGCGCCGTCACGACTTGTATTTTTTCTGCACCAGCGCGGCAACGGTGGTGCCGCTTTCGATATCCGTCTTGCGGCGCGTGTCCGCAGCGTCTATCTTGCGCGAGATTTCAAGCACCGCCGCCGCCTGCTCGCGCGGCACGAAAGCGACGCCGGCCTCGTCCGCGCACACCAGATCGCCAGCCCGGACCTGAACGCCGCAGATCTGAACCGTCCCGTTCACTTCCACCGTCTGCATGCGCCATTTGCCGGTGATGGGCGTGAATCCGCGGCACCAGACCGGCCAGCCCATGCTCCGGTACTGATCGGGATCGCGCACCGTGGCATCCACGATCGCGCCGATGAAACCCTGGCGGCGGGCGATCGTCGCCGACTGTCCGCCCATGTTCGAGCAGCCCATGATGCCCTCGATCACCAGCACATCGCCGGGCTCCGCCAGGTTGTGCGCCTCGGTCTCGCCCTGGGTGTTGGTATTGTCCTGGGCGGCCTTATGGATCTGCGCCGTGCGCTGGATGTTGCGCACGGTAAGCGCGGGCCCCACGATGCGGGTCCCGGAGTTCACCGGCGGCAAGACGTAAGCCGGCACGACACCAACTATGCCCAGCTCGTCCATCGCGTCCGACACGGTGCCGGTGAGATCGACGAGCGCCTTGTAGGCTTCGATAACGCCTTTCGGGAGCCGAGGCAGCTCGATCAGCCGGATCGCTTCGCGCGGCAGTTTGCCGAGGGTCGCTTTTGACATGAGGAATCCTTGTGGAAGGGATGAACGCCGATGGCATGATCGGCGGTCAGGACGGGATTCTAGAACCTATTTCATAACTAGGCACGTGTGCGACGGAGGCGATGTGGGATGCAGGTCGAGGAGGAGAGCCCGAAGCAATATGTCGATACTGCGCGGGGCTCCCGACCGTGAGCCGCCCTCGCGGTCCAGAGCCGCTATCCGGGATCGCCCAACTGCCGTGCGAATCGATCTCGGTACCGACGCCGAGACCGGCATTCGCAAACTGCGGTTAGTTCCGGCCGCTTTTGCCGGGGCTTACCGCGGGCCGCCCGGCGGATGCGCTCCGGCGACGGTGCTAGCGCTCGGTTTTCTCGAGCAGGTTGACCAGGTCGTCCGCATGCTCTTCTTCCACCGCGAGTATGCCTTCCATGAGCCGGCGCGAGGTCGGATCGTTGTTACCGAGATAGTTGACCATCTCGCGATAGCTGTCGATGGCGATGCGCTCGGCGACCAGGTCCTCCCTGATCATGCTGACGAGGGTCTCGCCTTCCACATACTCGGCGTGGCTGCGCATCAAGAGCCCTTCCGGCGAGAAATTCGGCTCGCCTCCCAGCTGCACGATGCGCTGCGCGATCTGGTCGGCATGCCCTTGCTCGTCGTTGGCGTGCTCGAGGAATTCCGTCGCCACGCTGTCTGCATTGATCCCCGAGGCCATAAAGTAGTGCCGCTTGTAGCGCAACGTGCAGACGATCTCGGTGGCGAGCGCCTCATTGAGCAGTTTGACGACTACATCCCGGTCCGCCTTGTACCCCGGCGTCATCGCGCCCTGTTCCATGTGCTCCCGGGCGCGCTTGCGCAAAGTCTTGATGTCGGTCAGAAAAGGCTTGTCAGCCATCGCTAGTCTCCTGTTATGTGGGTGGAAATCGAAGCCGCCGCGGTCACGACTTCGAGCCGGCAACCCCGTAGACATCGCGACGACCGCAAATGTTTCCTCGACCGGGGATCCGCCGCTCTTCGGTTGCGGTGGAGACGGTCTTTACGTTATCGTCGCCGCGACCCCATCCCACGGTAACTTTCATGAGCAGAGTCAAGCGCGGCATGCGCCGCAACCTTACCGCCTACGGCGACGAAGAGTTTTCTTTGTTCCTGCGCAAGGCCTTCATCAAGGCGATGGGCTATTCCGACGACGCGCTCGACCGCCCTATCATCGGCATCACGAATACCTATAGCGGGTTCAACGCCTGCCATCGCACGGTTCCCGACCTGATAGAGGCGATCAAGCGCGGGGTGATGCTCGCGGGCGGCATGCCGGTCGATTTTCCGACGATATCGCTCCACGAATCGTTTGCGTATCCGACCAGCATGTACCTGCGCAATCTGATGTCGGTCGACACCGAGGAGATGATTCGCGGCCTGCCGGTCGACGCCGTGGTGCTGATCGGCGGCTGCGACAAGACCGTGCCGGCCCTGCTCATGGGGGCGGCGAGCGCCAATGTGCCGGCGATCCTCATGGTGACCGGACCGATGATTACCGGCGACCACCACGGGGAGCGCCTCGGCGCCTGCACCGACTGCCGGCGGCTGTGGGCGCGCTTTCGAGCGAAGGATATCGCCGAGCCCGAGATCAACGAAATCGAGGGCAAGCTCGCGCCGTCGGCCGGCACCTGCATGGTGATGGGCACGGCGAGCACGATGGCGCTGTGCACCGAGGCGATGGGGATGATGTTGCCGGGCGGCGCGTGCATCCCGGCGGTGATGGCGGATCGCATCCGCAACGCGGAGGCGACTGGCGCGCGCGCGGTGGACATCGGCAGAGAGCGCCTGACGCCGGGCAAGATCATGACGCCGGCCGCCTTCGAGAACGCGCTCACCATGCTCCTCGCGGTCGGCGGCTCGACCAACGCCATCGTCCACCTGACGGCGATGGCGGGCCGGCTCGGCATGCGCATGGACCTCGATGCGTTCGACCGGATGGGCCGCAAGGTTCCGGTGCTGGTGGACTTGAAGCCCACCGGCCAGCACTACATGGAGGACCTCTACAAGGCGGGCGGCGCGACGACCATACTGCGCGAGCTGAAGGGGCTGCTCAATCTCGACGCGCGCACCGTGACGGGCAGGACGCTCGGCGAAAACCTCGCTGCGGCGCCGCCGTCATTCCCACAGAAGGTGGTGCGGCCGTTCAAAAACCCGATCTTCAAGGAGGGCGGCATCGCCTTTTTGCGCGGCAACCTGGCGCCGCAGGGCGCCATCATCAAGCAGTCGGCGATGGACCCGAAGCTCGCGCGCCACGAGGGCCGGGCGGTCGTGTTCGAGTCGCTTGAAGACCTGGCGAACCGCGTCGACGATCCGAAGCTCGACGTCACGGCGCACGACGTGCTGGTGCTGAAGAACGCCGGGCCCAAGGGGGCGCCCGGCATGCCCGAAGCGGGCTATATCCCGATCCCGAAGAAGCTCGCGCAGCAGGGCGTGAAGGACATGGTGCGCATCTCGGATGCGCGCATGAGCGGCACCGCGTTCGGTTCCATCGTGCTGCACGTGACGCCGGAATCGGCGGCCGGCGGGCCACTCGCCCTGGTGAAAAACGGCGACCGCATCCGGCTCGACGTGCCGAAGCGCAGGCTGGAACTGCTGGTGTCCAGTGCAGAGCTGAAGGGGCGGCGCAAGAAATGGAAAGCGCCCGCTCCCCGTCCCGAGGACGGCCGCGGTTACCGCAAGCTCTTCCTGGAGACCGTTACGCAGGCCAACCGCGGCTGCGATTTCGAGTTTCTGTCCGCTCCGTCGACAATGCGTATCCCCCGCAGGAGCTGAGTCAGGCCGGCGGGGGCGCCAGCTTTACTCGGGCTTGAACTTGAACTTCTGCGTCCCGAGCGAGAGCTCCGCCATCGCTCCCGCGTTCGCCCGGCTGAAAACCACGACGCCGTCGCGGTAGTTCGAGGCCTTGGAAGCTCCAGCGGTGAGAATCACGGCAGAGGCATTGGCGGTAAACTCGAACTTGTTCTGCTTGAAGCGGTCGATTGCGGCCTGGTTCTGGAAGAAGATGATCTCGCTGAAGTCCTGGATGCCTGCCTGCAGGCCAACGCTCCCGAGCGTGATCGAGGCGGCTCCGATCGGCTTGCCCTTCTCGTAGACCTCGCCGTCGCCATGACCGCCGGCGAAGATAAAGCCCACTTTGCCGACGCGCGGAAACACCACGTAGCCGACGGACTCCTTGAAGAAGCGCTCGATGCCGGGATCGACCTTGCGGTAAGTGGCGATCGTGTCCTGTACGTTCTTGGCAACCTCCTTGCGCTGTTCAGCAGGGCTCTTATCCTGCGCCAGGAGGGAACCCGGCAGCAGGGCGCAGATGAAGGCAACGGTCAGTGGGAAGGCGAGGAATGACTTGGTCATGGGACCTCCAGGCTGAAAGAATAAAGTATTTCACATCCCGCGGCGGCAAACAAACGGGTCTGGCCCGCGGCTATGTCGCGTTTTGAAACGTAACGGTGGAAGCTCGATTCCTGCCTTCATGAACCCCACACGATGCGCATCCTCTACGCCCATTCCCAATCAGTCTATTAGACCTTGGTTCAAGTCGTGCGGTGAAGCATTGCAATCAAGGCGGGACGCCACGCTGTCCGCCATTGACATGCTTCCGGTGCCCAAAGAGAATGACCGCGATGTTTGCGCCCGGCGACCCTCTGCGTTTTCTTGCCGCTGTGCTCGCCAGCCTCGCCTGTGCCGGGGCGGGGGCCCAGACCGCCGAGTCGCTCGGCGCGCCGCCGGGCGACGCGAAGCGCGGCGGGCAGATCTTCATGAAGCAGCTGTGCCATACCTGCCACGGCACGGTAGGGCAGGGCGGCGAGCGTGGCGCCGGGCCCAGGATCTACCCCAATCCGTTTCCCTACCAGGCGTTCCTGACCCAGGTGCGCAAGCCCCGGCAGGCGATGCCTCCATACACCGAGGTCCAGATGACCGACCAGGACCTCGCGGACATCTACCACTACCTGTTCTCGACCAAGCCTTCGCCGGCGGCGAAGGACATACCGCTGCTTAAGGACTTTTGATTCAACGGCGTGACGACTGATGACTGACGACGAGAGGCCTTCGTCAGCCAGCGCGTTCTCGTCAGTCGTCAGCCGTCAGTCATCACGCCTTATCGTCCTTGGCAGACGACGTCGATCAGCGCCGGGCGCCCGTTCTTCACTTCGGCGACCGCGCGCTTCAGCGCCGGGCCGAGCTTCGCCGGATCCTCGATCGGCCCCTCCGCCCATACGCCCATGCCCTGGGCGAGCTTGGCGAAATCG
>DATFWO010000139.1:0-26824 GCA_035259205.1 Burkholderiales bacterium | reverse complement strand
ACCGCCTCCAGCAGATCCTGCAGCTTGAACGGCTTCGTGATGTAATCGTTCGCCCCGAGCTCCACCCCGAAGTTGCGGTCGTAGGTACGCGTGCTTGCGGTGAGGAATATGAATGGAATATGCGAAGTCGTGACGTTCTCGCGCAACGAGAAGAGCACGCCGAATCCGTCCATCTCCGGCATGGAGATGTCGCAGATGATGAGGTCCGGCAGCAGTGCAACCGCCGTATCCACCCCGACCGCCCCGTTCTCCGCCGTGAGCACTTCGAATCCTTCCGCCTTGAGCAGCCGCGCGACATTGGTGCGCAGCTCGGCCTCGTCTTCGATCACCAGGATTTTTGCCATTACGTCACCCTTTGCTCCCGACTATCGCACCGGCGATGGACCCTCTATCTGGCCTCGGGCGTGCCGCCGCCGAGATGCTTGCGCACCACCTCGAGCAGGTCCTGCACCCTGAACGGCTTGGTCAGGTAGTCGTGCGCTCCGCTCTCGAGACCGCGCTGGCGCTCGTCCCGGTCCGCGCTCGCAGTAAGAAAAATGAGCGGAATCGCCGCCGTACCCGGATCATCCCGCAGCGCGGCGAGCACTTTGTAGCCGTCCACCTGCGGCATCCGGATATCGCAGACGATGAGATCCGGGCGGCGGTCGCGCGCGGTTGCGATGCCGCCCGCGCCGTCGGCGGCCGCGATGACGTCATAGCCCTCGGCGCTCAGCAATCGGCTCAGGTTGTTGCGGATCGGCGCTTCGTCCTCGATCACGAGCACTGTCTGCATGGCGCCTCAGGAATTGAGCGGAACCGTCACCCGGAACAGCGCGCCCGCGCCGAGGCTGCTTTCCACGCTCACGTTGCCGCCGTGGAGGTCGAGGGATTTCTTTACGATCGCGAGCCCGAGGCCGGTGCCGGCGATGCTGCCGACGTTGCGCGCGCGGTGGAACGTCTCGAAGAGGCGGGCCTGGTCCTCGCGCGGGATTCCAATGCCGTGGTCCTGCACGTCGAAACGGGCCTCGCGCTCGCCGACGAACACCCGAAACTCGACCTTGCCCCCGTCGGGCGAGTACTTGAAGGCGTTCGAGAGCAGGTTGGTCAGGGCGTGGCGCAGCAGCTTCTCGTCGACGCGCACCGGCCCGCGGGCGCCCTTGTACGAGAACTCGAGCGCGTGCCGGTCTCCCGCGGCAAGCCGCATCTCATCGGCCAGCTGCTCGCAGAACGCCGCAAGATCGGTCGGTGCCGGTGAAAACTGGAGCATGTTCGCCTCGGCCCTGCCGATGGTGAGCACGTTGTCGAGCATCTTGGTCATGCGCTCCACGCTGGCGCGTATGCTGCGGTGGAGGTCTTCCTTTTCGTGGGGCGGCAGGCGGTCGGCGTATCGCTCCAGAAGCTCGGCCGAAGACAGGATGGTGGCGAGCGGCGTGCGGAACTCGTGCGAGGTCATCGCAACGAAGCGCGACTTGAGCTCGTTAAGCTCGCGTTCTTTCTCCAGCGCCTTGCGGATTTCCTCCTCGGCGCGCTTGTGGTCGGTGATGTCGAGGAACGTCCAGATCGTGCCCTTGGAGAGATCGTCCGGATCCACGTAATTGCCGTAGATCTGGCACCAGATCAATGTGCCGTCCTTGCGCTTTTGCCAGCGCTCGGTCACGCACGGGCGGCCCGAGGCGAGGATGCGATAGGCGGTGTACCCGAACGAATCGTAGCTTTCCCGGTCCGGGAAATGGATGGCCGAGAGCTCGCCGATCAGCTCCTCGCGCTCGTAGCCCATCATGCGCGCGAAGGTGTCGTTCACCCAGAGATGGCGGCGATTCACGGAGAATGTGATGCCGACTAAGGTGCTCTGCAGGATGACGTCGCGCTCGGCGAGCGATCGCTGCAGATTTTCCTGGAGCTCCTTCCTGTCCGTGATATCGACGGTGGTCCAGATAGCGCTGTCGGCCGGTTCGTTCGGGTTCGCCGCCGTGACGGATATCTGAACCCAGATGAGCGAGCCGTCCTTGCACTTCAACCGCTGCTCGGTCACGTACGCATGACCCGACTCGAGCACCGGATGCGCCGCGGCGCCGAACAGCTCGAAGCTCTGGTCGTCGGGGTAGAGGACGGCGGCACTCTCGCCGATCAGCTCCTTGCGCTCGTAACCCAGCATGCGCGCGTAGGTATTGTTGACCCATATGAGCTTGCGATCGATGGCGAGCGCCATGCCGACCAGCGCGTTCTCGAGCATGGTCTCGCCGAAAAAGGTGCGTAGCAGGTCGCCCCGCGTATGGCGCTCGACGGTGGGCGTATCGGCAGCCATGGGCTAACGGGCGGTCGGACCTGCGTCGCTACCCTGGAGCTTCATCCTGGATGGAGTCCGCAGTCGGTCGTGGCAGAGTGTCGGATCCCGGGCCGGCGGGCCGCTTCTTCACTGCTGCTCTTTTTGCTTCTGGCCGGGGGTTATCGGCTATTCTAGAACCTATCTCGACAATAGGCACGCGGGTTGAAGCCCTATACGGCAGGGGTGCTCGGGTTGCTGGCCGACGGAGATTTTCATTCCGGCGTCGCACTCGCGCGGACGTTGGATGTTTCGCGCGCGAGCGTGTGGAACGCGGTACGCGACCTGGAGATCATGGGGCTCGATATCTACAAGGTGCATGGCCGCGGCTATCGCCTGCCGCGCGCGCTGTCTCTGCTCGACCGTATGCTCGTCGAGCACCACCTCGGAGCGGCGGCGCAGCGCTTTTCCCTGGACGTGCGCGCAGCCGCGGCCTCGACCAATGCCGTGCTCCTCGAGCGTGCAGCCGCGGGCGCGCCGAGCGGCACCGTGATCGCTGCCGAGTGGCAATCCGCCGGCCGCGGTCGTCGCGGTCGGGTCTGGCATGCCGGGATCGGCGGCGCGCTGACTTTTTCACTGCTGTGGCGGTTTCCACAGGGGGCGGGCGGGCTGGCGGGGTTGAGTCTCGTTGTGGGTGTGGCGCTGGCCCGGGGCTTGAACGCGCTCGGCGGGCAGCGCGTGGATTTGAAATGGCCGAACGACATCGTGGCAGACGGGTGCAAGCTCGGCGGCATCCTGATCGAGCTCTCCGGCGACCTGCTCGGTCCCGGTGCTGCGGTGATCGGGATCGGCGTGAACGTGCGGCTGTCGGATAGCATCCGGCGCGCGATCGGTCAGCCGGCGACCGACGTCGAGAGCGTGGTCGACGGCCTGGTCGACCGCAACTGTCTGCTCGCGAGCTTTCTCGTCGAGCTCGATCGCGCGCTTGCAATGTTTGCCGCAGAAGGCTTCGCGCCGTTCCGTCCCGAATGGGAGAAACGTCACGCCCATCAGGGAAGGGTGGTGACCTTGTTGTTGCCCGACGGGCGCCGCGAGCGCGGGCGTGCCCGCGGCGTCGCTGAAGATGGCGCGCTGGTGCTTGACACCCGCGGCGGACCAAAGCGCTTCCGCAGCGGGGAGGTGAGCCTTCGCCCGGCCACCCGTCATGGGTAACGGGTCACGCTGAATATGGCCAGCGCGCCTCGCTCGTCACTTCTCACGTATCACCGCGGCGGCAAGCGCGTGCTTGCCGTCGATGCGGGGAACAGCCGGATCAAATGGGGCCTGCACGACGGGGAAGGCTGGCTGGTGCAGGACTGGATCGCAACCGCACATGTGGCGCGCATCGGACGTGCCTGGGCGGGGCTGTCGCGTCCCGAGATAGTGATCGCTTCCAACGTGGCGGGGGAGCGCGTGCGGCGTTCGCTGGTGACGGTGGCGCGCCGTTTGCGCCTGCCGGTCCGGTTCGCGCGGAGCCAGGCGAGCCAGTGCGAGGTCCGCAGCTCGTACGACAGTCCCGCCCGGCTCGGCTCCGATCGGTGGGCGGCGCTGATCGGGGCATGGCATCTGTTCCATGGGCCATGCGTGGTGGTGAATGCGGGCACGACGATGACCGTGGATGCCTTGAGCGCGGAGGGTGTGTTTCTTGGAGGCATGATCGTAGCGGGCGTGGAACTGATGCGGGTCGCGTTGGCACGCAGCACGGCGCAACTCAAAGTGCAAGCCGGGCGCTACGCGTATTTCCCCGGCCGCACCTCCGACGCCATCATCAGCGGGGCGGTCAACGCGCTCGCCGGCGCGATCGAGCGCATGCATCGTTTCATGGGTGAGGCGGGACTGGCTACGGCGCTCGTCGTCGTTTCCGGCGGAGCGGCGGAGGTCATCGCTCCCCACCTTAACGTGCCGGCTGAGGTTGTGGATAATCTCGTACTGGAGGGATTGCTGCGCATCGCATCGAGCGGTGAGCAGTGAGCGGTAAGCAGTAAGCGGTCTCCACTGCCGAGAAAGCGGCCTATTGGTCCGCTTACCGTTTACCGCTTACCGCTTACCGAGCGAATGTATGCGAGCGTTGTTTCTCCTGATGGTCCTGGCGAACCTGGTGTTTTTCGCGTTCGCCCAGGTGGCGCGCGAGCCGGGAGCGTTGAGCCAGATTTCCCAGCTGGAGGTGAGTCCGGAAAAGATCGAGGTGGTCAAGGCCTCGAGCAAGGCGTCGGCGGACGGGCCGCCGTCCTCGGGTACGCCCACTCCGGACAAGCGCGGGAGCGGCAAGACGATCGCTCCGTCGGCCTGCATAGAATGGGGTATTTTCGCCGGCCCGGACGTTGCGCGCGCCGAGAGCGCGCTCGGCCGGCTCGACCTGCCGCAGGACCGGGTAGAGCGCACCGTGACGGATGCCGGGGGCTACTGGGTCTACATACCGGCGCTCAAGTCCAAGTCTGAAACGGACCGCAAGATCGGCGAGCTCAAGGCGCTCGGCGTTTCCGATTTCTTCATCGTTCAAGACGCAGGGCAATGGCGCAACTCGATTTCGCTCGGGATCTTCAGGACGGATGAGGCAGCGCAGTCATTTCTGAACAAACTGCGCGATCGTGGTGTGCGCTCCGCCGTTGCCGAACGGCGTGAAAACTTCCTCAAGCAGATCGCCTTTCTCGTGCGCGAGCCGGACGAATCAACGGTGGCTCGGCTCGCGGCGTTGCAGCGGGAATTCCCCGGCAGCGAGCTCAAAGCGACGCAATGCACGTCCACGGTCGCGACGAAAGGCTAGCGCTCCAGGGATCTGGGCCGTTGCATCAAGGCGGCAACTCCGGACGCGGTGGAATCGTGAAAGGGCGATCGCAAGCAGGTGATTAACCTACTGATATCGCGTAGAATTCCTGTGCTGTCCGAAAAGGCCGTGCTGCGGGGAGCCGCGGGCAGTGACCGGGAGCGGGACGCTAAATGATCGAGCGCGTGAGATTTTTCGTGGCCTCGCTGTGGGCTGCGCTGGTACCCGTGGCGATTCTGATCGTTGCCTGTGTATCGATCATCCTGATCCCGGCTGCGGGAAACCTGGCCGATGTGAAACCCCATGCAGCGGGCGTGGCTTTGATCCTCGTGCCGTTTGCGTATACGGCGGTGGTCGTCGTCAGCTATCTCATCGGTCGAGCGCTCTATCGGCTGCACGTGCTGTCTCGCATCGTATTGCTTTTCGCCTACGGCGCCTTGTCGGTATTTTGCGCAATACTCTTTTCCTGGCTGTCCGATCTGCTGGGTTACGCTGCGGGTGCCTCGCTACCCGCATTTTTTATTGTTCTAGGTATGAGCCTGGTCGGTCTGGGAGCCGCCGCTGTCGTCTGGTGGCGGGTGGCGTCCAGTATGCCTGCCCCGAGCGCCAAGGAGACTGCCCGCGAGGAACGCCATCGCCTGCGCAGGGAACGACGGCGGTCGGAACTTGAACAGGCCCGTCGCGGCGAGAACAGAGAGAACAAGGGAGACCGGGAGAGAGCGAAGGACGAACATGAAGGGTGAATACGACAAATATCAGCTCCGGCGGCGAATACGGTCGATCAGCGCTGAAGTTGAACGTTGATGCACGAACGGTATCGCGTGCACCGCGCCACCCCAACCGCGTACCTCCGCGGCCCCGATGATCGCTTCCGGTTTCCAGTCGCCGCCTTTCACCAGCACCTCCGGTCTTACCGTCAGGATCAGCTCGAGCGGCGTAGCCTCATCGAACCAGGTCGCGAGCGTCACCGCCTCGAGCGCGGCGACTACTGCGAGGCGGTCCTCGAGCTGATTGATCGGACGCCCATTACCCTTGGCGAGGCTGCGCGCGGAAGCGTCGGCGTTGAGCGCGATCAGCAGGCTCGCACCCAGGGCACGCGCCTGAGCGAGACAGGTGACGTGACCGCGGTGCAGGATATCGAATACGCCGTTGGTGAATACCAGCGGGCGCGGCAGCCGCCTCACCCGCGCCGCCAACTCTCCGGGCTTGCAGATCTTGGCTTCGAATTCGGGCGCTGGGCCGCGCGTCGTCACCGTCACCCGTCGCTCGTCACGCTCAGTCGAGGTATTCAAACATGCGCACGACCCGGCGCACGTCGCTCGTGGTACGCGTGATATCGGTTGCGTCGCTTGCTTCCTGCCTTTTCACGATCCCCATCAGATAGACCACGCCATTCTCCGTCACGACCTTGACGTGAACCGGGCTGAATTTCTGGCCGTCCACGAAGCGCGCCTTGACCTTGGAAGTGATGACCGTATCGTTGGTGCGCGAGGACATCGCGGTCACGGGGGCGACCGCGAGCTCGTTGTACACCGAGCGCACGTTTTCCACGGCGCGCGCTATGCGCTCGGCCTGCTCTTTCGCGGCAGCATCGGGAACTTCGCCGGTGAGCAGCACTACGCGGTTGTAGCTCGTGACATTGACGTGGACATTGCCCTTCAGGCTGTCACCGATACGATTCGAGGTCTTGACCTCTATGCCCTGGTCTTCGGTCAATGTTCCTACCGTGCGGCGGTCTTCGGCGACTATGACGCCGGTCGCGGCCGCACCGCCGATCACCAGCGGCGCGCAGCCCGACAGCAGGAGCAGGACCGCGGGCAACAACAGGATCGCATAGCGCATCATTCCACTCCCAATAGTAGACAGTCGATGGCATCGCACAGGCAGTGCAGGGTGAGCAGATGCACTTCCTGGATACGCGCCGTACTTTGCGCCGGCACGCAGATCTGGATATCGGAGGGAAGCAGAAACTCGGTCATCCTGCCTCCGTGATGGCCGGTGAGCGCAATGACACCGATCCGGCTCTCGTGCGCGGCCTGTATCGCGGCAACGACGTTACTCGAGTTGCCGCTGGTGGAAATCGCCAGGAGCAGATCGCCGGCCTGCCCCAGCGCGCGCAACTGCCTGGCAAACACCTGCTCGTAGTCGTAGTCGTTGGCGATCGAGGTGAGCGTCGAAGTATCGGTGGTGAGCGCCAGCGCGGCGAGCCCGGGACGCTCCATCTCGAAGCGGTTCAGCATCTCCGCGGCGAAGTGCTGTGCATCGGCGGCTGAACCTCCGTTGCCGCAGCTCATGATCTTGCGGTCCTGCTTCAGGCACTGGACCATGCGCTCGGCGGCTGCGGCGATCGGCCCCGCCAGCGCGTCCATGGACTGCAGCTTTAGGTGCGCGCTTTCGGAAAAGTTCTCGGTGATGCGAGTGATGAGGTCCATCCGATCCTATGAGGCCGTTTCAGAGCGAAAGAAACGACTCCTGATGTGGGCGGTATGACGAAAGTAACCTCTCATTCGTTTCGCATTGTACAGACTGCCGCCGGCATACACCAAGCGCGGGAGCGATCCCGGTAGAGGGATATTCGTATTCTGTCGGAGTTGGCGGTGCGGGCGTATTGTACGCAGGACGCGGGTCTGCGGGCCGGTCAACGCGGTCCTACCGCTGTTGACTGCCGATCAGGACTCCGTCTTTGCAGCCGCAGTACAGGCACTCGGGACGAACCTGCCTCGTCATGAATCCGGTTTTTGCCCCGCATACGAGGCATTCGAACTCGAGCTCCTCGCCGCGGTCACCGCCCGCAACATAGCCGCGATTGCGCCTCGCTTCTTCCGTCCCCTGTCCTATGTCTCCCAGCACGCCCGTACCGGAACCGCAACGCACGCAGGTCGCACGAACCATCTGCAGGCTGCTGATCTTTCCGCACCGGAGGCATTCAAAGCGCGCCGCACTTTCTCTATCTGCACGCGCTAGCGATCGTCGGGTAAACATGGCGTCATAGGCTACACGAAGGAGGATCGAAAGACATTCGACAGAATTTGTCACGAAGCCACTACGGCACGGCGTCGTCAAACGGCGACGAATCCTGCACACCGGTGCGATGCACGAAGCGAACTCGTTCCTCTCGCCGGACACTAATTGATATGCATTGCTGGGAATTTCATCACAACGTCGAAGCCGGAACGTATCAATGGTTCTGGCGGGCGCTCAATGCCGACGGTACGCTGCATAGCGAGAGTGTCGGCACGTTCGCTTCTGCTCCCGAAGCGATTGCCGATGCCAAGGAGCACGGATTCGACCGGGAGGTCCACGAGTGGTACATGGCACCTCCGAATAGTCACCCCTGCATCAAGACGGTGGAAGAGGGATAGGCGCGCGGGTGTGGCCGCTGTTGCGTCTGCATAGCCTTCCTTGGAACCTGAAAAAGGTTCGAGTCATTCCCCGAAGGCGTTCTCTATCCAGTCGACGCGCGCAGGATTTCCGGAAAGCAGCACTACGTCGAAACGACATGCGACGTACCTTCCCTGGCGCGCGAGATAATGCCGGGCGGTCGCAAGCAGCCGCTTGCGCTTCGCAGCGGTGATGCTCCCGGCGGCGCCGCCGAAACTTTCCGAAGTCCTCGCGCGAACTTCGACAAACACCGTCGTGGACCCGAGTCTTGCGATGAGATCGATTTCGCCAAGCCGGCAGCGGTAATTGCGCTCGAGGATCGTGAGTCCCTGCCCCTCGAGAAAGGCGGCGGCGCGGGCCTCGGGGCCGTCACCGCGCGTCACGGCCCTCGCCCGAGATCTTCAGCTTGCCCTCCTGGAACTGCGCTGCGGTGAGGGTGCGCGCAAAGAAATGATTGGCGCCCAGCGTGATCCGGCCGATGACACCGTCCAGTGCGACGTCTGTCCTGCCGGCGAGCAGCTCCTGCGCGACGCGGAAGGCGTCTATCCCGAGCGCATAAAAGCGGTCGAGGTCCGCGTCGCGGTGATCGGCGCGCGGATAGATCATCACCGCAGGATGGTCGGGCTGCAACAGCCATGGCATGTCGAGGAAGCGTACGTTCGCGAGGTCGAATCCGGCGAGCGGACCGGCGTCGCCGCCGGGATAGACGTGCGAGGTCGCGTAGAGCGCGAGCGCCCCAAGATACGGGCGCACGGTGCGCGCGCGCGGGAAATCGAGAGCGAGAAAGACCATGTCGGCCACACCGAGACCTGATGCCTGCTTGATGCGCGCAAGCTCCGCCAGGTCGCCCGAATAGGCGTATTCCGCGACGAGCTTGCCGCCCAGCCGCGTGAACTCGTCGGCGAACGCCTGGTGGATGCGCTTGAACAACGCGGTTCCCGCGTAGAGCGTGAACGCATTGCGCCGGCCCTCCTCCCAGGCGAGCTGTGCGACCTGGCGCGCTTCGGACTCGGCGTGCAGGCTCAAGACGTAGAGATCGCGTTGCCCGGCGAAGTTGTGCTCGGGGACGTTAAGGGCGATAGTCGGCACCATTACCATGGCGCTGTCTACCACCGCCGATACTCCGCTCCGCGTAAGCGGTCCCACGATGAGGCGCGCACCGTTTTCGAGCGCGCGCCGGTAGCTGTCGACGACCACGCGGTCGTCGTCGTTCGCCGCGTAGATTCGCAGCGGCAGCGGAGCGCGGCCCTGGACCTTGGCGGCGGCGAGGAAACCGTTCTTCACCGCTTCGGCGTGCTTGGCAAAGGACGCCGATTCGAGCGGCAGCAGCAGCGCAATGTGCGGGACTTCGGGCTCGCGCTGCGCTGGCTGTTCGAGGCGGGCGGGTGCCGGTTTGCCCGGTGCCGCGGTCGACGTGGCCGGGCTCAGTGGCAACGGCGCAGCGAGGGGTGGCGGTGACTTCGCCGGCGACGTCACCGCTTCGCTGGCCATTGCAGACACGCCACCGTATAGTATCGCCGCAGCGAAAGTAACGACGAGCAGCCGATGGAGCACGCCGCAGCGCATGAGGGAGCCGACCAGCAACGGAGAGCGACATTATATGTAGTGGCCACCCCGATTGGAAATCTGCGCGACATCAGCCTGCGCGCCCTGGACGTGCTGAAGGACGTCGATGCCGTTATAGCGGAGGACACCCGGGTGACTGCACGGCTGCTCGCCCGCTACGGCATTGCCAGGCGGCTGATCCCGGCGCACGAGCACAACGAAAGGCGGGCGATCAAGCAGGTGCTGGCGCTGCTGACCGCTGGAAGATCGCTGGCATTGACTTGCGACGCCGGGACTCCCGCGATATCCGATCCCGGAGCGCTCGTGGTGGAGGCAGTGCGCGCGGCCGGCTTTGCCGTAACGCCGATTCCCGGGCCGAACGCCGCGGTGGCGGCGCTTTCGGCCGCGGGCCGCGCAGCGCCGCATTTCCTCTTCTACGGCTTTCTGCCCCAGCGCGCCGCGGAGCGGCGCCGAGCGCTGGCGTTGCTCAAGACGTTGCCCTATGCGCTCGTGTTTTACGAAGCCCCTCACCGGGTCGTCGCGTGTCTCGCCGATTTGCGCGATGTCCTGGGTGGCGAGCGCGACGTCGTCATCGCGCGCGAGCTCACCAAGGTCTTCGAGTCGATAAGCCGCTGCACGCTGGCGTCAGCAGCCGCCTGGATCGCCGAGAACGCCGAACGCGCGCGCGGCGAATTCGTGCTGATCGTGCAGGGCGCGCAGCTTCCGAAGCGGGGCGCCGAGGAGGCGCGCGGCGAGGCGCACCGGACGCTTGCCGTTCTGCTCGAAGAAGTGCCGTTGAAACAAGCGGTGACCTTGGCGGTGAAGCTGAGCGGCGGCAAGCGCAACGACCTTTACGAGCTTGCGCTTACGCTCAAGGGTAAGCAATAAGCGGTGAGCGGTAACATGCTTTTCAAGCGCGCACCAGGGCCGTAACCGTTCACTGCTCACGGCTTCAAGATGAACCGCCTGACCATCACTCGTCCCGACGACTGGCATCTGCACCTGCGTGACGGCGAGCACCTGCGTGCCGTATTGCCGGACAGCGCACGCCGCTTCGCGCGCGCGATCGTCATGCCGAATCTGAGACCGCCGGTAACCACAGCCGAAGCGGCGCTGCAGTATCGGGATCGCATCCGGGCGGCGCTACCACCCGGCGCCGTCTTCGAGCCGTTGATGACTCTTTACCTGACCGACAATACGACGGCGGAAGAGATCGCCAGAGCGCGCGCATGCGGCGCCGTGCATGCCGTGAAGTACTATCCTGCCGGCGCCACCACCAACTCCGAATCCGGTGTCACCGACCTCGCCAGGTGCTCGCAGGCGTTCGACGCGATGCAGCGACACGGCATGCCGCTGCTCGTACACGGTGAAGTGACCGATCCGACGGTGGATGTGTTCGACCGCGAGCGTGAGTTTGTGGAGCGCGTGCTCGCGCCGCTTATCGAGCGCTACCCCGACTTGAAGGTTGTGCTGGAGCACGTCACCACCCGCGAGGCGGTGGAGTTCGTCACCGCGGCGCCGCCGCGGGTAGCAGCCACGGTCACTGCACACCATCTCCTGCTCAATCGCAACGCGCTATTCCAGGGCGGCATCCAACCGCACCACTATTGCCTGCCGGTAGTAAAACGCGAGGAGCACCGGCGGGCGCTGATGGCGGTGGTGACTGGCGGTAATCCGAGGTTCTTTCTGGGCACCGACAGCGCGCCGCACGCGCGTCACACCAAGGAAACCGCGTGTGGCTGCGCAGGGATATATACCGCGCACGCGGGCATCGAGCTCTACGCCGAGGCTTTTGCCGCGGCCGGTGCGCTCGACAAACTGGACGCCTTCGCGGGGCTCTACGGGCCGCGGTTCTACGGACTGCCGGTCAATCTGGAAAAAATCACGCTGGTGGAGGTTGCCTGCGCCGTGCCGCAGGAGATTCCTTTTGGAACCGATGCGCTCGTGCCGTTCCGTGCCGGCGGGCGCGTTGGCTGGAAGCTGGCCCCTGACGATCACTGAGAGCGTTTTCCCTGTAAGCGCGCGTGTCCGTTCGTTCGTTAAGCCGTTTAATGGATCTGTCCCACGCCGAGCATCATCGGGTACAGGCGCGCCACTATTCAAAGCTTCAACTCCCACGTGGCGACCTCTGGATCTTCGGTTATGGCTCGCTCATGTGGAACCCGGACATTCCCTATGTGAAATGGGCTCCGGCGCTGATCTACGGCTATCACCGCGCGCTGTGCATCTACTCGAACCGCTGGCGGGGGACGCCCGAAAACCCCGGTCTCGTGCTCGGGCTGGAGCGCGGAGGGGCTTGCCGCGGCATTGCCTTTCTCGTGAAGGCGGCCGAGGTCACCCTGGCACTGGAAGAGCTGTGGGCGCGCGAAATGCGGCGAGCCGTCTACCGGCCGCGCGTAGTGCGCGCCTGGCTTCCCAACCGGGAAACGCGGGTATTGACTTTCATCGCCGATCCGCAGCACGCCGGGTATGCCGGAAAGCTGTCGGTCAAGCAGACCGCCCGGATGATTGCAACTTGCCGCGGCGATCGCGGCCCGAATCTGGAATATCTGGCGCGCACCGTCGCTCACCTCGCCGAGCTCGGTGTGCGCGATCACCACTTGCTGCGTGTGCTCGCAACGGCGCGCGCTCTTTGTGAGAGACAGCGCGCATCGTAATGGCGAATGAATCGAAGGCTTAGGGAAAGGCCGGAATGGTAGGCTCGAGGCCGCCCGATACCGCTTCGGGGTGGCGCCGGGCAACCAGTTCCGAGATTTCCTGCACGCGCAGCATCGGCACGTCCACCATCATCAGTACCTTGCCACGCTCGATCTCCGGATGAAATGCCTTGAGCTTCGAATTGGGCACGGCGCTGGCCACCATGCTGGAAGCCCAGGCGCCAAACACTGCACCGAAAAGGGCGGCGAGCAGCACGGTCCCGAGCTTCAGGGACACACCCGTCGGCGGGAAAAGCACGATCACGAGGCCCCCGATGATGCCGGCGAGCCCGCCAAGGGCCATGCCTGTTTGCGCGCCGTGGACGACGTCGGTCTTCTGGAGCACGCTCGCCTCAGGCAAGTCCGCCGGCAATGTGTCGCGCCGGGCGAGAAAATGAATACGTTTGACCTCGATGCGCGCAAGCAGCATCTCGTCGAGCATGCCGCGCGCACTCGGGATATCGGGGAGGACGAAATACAGGCGGCGTCGCATCAGCATCGGGTTCTCCTCTTGCCGTCAACCGCTTGCGATCGAATCGTACACCATTGGATACTGGAGGGCCACGCAAGTTTCATGCGCGGTGTCCCGCATCCGCCTCGGCTGCCCGGCGGACCGCATCGGAGGCCTCCTGCAGGTGTAAAATTCGCACCGGGAAGTCGGCCAGACAGTCGCTGCGCGCGGAAGAAGCGGGCCTATACGATGGTCCGTATCGCGCGGAGAGGAAAGTCCGGGCTCCACAGGGTAGGGTGGCGGCTAATCACCGCCCGCCGTGAGGCGAGGAACAGGGCCACAGAGAACAGACCGCCGATGGCCTGCACCTCGGACTTGCCGCCCTCGGGCGGCAAAGTCTCGAAAAGTGGGTAGCTGCGGAAGCGTAACTCCCCAGGTGCGGGATCAGGCAAGGGTGAAACGGTGCGGTAAGAGCGCACCGCGTTCGCCGTGAAGCGAACGGCATGGCAACCTCCACCCGGAGCAACACCAAATAGGCAAGCGATGACGCGGCCCGCCGAGCTTGCGGGTAGGTGGCTTGAGCCCTCGAGCAATTCAGGGCCTAGAGGAATGACTGTCGGGGCCTAACGGCCTTTACAGAACCCGGCTTATCGGCCGGCTTCCCCTTTAACCTTGGCCTGTTGCCTTCCCGCAACAGCCATTCTTTTCCAGTCCCCCCGTACGCCGTACCCCCTGCACTTAAAGTGTTACTTTTATTTTCTCGTTCATCATCATGTTTTAAAGGTATATTAAGGCATCACGAAACGCTTAAATAACCTTCAAATACTGGACTTAAGTCTTTGTCCTAAAAACAGAATTACCCCATTCGGCTTGACCGGCCTCCGAATTTTCCCCTATAGTGGGGATAAGTGGAGAAAAGTGGGATAACACGCCGGCTCGAAAGCACGAGCTTGCAACTCGAACGGGCTGCTAGGGGGAGTCGTGTTTCGTGGCGTAGCGCAACTGAATCTGGACAGCAAGGGCCGCCTCGCGGTGCCTGCCCGGTTTCGCGATGCGCTCACGGCACGCTGCAGCGGGCATCTCGTGGTCACCGCAGACTCCGATCGCTGTCTGCTCATCTATCCAATTCCCGACTGGGAGCCGATCGAGCAGAAGCTCATGGCGCTCTCGAGTTTCAACGCGCAGATCCGGGAACTGCAGCGGCGGCTCGTGGGCTACGCAGAGGACGTCGTCATGGACGCTACCGGACGCATCCTCGTGCCGCCCGCGCTGCGCGCTTTCGCACAACTCGAGAAGAGTGTCGTGCTTGTGGGCCAGGGCAACAAATTCGAGCTGTGGAACAAGGACAACTGGGCACAACTGATGGACAAGGGCGGCGGATTCAATTCGGGCGGCCTCCCGCCTGAATTGGAGGGCTTTTCCTTGTGAGCAATGGCTCACATACCTCCGTCCTCTCACAGCAGGCAGTAAACGGATTGAACGTGCGCAGTGATGGTGTCTACGTCGACTGCACGTTCGGCCGCGGAGGGCACAGCCGCCTGATCCTGGCACGGCTAGGTACGGCGGGGCGGCTCTTCGCGCTCGACCGCGACACTGAGGCGGTTGCCGCCGGAGGAGCGATCGGTGACAGGCGTTTTTGCATACGACAGGGGAGGTTCAGCCGGCTCACCGAACTCGCCGCCGGCGTCGGTATCGCGCACGCGGACGGCATCCTGCTCGATCTCGGCGTTTCCTCGCCGCAGCTCGACGATCCCGCGCGCGGCTTCAGTTTCCGTTTCGACGCGCCGCTCGACATGCGCATGGACGCGAGCGGCGGCACCACGGCCTCAGAGTGGCTCGCGGAAGCGAGCCAGCCAGATATCCGGGAGGTAATAAGAACCTATGGCGAAGAACGGTTTGCTAAACAGATTGCAGCAGCGATTGTTGCGGCTCGAGCGCGGGGACCTTTACGCACCACACGACAACTTGCCGCGCTCGTGGCAGCGGCCGTTCCTTCGCGGGAGCCCCACCAGGATCCGGCGACGCGCACGTTTCAAGCTCTACGGATTCACGTCAATCAGGAGCTTGAGGAATTGTCGCTAGTCCTGCCGCAGTGCGTCGAGCTCCTGCGGCCTGCGGGGCGGCTGGTGGTGATCAGTTTCCATTCCCTCGAAGACCGCATCGTCAAGCGTTTCCTGCGTGAAACGGCTCGTGCAGACCGGCTCCCGGCGCGCTTGCCGGTACGCGCACGCGACATCGCCCGGCCGAAGCTGCGGCTCGTCGGGCGGGCGATCAAGCCGGAACCCGGGGAAATTGCAGCCAACCCGCGCGCGCGCAGTGCCGTAATGCGCATCGCGGAAAAAACGAATTAGGCCGTTGAGATGATGATCCGGCTGAACCTCGTCCTGCTGGCCGTCCTGATCGGTTGCGCGCTGGCGCTGGTCACCTCGCAGCACCGGGCGCGCAAGCTCTATGTCGACCTGCAGAAGGAGCAGGAGCTCGCGCGGCAGATCGAAGTCGAATGGGGACAGCTGCAGCTCGAGCAGAGCACGTGGGCGATGCACGCGAGGGTGGAAAAAATTGCCACCCGGGCGCTCGGCATGCGCGCACCGTCGCCCGCCCGCACCCAGGTCGTTCCGCCCCCATCGCCGGAGGCCCGCCGATGAGCGTCGCCCAGCACCCGCAGCTCCATCTACGGCTGCAGGCGTGGCGCTCCCGCGTCCTCCTGCTGCTGGTGCTTGCGTGGTTCGTCGCGCTGGCCGGCCGCGCGTTTTACCTGCAGGGCTTGCACCACGGCTTCCTGCAGCAGAAGGGAGAGTCGCGCTATTCGCGCGTGATCGAGATCAGCGCGACGCGCGGCATGATCGTGGATCGCAATAACGAGCCGCTCGCCATTTCCACCCCCGTCGAATCGGTGGCGGCAAGCCCGGCGGACATCGAAGCGACTCCCGCGCAGATCGGACGGCTCGCCCGGCTGCTCGAAACGGACGCGGCGGAGCTTGCCCGTAAGCTCTCCGATCCAAGGCGCGAGTTCGTGTACCTGAAGCGCCAGCTCCCGCCGGATGAAGCCGAGAAGGTCGTGGCGCTGGGCATACCCGGCGTCTTCCTGCAGCGGGAATATCGGCGCTACTACCCGGGCGGCGAGGTGATGGCCCATCTCATCGGGTTTACCGACGTGGACGACAAGGGACAGGAGGCGCTCGAGCTGGCCTTCGAGGCCGACCTCGCGGGCAAGCCGGGGAGCCGGCGCGTGATCAAGGATCGGCTCGGGCGCATCGTCGAAGACGTCGAGAGCATACGCACGCCGCAGAACGGCCGGACGGTGCGATTGTCTATCGACGCGCGGATCCAGTACCTCGCCTATCGCGAGCTGAAGAGCGCCGTTGCGGCGCAGCGCGCCCGCGCCGGCGGCATCGTGGTGCTGGACGTGACTGACGGTGAAGTGCTGGCGATGGCGAACGTGCCCTCCTACAACCCCAACAATCGAGGCAAGCTCGACCCGCGCCGTGCGCGCAATCGCGCCTTGACCGACCTGTTCGAGCCGGGGTCGACGTTGAAGCCCTTCACGGTCGCCGCTGCGCTCGAAGCGGGCACCGTGACGCCGGAAAGCGTGATCCAGACTGCCCCCGGCGAGCTGACGATCGGCGATCGTACGATACACGACGCCCATCCGCAGGGCGCGCTGACGGTGGCCCAGGTGATACAGAAATCCTCGAACGTCGGCGCGGCAAAGATGGCGCTAGGGCTGCAACCCGAACAGCTGTGGACGGTGCTCAGCCGCGTCGGCTTCGGAGCGCCGCCGCGCTCGGGTTTCCCGGGAGAAGTTGCGGGGCGTCTGCGGGCTTATGCCTCGTGGCGGCCGATCGAGCAGGCGACGATGTCCTACGGCCACGGCATCTCGGTCTCATTGCTGCAGCTCGCACGCGCGTACCTCGTGTTCGCGACAGACGGCGAGTTCAAGCCCGTGACCCTGATAAAGCGTGAAGGCCCGGTGGAGGCCGAACAGGCCATCGCGCCCGAGACCGCCCGCCAGGTGCGGAGGATGCTCGAAATGGCGGTCGAGCCCGGAGGGACCGCTCCGAAAGCGCAGATCATCGGCTATCGCGTCGCTGGGAAGACCGGCACCGCCCACAAGCTCGAGGGTGCCGTCTACGCGCCGAACAAGTACGTTTCCGCTTTCATCGGTTTCGCTCCCGCGTCGGCGCCGCGCCTGATCGTGGCCGTGATGATCGACGAGCCATCGGCCGGGCAGTACTACGGCGGTGCCGTCGCGGCGCCCGTATTCAAGCAGGTCATGTCGGGGGCGTTGCGGTATCTCGGCGTAACTCCGGATGCGCCGCTCGACAACGTCGTTCTGCCGCCGCCCGATGCTCCGGAAATCAAGGAAGAAGTGTGATGCAGCGCTGCGCGCCGTGAATATGGACTGGAAGGCCATAGACGCCCTGGGCATCAAGCGGCTGGTGAACGACAGCCGCGTGGTGCGCACGGGCGATACTTTTGTCGCCTATCCCGGCCGGAGCAGCGACGGGCGCGCGTACATCGGGCAAGCGATCGAAAAGGGCGCTGCTCACGTGCTGTGGGACGCCGGAGATTTCCGCTGGAGACCGGCATGGAAAGTGCCGAACGTCGGCGTCAAAAACCTGCGTTGGCAGTCCGGTGCGATCGCGAGCCGGGTCTACGGCCGGCCCGGGAGCCGGCTGTGGATGATCGGCGTGACCGGCACCAACGGCAAAACAACTTGCAGCCAGTGGGTCGCTCAGGCACTCACACGGGCGGGCCGACGGTGCGCGGTCATCGGCACGCTCGGCTACGGCGTGCGCGCCCCGTTGCGGGCCACGCTCAACACCACACCGGACGCATTATGGCTGCATGCCCGGCTCGCCGAGTTCGGACGCAGCGGAGCCGAGGCAGTAGCGATGGAGGTTTCTTCGATCGGCCTCGACCAGGATCGGACGGCGGGCATCGCGTTCGACGTTGCGTTGTTCACCAATCTTACCCGCGACCATCTCAACTACCACGGCACGATGCGGCGCTACCGTAACGCGAAGGCGCGACTCTTCGCCTGGGAGTCGCTCACGCACGCCGTGATCAACCTCGACGACGCGTTCGGTCGCGACCTGGCGCGCCGGATCCCCCGGCCCGGGTTGAAGGTAATGGGTTACGGCTTCGGCAAATCGCGCGACGCGGCCTTGCGCGTCAAGGGCAGCGATCTCGTCACCGGCCCGAACGGGGTCAGCTTCGCGGTCGCAACGCCATGGGGCAAGGCCCGTGTGACGAGCCGGGTGCTCGGCCGCCACAATGCGTCAAACCTGCTTGCCACACTTGGGGTACTGCTTGCGAGCGGCGTTCCACTGCGCGGGGCGGTGGCCGCGCTGGCGCATTTGGGAAGCGTGCCCGGGCGCATGCAGCGCCTGGGTGGAGGGCCGAAGCCGCTTGTCGTGGTGGACTATGCGCATACGCCCGACGCCCTCGAGCAGTCGCTCGTTGCACTGCGCGAGCTGCTCGCAGGATCGGAGTTGCGAGCTCCAGCTTCCCGGTCGGGCAACCGGAAAGCGCGGAGCGTGGGCTCGAAACCTGAAACGCGGAACCCGAAACTGACTTGCGTGTTCGGCTGCGGCGGCGAGCGCGACCGCGGCAAGCGGCCGCAGATGGGCCGAATCGCCGCACGGCTGGCCGACCGGGTTGTCGTGACCTCGGACAATCCGCGCGGCGAGGACCCGCAGCGCATCATCGACGACATCCTCGGAGGCATGCGGGGAATACAGGACGAGCTTGCGATCATTCCCGACCGCGGCAGCGCGGTGCGGTATGCGGTGGCCAGCGCCCGGCGCGGCGACGTCGTACTGGTCGCGGGCAAGGGACACGAGACCTACCAACTGATAGGCGACGTGAAGCATGCATACAACGACGCCGCCGCGGCGCGGCGTGCACTGGCGCATCCCCGATGATGATGCGGCTTTCGGAAGCGGCGCAGGCGATCGGCGGGGAATTGCGCGGTGAGGATCGCGAATTCGACGCCGTGAGTTCGGATACGCGCGCCCTGCCTCCGCATGCGCTGTTCGTCGCCCTCAAGGGCGAGCGCTTCGATGGACATGACTTTCTCGCGCGGGCTGCGGAACTGCAGGCCGCCGCCGCACTCGTGGATCTCGGGTCGGCAAGAGCGCAGGAGGCCGGGCTGTCGTCGGTGGCCGTGGAAGACACGCGGCTTGCGTTGGGCCGGCTCGCTGCATACTGGAGGAGCAAATTCGCGATTCCGCTCGTCGCTCTCACCGGCAGCAACGGCAAGACAACCGTCAAGGACATGCTCGCTTCGATCCTGCGCGAGGCTTTCGACGAGTCGCGAGCGCCGGACAGCGAATCGCGGGTGCTGGCCACGCGTGGCAATCTCAACAACGACATCGGCGTTCCCCTCACGCTGCTCGAACTGCGCTCCGGGCACCGGTGCGCCGTGATCGAGATGGGAATGAATCATGCCGGTGAGATCCGCTATCTGGGGCGGCTCGCCCGGCCGGACGTAGCGCTCATCACGAACGCCGGAGCGGCCCATCGGGAGTTCTTCGATTCGGAGGAGGAGATCGCGCACGCCAAGGGCGAGATCTTCGAGGGCCTGCAGGCCGGCGGCGCGGCGGTCATCAACGCCGACGACCGCTACGCCGGGCTATGGCGCGCCCTGGCCATCGGCCGGCGCGTGGTCGAGTTCGGGCTGGAGCATGAAGCGACGGTCACAGCGCGCTACGCCCTGCGTTTCCTGGAGAGCGAGATCGTAGTCCAGACCCCGCTCGGGTCAGCGGTGGCGGTGCTGAAGACGCCCGGACTGCACAATGTCGCAAATGCGCTTGCCGCGAGCGCGGCGGCGTTCGCGCTGGACGTCCCGACGCCGCACATCGCCACTGGACTCTCGCGCTTCGCAGGCGTCAAAGGTCGACTTCAGAAAAAGGCCGCAGCGCACGGCGCAACGCTGATCGACGACACCTACAACGCGAATCCCGATTCGGTGCGCGCGGCGATCGCCGTGCTCGCGCAGGCTCCGGGGAGAAGGCTGATGGTGTTGGGCGATATGGGCGAACTGGGTTCCACCGCTGCGGACATGCACGCCGGCATTGGCCACTACGCCCGGACGAGCGGAATCGACCGCCTGCTCACCCTGGGCGAGCTCTCGGCGCACGCGGCCCGGGCGTTCGGCGAGCGCGCGCGGCATCACGCCCGGATCGAGGACTTGATCGACAGTATCAGAAAGGAGCTCGCGCCGGATGTGGCGCTGCTGGTCAAGGGATCACGCTTCATGCGGATGGAGCGCGTCGTCCAGGCGATCGAGGCGGACGGGGACAGGGCGAAGGCAAGGAGCTAGCCGGTGTGCCGCAACTGTTTTCTTTCCATCGTCCGCGGTTCGCTCCCGACCGGAGGTCGCGCGTGCTCCTAGAGCTTGCCCAGCTGCTCGCCAAGGACCTCCGCGCGTTCAACGTGTTCAGCTACATTACGTTGCGCGCGGTGCTTGCGTGCCTCACCGCGCTCGTCATCTCCTTCATCATCGGTCCCACGATGATCCGGCGGTTGACGGCGTACAAGATCGGGCAGTCGGTGCGCGACGACGGGCCGCAATCACATCTCGTCAAGGCCGGCACTCCCACCATGGGAGGCGCGCTGATCCTCGCCTCGATCACGATCACGGTGTTCCTGTGGGCCGATCTCCACAACCGGTTCGTGTGGATCGTGATGTGGGTGATGCTCGCGTACGGCGCGATCGGCTGGGTGGACGACTACCGCAAGGTCGTGCAGCGCAATGCGAAAGGCGTTTCCGCAAAGCTGAAGTTCTTCTGGCAGTCGGTGATCGGCGTGGCCGCGGCATGCTACATCGCATTCACCACCAATCTTCCAGCCCAGACCGAGTTCATCGTGCCGTTCTTCAAGCAGGTGGCCTACCCGCTCGGCACCATCGGGTTCATCGGCATGACGTATTTCGTGATCGTCGGCACCGGCAACGCGGTGAATCTCACCGACGGTCTCGACGGCCTCGCGATCATGCCGACTGTGATGATCGGCAGCGCGCTCGGAATCTTTGCCTACGTCGCGGGGAACGCAGTGTTCTCGAAGTATCTCGGGTTTCCCTACATCCCCGGCGCAGGCGAGCTCGCGGTCATCTGCGGCGCGTTGGCGGGGGCGGGCCTCGCATTCCTCTGGTTCAACGCCTACCCCGCCGAGGTGTTCATGGGCGACGTCGGTGCCCTCGCGCTGGGCGCGGCGCTCGGCGCGATCGCGGTGATCGTGCGGCAGGAGATAGTGCTGTTCATCATGGGAGGCGTATTTGTGGTTGAGACGCTCTCGGTGATGCTGCAGGTCGCCTCGTTCAAGTTGACCGGCAAGCGCATCTTCCGGATGGCGCCGCTGCACCACCACTACGAGCTCAAGGGATGGAAAGAGAATCAAGTCGTCGTGCGGTTCTGGATCGTGACGATGATGCTGGTGCTGGTCGGACTGTCGACGCTCAAACTACGGTGACGAGTGACGGGTGACGAGTGACGAGTAAGCAGCGCAGACCGGACGCGGGTGCGGCTTCGCATCTCACGCCTCATGCCTTACGCCTAACGGTAGATCGCAATGCTGGAGCTCAAGCGGAAAAACGTCGTGGTGCTGGGACTCGGTGACACGGGCTGGTCGATGACGCGGTGGCTCACCCGCCACGGCGCGCAGGTGCGCGTCGCGGACAGCCGCGCCGAGCCGCCGCATGCCGGCGCGCTCGCGCGCGAGCTGCCCGACGTCGCCTTGGCGAGGGGCCGCTTCACCGACGCAACCCTGCAGGGCGCAGACCTCATCGCGTTGAGCCCCGGAATTGACCGTCGCGAGGCGCCGATCGCGCGGGCGATCGCGCACGGCGTGCCGGTCGTCGGCGACGTCGAGCTTTTCGCTCAGGCTCTTGAGCCACTCATCACTCATCACTCGTCACTCGTCGCCCCGAAAGTGATCGCCATCACCGGGTCGAACGGCAAGAGCACGGTGACGGCCATGGCGGGCGCGATGTGCCGCGCGGCAGGTCAGGACACGATTGTGGCCGGGAACATAGGGCTCCCGGTGCTCGACGCTCTTGCCGCCATTGAGGGCGGCGCCCGGCCGCCTCAGATTTTCGTGCTCGAGCTTTCCAGCTTCCAGCTCGAGAGCACCGCGAGTCTCGCGCCCGACGCGGCGGCGATGCTCAACCTCACCGAAGATCACATGGACCGCTACGACGGTCTCGACAGTTACGCGGCCGCGAAAGCGCGCGTGTTCAACGGCAACGGCGTTCAGGTGCTCAATCGCGATGACCGCTGGAGCATGAGTATGGCGCGTGCCGGCCGCACCATCCTGACCTTCGGGCGCGGCGCGCCGCGCACCGAGGACGAGTGGGGTATCGCCCGCGTCGGAGGCGACAGGGGAAATGCCGTGCACGGCGTTCTGTCGCTCATGCGCGGGACGCGGCGGCTGCTCGCGGCGGCAGAGCTTCCGGTGCAGGGCCTGCACAACGCCGCGAACGCGCTCGCTGCGCACGCGCTGTGTCACGCCGTAGGCTTGCCGGATGAACCGGCCGCGACGGCGCTGAAGTCCTTTACCGGGCTGCCGCATCGGCTGCAGAAGGTGGCCGAGATCGAAGGAATCGATTTCTACGACGATTCCAAGGGAACCAACGTCGGGGCAACTGCGGCCGCGCTGAACGGCATGGAGCAGACCGTGGTGCTCATCGCGGGCGGCGACGGGAAAGGGCAGGACTTCGGCCCGCTCGCTGCGGCGGTCGCTGGTCGGGCCCGAGCCGTCGTACTGATCGGGCGCGATGCCCCCGTCATCGAGAAAGCACTCGAGACGAGCGGCGTCCGGTGCGAGCGCGCGACGGGCATGGATCAAGCCGTACGGCAAGCCTACGCGTGCGCGGGCAGGGGAGACGCCGTCCTGCTGTCCCCCGCGTGCGCGAGCTTCGACATGTTCCGCGACTACGTACACCGCGGCGAGGCGTTCATAGCGGCGGTGCGCCGCCTCGAGCGAGGATGCTGACGTGCTCTATACGGACGTCAAGCCGCGCACCGCTGTCGCCGAGTACGACGAGAGCCTGGTATGGATCACCGTGCTGCTGCTCGGCCTCGGTCTGGTGATGGTCTACTCGGCTTCGATCGCAATCGCCGAAGGCAGCCGCACGACCGGTTTTCAGGCCGGGTATTACCTCGTGCGGCAATCGACATTCGTGGCGGCGGGGATCGCGGCCGGGCTAGCGATCTTTCAAGTGCCGCTACGCCTGTGGCAGCAGGCAGCGCCGTATCTCTTCCTCGCCGGGGTCGGGCTCCTGGTGCTGGTACTCGTGCCCGGCGTCGGACGGGAGGTGAACGGGAGCCAGCGCTGGATCTCGCTGCATTTCCTTACCGTGCAGCCGTCGGAGTTCATGAAGCTGCTCGTGGTGCTGTACGCCGCCGACTACACGGTGCGCAAGGCCGCCCACATGGACAGCTTCCGCAAGGGCTTTCTGCCCATGTTTGTCGTGATGCTGGTGGTCGGGGGGTTGCTCCTGCGCGAGCCCGATTTCGGGGCGTTTGCGGTCGTCGCGGTCGTAGCGATGGGCATCCTGTTCCTGGGCGGAATGAACTGGAGGCTGTTTGCGGGACTGATCGTCCTGCTGCTGGTCGGCTTCGTGCTACTGATCCTCGCCTCGCCGTACCGCCTGCAGCGCGTGATCGGCTTCATGGATCCGTGGTCCGATCCCTACGGCAAAGGCTATCAGCTCTCGCACGCGCTGATCGCGTTCGGGCGCGGCGAATGGCTCGGCGTGGGACTGGGCGGGAGCGTGGAGAAGCTCTTCTACCTGCCTGAGGCGCACACCGATTTCCTGCTCGCTGTTATTGCCGAAGAGCTGGGTTTTGCCGGGGTTGCGGCAATCATCGCCGCCTTCGCCTGCATTGTCGCTCGCGCGTTTGCGATCGGCTGGCGCGCCGCGACCCTGGAGCGCTATTTCGCAGCGCTCGTCGCCCAGGGCATCGGTTTGTGGATCGGGGTGCAGGCGATCGTCAACATCGGCGTCAACACGGGCATGCTTCCGACCAAGGGGCTGACCCTGCCGCTGGTCTCCTTCGGCGGCAGCGCCCTCGTCGCCGCCTGCTGCGCGGTCGCCGTCCTGCTCAGGGTCGATTGGGAAAACCGCCAGCTGATGCGGGGCTACACCGTATGAATGCAAGCGATGGGTGATGGGTGATGGGTCATGAGAGCAAACCCTCCGACGTGGGCTCTGCGCACCTGCCGCCTCCCGCTTCACGGACGATCATGATCATGGCCGGCGGCACCGGGGGACACATATTTCCGGCACTTGCCGTCGCGGATCATCTGCGCGGCAAGGGCGTGAACGTCGTCTGGCTCGGAAACCGGGCGGGCATGGAGGCGCAGATCGTCGCGCCGCAGGGCTACACCATGGCATGGATCCGTTTTTCCGGCGTGCGCGGCAAAGGATGGTCGAGGGCCGTGACGCTGCCTCTCGAATTGCTTCTCGCCTTCGGGCAGAGCGCGCAGGCGATCTTCTCCCACCGACCCGACGCCGTGCTCGGCATGGGAGGCTACGTATCGTTCCCAGGCGGCATGATGGCGTCCTTTCTCAACCGTCCGCTGGCGATACACGAACAGAACTCGGTCCCGGGGCTCGCCAATCGCGTACTCGCCAGACTTGCCGACCGGGTGATGACCGGGTTCCCGGATGCATTCGGCACCGCGGCAGCAGTGATCTGGACCGGTAACCCGGTGCGATCCGACATCGCGGCGCTGCCGGCCCCGGACGAGCGCTTCGCCGGACGAGCCGGCGGACTGCGGCTGCTCGTTGTAGGCGGCAGCCAGGGTGCGCAGGTCCTGAATGCAGTCGTGCCGGAAGCCCTCGCACTGCTGCCGGCCGAGCAGCGTCCTGCGGTCACGCACCAGGCCGGCGCGGCGCATCAGGCCGCCGTCACCGAGCGCTATCGGACGAGCGGTGTCGCCGCCGAAGTGGTCGAGTTCATAGACGACATGGCGCGGCGTTATGCCGACGCCGATCTCATCATCTGTCGCGCGGGAGCCTCCACGATCGCCGAGCTTGCCGCGGCGGGCGTTGCGGCCGTGCTGGTGCCGTATCCACACGCGGTTGACGATCACCAGAGCACCAACGCGAAATTCCTCGCCGGGCGCGGGGCAGCGCTCATGATCGCGCAGCCCGAGTTCACTGCCCGGCGGCTCGCGGATGTTCTCGCCGGATACACGCGCGAGAGACTGTTGACGATGGCGCGCGCGGCGCGCGCCGCGGCCAAACCGGATGCCACGAGCGCGGTGGCAGAAGTGTGCATGGCGCTGGCTGTCCACCAGTGATGGATGATGAATGACGCCGGAACATGAGACATAAGGTAAAGCAGGTGCACTTTGTGGGTATAGGCGGAGCCGGCATGAGCGGCATCGCCGAGGTGTTGCTCACGCTGCGCTACAAGGTGAGCGGGTCCGATCTCGCCGACAACGCCGCGACGCGAAGACTCCGGCAGCTCGGCGCCAAGATATACGCAGGACACGCGGAAGAGCAGGTCGCCGGCGCTGACGCGGTGGTCGTGTCGACTGCGGTGAGAGACGACAACCCGGAGATCGCAGCGGCGCGCACGAAAAAGATCCCGGTCGTTCCCAGGGCGCTGATGCTCGCCGAGCTGATGCGGCTGAAGCAGGGCATCGCGGTCGCCGGCACGCACGGCAAGACCACCACGACGAGCCTCGTCGCGAGCGTGCTCGCCGAAGGCGGGCTCGACCCGACATTCGTGATCGGTGGCCGCCTGGAGGCGGCGGGATCCAATGCGCGGCTGGGAGCCGGCGAATTCATCGTCGTCGAAGCCGACGAGTCCGACGCCTCGTTTCTCTACCTGCAGCCGGTGCTTGCGGTGGTCACCAACATCGACGCCGACCACATGGAGACCTACGACCATTCACTCGACAGGCTGCGCCAGGCGTTCGTCGACTTTCTGCAGCGGCTCCCCTTCTATGGGATGGCGGTCCTGTGCGTGGACGACCCCAACGTGCGCTTGATCATGCCCCAGCTTACCAAGCTGATCACGACGTATGGGCTTGCCCCCGACGCCCACATGCGTGCCTGCGACATCGCGGTCGACGGGGGACGGATGCGCTTTCGCGTGGCCCGTGCCGGCGCAAGGGACTTCGGAATCACGCTCAACCTGCCGGGCGTCCACAACGTGCGCAACGCGCTGGCTGCAATCGCGGTCGGACTCGAGCTTGGCGTGCCGGAGGCGAGGATCGTGAAAGCGCTTGCCGAATTCAAGGGCGTGGGCCGGCGCTTCCAGAATTACGGCCAGGTGCGCCTGCCCGGGGGCGGAAGCTTCACGCTGGTCGATGACTACGGCCATCACCCAGCGGAGATGGCGGCGACGCTCGCCGCCGCGCGCGGCGCGTTTCCCGAACGCCGCATCGTGCTCGCTTTCCAGCCTCACCGCTACACGCGCACCCGCGATTGCTTCGAGGACTTCGTGTCGGTGCTTTCGACCGCCGACGCCCTCGTCCTTACGGAGGTCTACCCCGCGGGCGAAGCGCCGATCGTCGCCGCCGACGGTCGTGCGTTGGCGCGCGCCGTGCGGGTGCAGGGCAAGGTCGAGCCGGTGTTTGTGGAACGGATCGGGGACCTGCCCGCTGCGATCCTCGCGGCCGCGCGCGACGCAGACGTGGTACTCACGATGGGCGCGGGCTCGATCGGCGGCATACCCTGGATCGTG
>DATFWO010000138.1:0-4628 GCA_035259205.1 Burkholderiales bacterium | reverse complement strand
GCACGCTCGAGGAGTCGGCCGGCGCCGAGCAGACACGGCGGATCGAATTCGATCCGGCGAGCGCCGACGCGTACCACGGCGAGCCTCGACTCACCTACCGCACCGAACCTTTGCAGAAAGCGCTGGAGCTGACCGGCCCGCTGGCGTTGCACCTGCACGCATCATCGACCGCAACGGATACCGACTGGCTGGTCTTCATCATGGACGAAGGACCCGACGGCAAGGCACGCGAGCTGTGCAAGGGCTGGTTGAGGGCCTCACACCGTGCGATTGATTCTGCACGCTCGACTCCGACGAAGCCTTATCACCCCCATCTGGCCGCCGAGCCGCTGGAACCGGGCACGGTATACGAGTTCGCGATCGAGATCTGGCCGATCTGCAACGTATTCAAGCCCGGTCATCGCATACGCCTGGAAATCGCCAACGCCGACTCGATCATCGCAAGCAACGGCCGGCCGCACGTGACCTTGCGAAGGAAAGCGACCAACACCATCCACGAAGGTGGACGTAGACCGTCGAAACTGGTGGTGCCCGTAATACCTAGATAGGACGTCCCGGATACCGCGTCCCAGATACCACGTCCCGGATACGGCGTCCCAGATACCGCGTCTCAGATACAGCGTCTCAGATACTACGTCTCAGATAGGGCGTCCCCGGTACAGCGTGTGCTAGTACTCCTTCTGCCGCGCTTCAGCTGAGACGTTCCACCTGGGACGCTTTATCTGAGACGTCTCATCCGGGACGCCGTACGTGGGACGCTGCATCCGAGACGAGCTATCCGAACGCTTCTCGCGCGCTATTGGGGCTTGATGCCCGCCACGGCGGCGACTTTCTTCCATTTACCAATATCGTTGCGCACCCGCGCCGCGAATTCTTCCTGAGGCTCGCCGCCCGGCTCCCCGCCGATATCGCGCAGCCGCTGTCTCACCTCGGATATCTGGAGCACCGCGGCGACGTCGTCGTGTATGCGCGTGAGGATCTCCCTGGGCAGGCCGCCGGGCGCGAACAAGGCGAACCAGGTATCCGCGTCGTATCCCGGCACGTCCTTTCCTATGATGGGCGCATCCGGGAACGCCGATGAGCGCGACGTGACGCCCAGCATCCGCACGCGCCCCTGGCGCACGGCCGCCTGCACCGAGCTCAACGCTCCGATCGCAAGCTCCACGTGACCGCCCATGGCGTCTATCATGAGCGGCCCCGCGCCCTTGTAAGGCACGATTTCCATCTTCACTTTGGCGAGCATGAAAAAGTAGTACGACGGAAGCGTAGTGCCCGCAGTGCCCATGTTCAATGCGCCGGGGCGCGCCCGCGCGAGCGCGATGAGCTCTCCGACGGTCTTCACCGGCAGCGACGGGTGCGCCACGATCGCCTGCGGCGAAATGGTTATGCGCGTGATTGGGACGATATCCGTGTAGGGATCATACGGAAGCTTCGCAAACGTCGCGGGACTCTGCACGAACTGCGTGGAGTTGATGAGCAACGTGTGTCCGTCGGGAGCGCTCTTCGCGACGTGGTCCGTGCCGATGACGGTCGCGGCGCCGGGGCGCGGATCGACAACCACCTGCTGCTTCCAGCGCTCGGTCAGATAGGGACCGATGATGCGCGCGTTGGCATCGCTGCTGCCGCCGACCGGGAAGGGGATGACGAAGCGCACCATTTTCCCTGGGAACGCCTGGGCGAGGACGGTGGATCCCGGCGCGAACAACGCAGCGGTGATGAGCACAACCCTGATCGCAGCGCGCATGGCTCGTCTCCGCGGGCACGACGCGAGATAGGCTAGGCCGGCCGGCGCGCGCGGTCAACGCATGCTTGAGACACCGTCGCTCGCCGGCGAGTGCTGACCGCTGTCACGCTACGACAAGTGCATGCGGCAACTCCGCAACGGGGGCAGTGTCAGACCAGCGTGGAGAGGCAAGCGCGGTGTCTCCACGCAGAGACAGATCGTGCGCGTACCGCGCGCCGACGGAGGACCAGATGTCGATAATCGTAGCGGGCAGGTTCGATGATAGCGCAGGGGCGGAAGCCGTTTTGAGAGCCCTGCCCAGTGAAGGCTTCCAGCGCTCGGAATTCCAGTCGTTCTTCGTGACTCCACCCGGGCAGCATGCCATGTATCCGGTGGGCGGGGACGCTCACAGCGACGAAGGGGCACGGCACGCCGGCGGAGGCGCGATCAAGGGCGCCGCTGCCGGTGCGGCGATTGGTATGGCAGCGGGGATCGCCGCGTTTCTCATATTGGATCAGCTCATCGCAGTACTTGCAGGGATCGGGCTCGGAGCCTACGTCGGATCTCTGGTCGGCGCACTCTCCAAGACGCGCTCCGGGATTCCCGGCCGCGCGACTGTCAAGCACCCCGTCGAGCGACCGTCCGGCCATATGGTCGCGATCCGCGTGGAGAGACCGGAATCCGAATCGCTCGCCGTCGAAACGCTGCGGCGCCATGGCGCCAGGGACGTCGAAGTAACCGAGGGAAACTGGCAAGCCGGCGATTGGAAGGACTTCGATCCGCGCACTCCTGCGCCAACGGAGCGCGGCGTTCCCACGCGCTCCGTAGTAGCCGACATCACCACGGAGACGCACGACAAGCAGCGTTAGCGCGATGACGAGCCGAGAGCTTCATTCCCGCACGCGCGTTACTTCGCCGGTCCGGAGTGCGCTTCCGCGCTCTGGGGCAAACTTGGATGGGGACCCACGCCGCGATCGGGTTCCTTGACAGTCTTAGGCAGATTTTCGTCGGAAGGCCGCGCGGCGACTCTCGAGCCGTTCGCTCCCCCTTTCTCCTTCTGATAGCGCTTCACGACGCGGTCCTGCTCGCGCTCCAGCGCGGCTTTTTCCTTTGCAAGCTGCTCCTGTTGAGCCGCTTTCTTTGCCTCCACCGCCGCCTGCTCTTCCGGCGTCAGTGGAGGCAGCTTGCCCAGTGCCGCGCCAGCCGCGAGCATGGCGCCGCCGATCAAGACATAGGTATATCTGCGCATGGATCATCTCCTCGGTTATCGCGCGTCGCAGCGCAGACTGACGATGCTGCAGGCCTGGTGCTCGAGCGCTCGCGAGTACGACTAGCGTGGCCTCTGCCGAGTTCTGCGAATCATGCGAATCACTACGTGCGGATCACTACAAAAGCGAATGCAACTGCCGCAGCGTAAACGAGTCGAAAATCGTGTCGCACGACAATTCAACTGAGGAACATCACATGAAGCGCGTATTCGATAAGGTCACGCCGAAACTTCAGGAAGGCAAGCTGGGCTACATATTGCTCTGGGCGCTCGGCGTTCCGATTCCTGTTCTCTTCGCCATTTATTTGCTGAGGGGCTGCACCTAGTCCGCTTGCCTCGCCGGCGTCATTCGTGAATGCCCGAGGCTGCCAGTGGTACAACAAAAACCCCGCCGAAGCGGGGTTTTTTTGTTTCGAGATCCGAATCGGGCTCGGGATGACTCGCGCTCGTTACATGTCCATGCCGCCCATGCCGCCCATGCCGCCGCCGTGCGCATGCCCGGCGGGTTCTTCCTTCGGCAGTTCCGCGACCATGGCATCGGTCGTGAGGATCAGGCTTGCGACCGAAGCTGCATTCTGCAACGCAGACCGCGCAACCTTGGCCGGATCGAGCACGCCCATGTCGACCAAATCCCCGTACTGGCCGCTCTGCGCGTTGTAGCCGTAGTTGCCCTTGCCTTCGACCACCTTGTTGACCACCACCGAGGGCTCGTCGCCCGCATTGGTCGCAATCCAGCGCATCGGCTCTTCGAGCGCGCGCATCACGATCTTGATGCCCGCATCCTGGTCGTGGTTTTCGCCCTTGAGCTTGTCCTTGAGGGCGCTGCGGGCGCGGAGGTAAGCGACGCCACCCCCCGCCACGATGCCTTCCTCGACCGCCGCGCGGGTTGCGTGCAGCGCGTCTTCCACGCGGGCTTTTCTCTCTTTCATCTCCATCTCGGTCGCGGCGCCGACCTTCACCACCGCTACGCCACCAGCGAGCTTGGCAACGCGTTCCTGCAGCTTTTCGCGGTCGTAATCGCTGGTCGCCTCGTCGATCTGGGTGCGGATATTCTTGACGCGTCCTTCGATCGATTTGTTCTCGCCGGCGCCATCGATGATGGTCGTGTTTTCCTTGCCGATCTCGATGCGTTTCGCCTGGCCCAGCTCCTTCAACGTCGCCTTCTCGAGCTGCATGCCGGTCTCCTCGGCGACCACGACGCCGCCGGTCAGGATCGCGATGTCTTCGAGCATCGCCTTGCGGCGGTCACCGAACCCAGGCGCTTTCACCGCGCACGTCTTGAGGATGCCACGGAGGTTGTTCACCACCAGGGTCGCGAGCGCCTCGCCTTCCACTTCTTCCGCAATGATGAGGAGCGGCCGTCCAGCCTTCGCTACCTGCTCGAGGAGCGGCAGCAGCTCGCGGATGCTGGAGATCTTCTTCTCGTGCAGCAGGATGTAGGGATTTTCGAGCACCGACATCTGCTTCTCGGGGCTGTTGATGAAGTAGGGCGAGAGGTAGCCGCGGTCGAACTGCATCCCTTCCACCACCTCCAGCTCGTTGTTCAGGCTCTTGCCGTCCTCCACCGTGATCACCCCTTCCTTGCCCACCTTGTCCATCGCATCCGAGATGATCTTGCCGATGTTCTCGTCGGCATTG
>DATFWO010000137.1:0-19285 GCA_035259205.1 Burkholderiales bacterium | reverse complement strand
CGCGCGATAAGGTCCACCTCGACATTCACACGGTCTCCCGTACTCAGATTGCCGAGATTGCTGGCAGCGAGCGTATGTGGAATCAGATTCACGCCGAACCGGGCGCCATCCACCTCGTTGACCGTGAGGCTCACTCCGTTCACCGCAATCGAGCCCTTGCGGGCGACGTACTTCGCCAGCTCACGCGGCACGGTGAAGAAGAGCAGTCGAGTCCCGCCCTGCGCGCGAATTCGCGCCACGGAGGCGATACCGTCAACGTGGCCGCTCACTAAATGGCCGCCGAGCCGGTCGGAGAGCCGCAGCGCTTTTTCCAGATTGACGCTCGCCCCCGGGGGGAAACCGGCGGTGCAACCGAGCGTCTCGCGCGAGACGTCCGCATCGAATCCGGCGGCACTACGCGCTACCACTGTCAGGCATACCCCGTTCACCGCCACGCTGTCGCCGACCGCGAGATCGCCGAGATCGAGCGCCCCGGCATTCACGCTCAGCCGCACGCCGTCCGCCGTCGGCGTCGCCGCCTCGACCTTGCCGATTGCCGCGACTATTCCGGAGAACACGGCGATGGACGGAGAACCGTAAACGGTGAACAGTAAAGATCGGCGCTCATTGGCATTTTCCCTGCGGCTCTAGACGAATCTCGCCAGCAGGCGGACATCGTCCCCGATCATCCGCAGGTCCCGTATCTCGAGGTTGCGCCTGCCGGAAAGTTCCGTCAGCTCGGGCAGATTGAACATGCCGCGCGCCGCGTCCCCGATGATGCTCGGCGCGACATAAAGCACGAGCTCATCCACCATGCCTTCTCCGAGGAGCGAGCCGTTAAGCTTGTAGCCTGCTTCCACGTGTACTTCATTCATTCCGCGCCGCGCGAGCTCGCAAAACAGGTCCGGCAACTCGACTTTGCCGCTGCTGTTCGGCAGCACGACCACTTCGGCCTGCTGGTCCCGGAGAGCGCGTATCTTTTCGCGGTGCTCCTGCGCCGCGGCGATCAGCACGCCGCCACCGCCCAGTATCCGGGCCGAGAGCGGGATCTCGAGCCGGCTGTCCACGACCACGCGCAACGGCTGGCGTGGTGCCGGCATCTCCCGCACCGTAAGCTGCGGGTCGTCGTCTTTCACCGTTCCGATGCCGGTCAGGATCGCGCAGGCGCGGGCTCGCCAATGATGTGCGTCGCGGCGGGCTGCCTCGCCCGTGATCCACTGGCTGCGGCCGTTGTTCAAAGCGGTCTTGCCGTCCAGGCTGGACGCGATCTTCATCCGCACCCACGGCCGCCCTCGCGTCATGCGCGAAGCGAAGCCGACGTTGAGCTCCCGTGCCTCGCCTTCGAGCAAGCCGGAAAGGACCTGAATGCCCTTGTCGACGAGCGTCGCAATCCCCTTGCCCGCCACCTGCGGGTTGGGATCCTGCATCGCCACGACGACGCGCGCCACTCCGGCGCCGACCAGGGCGTCAACGCACGGCGGCGTGCGCCCGTGATGCGTGCATGGCTCGAGCGTGACGTACGCCGTCGCGTCCCGCGCGCGCGCGCCGGCCACCCGCAGCGCGTTCGCCTCCGCGTGCGGTAGTCCGGACTTTTCGTGCCAGCCCTCGCCGACCACCTCACCGTCGCGCACGAGGACACAACCCACGCGCGGATTGGGCGTGGTGGTGTAAAGCCCACGCTGCGCCAGCTCCAGCGCCCGGGCCATGTAGCGATGGTCGTCGGAATTGAACATGGCGAGCGGTAAGCCGTCGATCGTCCAGTTTATCTGCTTACCGCTTACTGCTTACCGCTCGCTATTTCTTTGCAGGCTGCTGCACTTCCTTGATCGCGTCCTGGAAGTCGTCTATGCCCTGGAAGCTCCGATAGACCGAAGCAAACCGGATATACGCCACCTCGTCGAGCTTGTGCAGCTCCCGCATCACCATTTCCCCCACGCGCCGCGACTCGATTTCTCTCAAGCCGAGGGCGAGGACGTCCTGCGCAACGCTGGCGATCGCCTCGTCCACGAGCTGGGTCGGCACGGGCCGCTTGTGCAGCGCCCGCATGAAACCGGTGCGCAGCTTGTCGAGATCGAACTCCGCGCGGCTGCCGTCCTGCTTCACGACCTGCGGCATCCTCAGCTCCACCGTCTCGTAGGTGGTAAAGCGCTTGTTGCATGCCGCGCACTTGCGCCGGCGGCGGATCGAATCGCCGTCGTCGCTCACCCGGGAGTCAATGACCTGGGTATCGGGAGAATTGCAGAACGGGCATTTCATGGTTTCGAGTTGCCAGTTTCCGGATTCCGGTCAGCCCCGAGTACCCCTCGAAAGCAACTCGAAACCGGAAAGTCGAAACCCGAAACTAGCTGGCATAGACGGGGAATTTCTCACAAAGCTTCTTCACTTCGCCGGCAACGCGCTTGATAGCCTTGTCGTCCTCGTGCGACTCGAGCACGTCGGCGATGAGATTCGCGAGCACTTCCGCCTCGCGCTCCCTGAATCCGCGCGTCGTCATCGCCGGAGAGCCGATGCGTATGCCGCTCGTCACCATGGGCTTCTGCGGATCGTTGGGGACCGAGTTCTTGTTGACCGTGATGTTCGCCTTGCCGAGCGCGACCTCGGCGGCGCGTCCGGTCAGGCCTTTGTTGCGCAGGTCCACGAGAAACAGATGGCAGTCCGTACGCCCCGAGACGACGCGAAAGCCCCGGTCCTGCAGCACCCTGACCATGATGCGCGCGTTTTCCAGCACGCGCTCCTGATATTGCTTGAATTCCCTGCTCATCGCTTCCTTGAACGCGACCGCCTTGGCGGCGATGACGTGCATGAGCGGCCCGCCCTGCGTGCCCGGAAACACCGCGGAATTGAGCACTTTCTCGTGTTCCGCGTTGGCGAGGATGAAGCCGCCGCGGGGTCCGCGCAGCGTCTTGTGTGTCGTGCTGGTAACGAAATCGGCGACACCCACGGGACTGGGGTAGAGACCGACCGCAATCAGCCCGGCGTAGTGCGCCATGTCCGCCATCAGCAACGCCCCGTTCCTGTCGGCGATTGCGCGAAAACGCTTCCAGTCGATTGCGAGCGAATACGCGGAGGCCCCGGCAATGATGAGCTTGGGCTTCTTTACGTGCGCGAGCTCCTCGACCTCCGCGTAGTCGATCTCGCCGGTGTTCGGATCGAGGCCATAGGTCTCGGCGTCGTAGTAACGCCCGCTCATGTTGACCCGCGAACCGTGGGTAAGGTGCCCGCCTGCGTCGAGCGCCATCCCGAGAATGACGTCGCCGGGATGCAATGCAGCGTAGAAAACAGCCGCGTTCGCCTGCGCGCCCGAGTGCGGCTGCACGTTGGCATATCCTGCGTGAAACAATTTTTTCGCCCGGTCTATGGCCAGCTGCTCCGCGATGTCCACATATTCGCAGCCGCCGTAGTAGCGCTTGCCCGGATAGCCTTCGGCGTACTTATTGGTAAGCACCGAGCCCTGGGTGCGGAGCACCGCGAGGCTCGCGTAATTCTCGGAAGCGATGAGCTCGATATGCGCTTCCTGACGCCGATACTCCCCCTCGATCGCCCTCCAGAGTTCCGGATCGGATTTTTCGATAACTGCCTTCAACGGTTCCATATGGGTCCGCAATCGAGGGTATATTCGATTTTACCACCGCACTCACGAGCGCTTCGGGCGCTTCCCGCCGTTGCTGGCCCGTGCAGGCACGCAGCGGGACCTGACGGTCACCGCCGTTCAGTCGCCGGCGAGAGTCATGCGCTCGACCAGCACGGATCCGCACTGGCGTGAACCGCGGCGGACCACGTCGTTTCCAACCGCTACGATCCCGCGGAACATGTCCTTGAGATTGCCGGCGATGGTGATCTCCTGGACCGGGTGGACGATCTCGCCGTTCTCCACCCAGTAGCCCGCCGCGCCCCGCGAATAGTCTCCGGTGACGGCATTGATGCCCTGTCCCATCATTTCGGTGACGAGCAATCCCGTGCCCAGCGCCTTCAGCATGCCAGGAAAGTCGACACCCGTATCGTGCAGAACCAGATTGTGGTTGCCACCCGCGTTGCCGGTGGACTTCAGCTTGAGCTTGCGTCCCGAATAGCTGCCGAGAAAGTAACCCTGCAAAACGCCTTCCTGCACGACCTCTCGCGGATGGGTCGCAACGCCTTCCGCATCGAACGGAGAGCTGGCAAGACCTTTGGGAATGTGCGGCAGCTCGCTCAGGCGCGCGAGCGGCGCAAACACCTGTTTGCCCATGCTATCGAGGAGAAAGGACGACTTGCGGTAGAGGCTGCCGCCACTCACGGCAGATACAAAATGCCCGAGCAGACTCTCCGCCGCCGGCGCTTCGAACAGCACCGGGGCTTGCCGCGTCGCGATCTTGCGCGCGCCAAGACGCTTCACCGCACGCTCACCTGCTCGCCGCCCCACGCTCTCGGCCGGCGGCAACTCGGCGGGATCGCGGCTCGTCTCGTACCAGTCGTCGCGCTGCATCTCGTCGTTCTTGCCGGCGACGAGCCCGCACCAGATGCTGTGGCGCGAGCTGGGATAACCCGCGAGGAAACCCAGGGTATTGCCGTAGGCAAACCGCGACTCCTGGGTGGAGACGCCCGCACCTTCCGAATTGCTGAGGCGCCGGTCGATTGCGAAGCCCGCGGCCTCGCACGCCTGGGCAAGCTCGATTGCCCGTTCCACGGGCAACGCCCATGAATGCCACAGGTCGAGGTCGGGAATTTCGCGCGCAAGAAGGTCTGCATCGGCCAGGCCGGCGCAGTCGTCCGAGGCGGTAAACCGGGCAATCGCAAGAGCCGCGTCCACCGTGTCGCGTATGGCCTGCGGCGTGAAATCGGTCGTGCTGGCGTGACCGCGCCGTTGCCCGACGTAGACAGTCACGCCGATGCCCTTGTCGCGGTTGTGCTCTATCGTCTCCACTTCTCCGCGACGCACCGTCACCGTTTGGCCGAAGCCCTCGCTTACCTCGGTTTCGGCAGCGCTTGCGCCCCGCTTTACGGCATGATCCAGGACGTCCTTTGCAATCTGGCGAAGCTTTTCGTCGGTGTGGGAGAAGTGCGTGTCGGGCATCGATGCCCCTTTACGAGCGGGACTCTCTGATGAGGGGAGCGCTATCATAGCAGGTCGAACGATCCGAGCACGGGGCACTGTTGAACGAAAGGCGATCGGAATATCGATCGTCATAATTCGATCGGCGACATCCGTGCATTCCGGGCGGTCGGGTTGATTCCTTTACTGGGCACCGTGTTATATGGGGCGCGAAGCGCCGATTAGCAAGACCCGGCGCAAGAAGGATGTGGCTGCGCTGCAGGAGCTGGGCGCGGAGCTGGTGGCGCTGAGCGACGAGCAGCTCGCAGCGACCGATCTGCCGGAATTCCTGCGCGACGCGGTCCTTGCGGCGCGGCGGATCACCAGTTTTGAAGCGCGCCGCCGCCAGCTTCAGTACATCGGCAAGCTGATGCGCAAAGTGGACGCCGGGCCGATTCGCGCGCGACTCGAGGCCTGGAAAGCACCATCGCGGATCCATACCGCGCAGTTTCAGCGGACCGAAGCGTGGCGCAAACGATTGCTGGCCGGAGGCGAGAGAGTACTGGCCGAGTTGCTGGCTGAATATCCGCACGCCGACGAGCGTCAACTGGCCGGGCTGATACGCGAAGCGCGTCATGAGTTGCTCGAAAACAAACCTCCGAAGGGCTATCGCGCCCTGTTCCAGGCATTGCGCGTTCTGATCGAAGGACCGCGTGACGAGTAGTGGATGACAGGCGTTCAAAATGGCCGCGCACTCGAGCGCGGACCCGCTCGTCACTTCTCGGTCGTCACCTATCACTGCTTCCCAGGCGGTATACTCCCGCCCTCATGACCGCGACCACAGAACACCTGCTGATCGGGCTCGTGTCGGTGAGCGACCGCGCATCGCAGGGCGTGTACCAGGACGAAGGCATCCCCGCTCTGGAAGATTGGTTCAGGACGGCGATCGCATCGCCGGCGTGGAAGACGGTCACACGCCTGATCCCCGACGAGAGGCCGACCATCGAGGCCACGCTCAAGGAGCTGGTAGACCAGGAAGGCTGCCACCTGGTGCTCACGACCGGCGGGACCGGACCGGCCAAACGCGACGTTACGCCCGAGGCGACGCTCGCGGTCGGGGACAAGGAAATGCCGGGATTCGGCGAGCAGATGCGGCAGATCAGCCTCAAGTTCGTACCCACCGCGATACTCTCGCGGCAAGTCGGCGTGATCCGGGGCAAGGCGCTGATCCTCAACCTGCCGGGCCAGCCGAAGGCGATCCGGGAAACACTCGAGGGCGTGAAAGGCTCGAACGGCGAGCAGGTCGTGCCGGGCATCTTTGCGGCCGTGCCGTACTGCATCGATCTCATCGGCGGCCCGTACATCGAAACCAATGAACCCGTAGTCAAGGCGTTCCGGCCAAAATCGGCGCAGCGGCCGAAATCGAACTGACACGGGATGCTGGCCAACCTCCTGCGTTCGCTTCTCGCCCGGAACAGCGCCGTGATGCCGCCGACCGCTGCGGAGGCTCCAGGCGAAGCGCAACAACTGGAAACGATCGCCCGCCGCGTTGAAGAGATCTGCCGGCGCGTGGCGAACCTGGACCGGGCGACCGCCCTCCATTACCAGACTGCGGCGGCAGCTCTCATCGCGCACATCCTCGCCGATCCACGCTATGACGATCCCCTGCGTCTCGAGCGCTCCGGCTACACCGTCTACTCGCAAAACGAGGAAGACGGCATCCTGGCGGAGATCTTCCGTCGCGTCGGGGTGAGCAATCGGCAATTCCTCGAGTTCGGTATCGGCGACGGTCTCGAGAACAATACGCGCTACCTGCTGGACCAGGGCTGGACCGGCGCATGGATCGAGGGCTACCCCGATCACGTCGCGTCGGTCGAACGTGGGTTCAGAAACAGGATAGCCGCTGGCGACCTGCGCGTGCGCCACGCCGTGGTCGATCGCGACAACATCGAGGGCCTGATCGCCGGTTTCGCGCTGCCGCGCGATCTCGACCTGCTGAGCGTGGACATCGACGGCAATGACTACTTCGTCTGGGAGGCGATCACGGCCGTCGAGCCGCGCGTCGTGGTGATCGAGTACAACGCCAAGTTCCCCCCTCCGATGCGCTGGGTGATGCCGTACAATGCCGCCCACGCGTGGGACGGCAGCGACCAGTTCGGGGCTTCGCTCGAGTCGCTGGCGGGCCTCGGACGCAGCAAGGGCTACCAGCTGGTCGGTTGCAACATTACCGGCTCGAATGCGTTCTTCGTGCGTTCCGGTCTTGCGGAAGGCCGCTTCGCCGAGCCGGCTGACGCCGTTCGGCTTTATCAGCCGGCGCGCTATTATCTGAGCCCGGCACTCATCTCCGGCCACCCCACCACCTACAGCCGCGCGTAGCGATGAACATCAGCAAACCACTGGAAGCGATCGAGATCGAAACCGGCAAGAGTCCCCCGACGGCCGCAGTCATCTGGATGCACGGCCTCGGCGCGGACGGGAACGATTTCGTTCCGATCGTGCCGGAGCTGGGGCTTTCCGGCGCGCCCGCCGTCCGGTTCGTCTTCCCCCACGCGCCCATGCGGCCGGTTACGATCAACAACGGTTACGTGATGCGCGCCTGGTACGACGTATCGTTCGGCGACCTCGAAGGAAAATCGCGCAAGGCCGACGAGCAGGGCGTGCGCAATTCGGAAGCCCAGATCCGCGCGCTGATCGAGCGGGAAGCGCAGCGCGGCGTCGCACTCGGCCGGATCGTGCTCGCCGGCTTTTCCCAGGGCGGCGCGATCGCGCTGCAAACGGGATTGTGCTATCCGCAGCAGCTTGGCGGCATCATGGCGCTTTCAACCTACCTACCGCTCGCCGCGGTGCTGGCGCAGGAGGCATCGCCCGCCAACAGGAAGACGCCCATATTCATGGCGCACGGGACCTACGACCCCGTCGTGCCGTACCTGATGGGCACGAGCTCGAAGAAGACGCTCACCACGCTCGGCTACAGCGTCGAGTGGCGCGAGTATCCGATGCAGCACTCGGTGTGCGCGGAGGAAGTGCGCGATATCGGGAATTGGCTGCGCAATGTTCTGAAGTGACGAGATAGACGTGACGAATAGAGGTGACGGTTACAGGTGACGAAAACGAAACCTCGCTGCCTAGTCTCGTCACCGGTTACGCAACAACGCCCTGCCGCCGCAGCTCCGCGATTTTCTCGGCCGGCAGGGCCAGCAACTCGCCGAGCACCGCATCGGTATGCTCGCCCAGCCGCGGCGCCGGATTGGAAATCGTTCCCGGCATACCCGACATCTTGATGGGGTTGCCGGGTAGCCGCACTTTCCCCACCTCGGGGTGCTCGTACTCCACGATCATTTCGCGTTCCGCGACCGGCGGTTCGGCAAATGCGCTGTCCAGATTGTTCACCGGCGCCGCCGGCACTTCTGCGGCGCGCAGCTTTTCCATCCACTCCGCGACGGTGCACCCGCGCAAAATGGCCTCCAGCATCGGCACCAGCAGCGAGCGGTTCTCGAGTCGCTTGGGGTTGGTCGCGAAGCGTGGATCGTCGGCCAGTCCCGGCTCGCCCAACACAGTGCACAATTTGCGCCAGAAGTTGTCCTGCCGCGTAGCGATCACGACGTAACCGTCCCGGGCCCGAAATGCCTGCCAGGGCACCGTGAATTCGTGAGCCGACCCCTGTGGCGTCGGCAGCTCGCCGGCAGTGAGATATAAGGTGCCCATATAGCTCAGCAGATTGAGCAGGGCATCGAACATCGAAGTCTCCACGCGGCAACCCCGGCCCGTGCGGCTGCGCTCGAAGAGCGCCGCGAGGATCGCCTTGCACGAGAAGATGCCGCCGGAGAGATCGGCGATGGGTATGCCCACACGCGCCGGCGGGCGCCCCGGCTCGCCGGTGATCGCCATGTAGCCGCTGATCGCCTGGATGATGATATCGACCGCGGGATAGTCCTTGTAGGCGCCAGTAGCGCCGAAACCTGTGACCGAGCACTGGATGATCCGCGGGTTGATCGACGAGAGCGTCGGATAGTCCACCTTCAGGCGCTCAAGCACGCCGGCGCGAAAGTTGTCGATCACCACATCCGAAACCTTCACGAGATCGTAGAACAGCTCCCGTCCCGCATCGGTCTTCAGATTGATGACCACGCTCTTCTTGTTGCGGTTGAACGTGAGAAAGAGAGTGCTGATTCCGCGGTACGGCGCCACAGACGGGATACGGCCGAGGTCGCCCTCCGGCGCTTCGATCTTGATCACTTCGGCGCCGAGGTCCGAGAGCACCTGCGACCCGTAGGTACCCGCGATGATCTGCCCGAGCTCCAGGATGCGCACGCCGGAAAGTGGATGCGACATGGTCAAAGCATCAATGCAATGGTCGCCCCAGGACGGCGAAGGCGGCGACGGGAAATCGGGTAGTCGGAATGTTCACCTGGTCTTCATGTTCAGGGGCGGAGCGCTTAGAACCTAGAGCCCCAATCCCCGAGCGATGATGTTACGCTGGATTTCCGACGTGCCCGCGCCTATCGTTGCGAGCCGCGAGTCGCGGAAGAACCGCTGCATGGGGTACTCCATGCAATAGCCATAGCCCCCGAGTATCTGCAGCCCTATGTCGGAAACCGCCTTGTAGGTCTCGCCGGTCTGGAGCTTCACCACGGCGGCGTCATGACGGGTCGCCTGCCCCTTTGCCATCAGCCAGGCGAATCGGTACACCAGCATGCGCGAGATGTCGAGCATGACCTTCATGTCCGCCAGCTTGTGCGAGATCGCCTGGAATTGCCCGATCGGCCGCCCGAACTGCTTGCGGTTCTTGGCGTAGGCGAGCGCATATTCGAAGGCGGCGGTAGCCGCCCCGGTGCGCGCAGCGGAAAGGCACAAACGCTCGTACCAGAGATAAGCGTCGACCGCCTCCCAGCCGCGGTCCACCGTGCCGAGCACCGCGGAAGCCGGCACTCTCACGTCGGTGTAGTAGACCTGCGTCGTTCCGATCGCACGCTGGCCGAGCGTGGCGATCTTGCGAACCTGGATACCGTGAAGCTTCGTATCCACCAGGAAATTGGTAATGCCCTGCTGCTTCCTGTCGCCGGCAGACGTGCGCGTGACGAGCAGGCAATAATCGCTCAAGTCCATGCCGGAAGTGAATACCTTCTGGCCGTTGATTACGTAGTCTCCGCCGGCAGCGACGGCCCGGGTCGTAATCGCCGCCGCATCGGAACCCGCCTGAGGCTCGGTCAAACCGAAGCAGAACGACAATTCCCCGCGAGCGATCCTGGGCAGGAGCCGCCCCTTTTGATCACGGGTGCCATGCTCCATCACCGCGTAGCCGCCGTAGGTGAGCGTGCGAAACACCCACATCGCGAGCTCCTCGAAGTGCCGGCCGCATTCCTCGAGCAGAATCGCGAGCTCGATCGGGGAGGCACCGGCGCCGCCGTACTCGGACGGCACGTTGAGGCCGAACCAGCCCTGCTGCGCCAGCGCCTCGTAAGCCTCGCGCGGCGGGCGCGCCTCATTGTCGCAGCGCTCAGCGTATTCCGGCGGACAAACGTCGCGCAGCAGCGCCTGTACATGTCCGCGCAGCGCTTCCTGGTCGGGTGTAAACGAGAAATCCACGGCCTGTCGGACCTACTGGTCCAGTTTTGCCAGCTCGAGAACCCGTTTTGCGCGCTGGTACATGGCGTAGTCCACGAGTTTGCCGTCCACCGTGATCGCCGCGGCGGTACCGCTCCGCTCCACCGCCTCGAACTCGGTGATCACGCGCCGGTAATAGAGGATCTCGCTTTCGGGCACGGCGTAGGCCTGCCGCACCGGCGCGATCTGCTTTGGATGGATGACGCAGCGGCCCACGTAGCCCAGGCGCGCGGAAAGCCGCGAGTCCTGGATGAGCCCCTGCTCGTCGCTGAGATCGCTGAATACGCCGTCGAGCGGATAGAGCCGGCCAGCGGCGCGCGTGTCGAGCACCACTTTCGATCGCGCGTAGAGCAGCTCGGTGCCCTCGATCGACCAGCTACAACCGAGATCGGTCTGCAGATCGCCATCCCGCGCGGTACCGATGCACGCGCTCGCCACGCGCGCAGAGGCCAGAACGAGGTCGTGGCAGCGATATACACCGATCGCGCTTTCGATCTGCAGGATGATCTCCACTGCACCCGGCCGCATCTTTGCGGCAGCTTCCCGCCGATCGAGGAAGACGGCCGCATCCTGTATTTCCTGCACGCTCTCCGCCTTGGACATCAATATCGCGTTGAGGCCAGGGCGGACGACCGCCGCGAGATCGTCGTAGAGCATCCCGGTCGTGGCCGCGTTCGTGCGAACGAAGACTGCCGGCCCGGGGCGCGCGCCCGCATTCGCGGCACCGTCAATCGCTTTCGCGACCAGGGCACGGGCCTCCGCCTTGGCTGCGAACGGCACCGAGTCCTCCAGGTCGAGGATTACGGCGTCTGCGCCGCTCTCCAGCGCCTTGGCCATCACCCGCTCCTTGGCGCCGGGCGCGAACAACGCTGTTCGGACAGGCCTCACCTGCTCGCCTCCCTGATATCAGGCTCCCGGGTAGCGAACCCGCGCCGACCTTCACTCGGCGCGTATGTTCGCCGCACGGGCGACTTTACCCCATTTGACCAGATCGTTGCGGATCTGGGCTGCGAATTCCTCAGGGGAGTTGCCGAGCGGCTCGGTCCCGACCGAAGTGATCCGGTCGCGAATCTCCGGCACCCCCAGCGTCTTCACGATTTCGGCGTGCAGTCTTGCCACGATTTCGCGCGGCGTTTTCGCGGGAGCGAGCAAGCCGTACCACGAGCCGACTTCAAAGCCGGGCAGGCCCGATTCGGATATCGTCGGCACTTCGGGCGCGGCCGGAGAGCGTTTCGCGGCGGCAAGCCCAAGCGCGCGCAGGCGCCCCGCGCGGACCTGGGGCATGATCGATTGCATGGAATCGAAACTCGACATGACGTGCCCTGCCATCAACGCACCGAGCGACGGGGCGCTGCCCTTGTAGGGAACGTGCAGGAGCTTCACGCCCGCCATCATGTTGAACAGCTCGCCGCCGAAGTGCGGGGAGCTGGCGGTTCCGAACGACGCGTAGGTGATCTCGCCCGGGCGTGCTTTGGCGAGCACGATGAATTCCTTCACGGAACGCGCCGGTACGGAAGGATGCACCGTGAGCAGGAAAGCCGACTCGGCAAAATTTGAGACTGGTGCGAAGTCCCTGACGGGATCATACGGCAGATTCACCTGGACGACGGCATTCATGGGCAGCGCACCGGTCGTACCCGCCAGCAGCGTGTACCCGTCGGGTGGCGCCTTCGCGGTGAGATCCGACCCGATTTGCCCGTTTGCGCCAGGCCGGTTGTCGACGATAACCGCGTGTTTGAGGTTCTCGCTCATCTTCTGGGCGATGGGCCGGATGAGGTAGTCGAGGCCGCCGCCCGCGGGGAACGGGTTAATGATACGCACCGGCCGCGAAGGATAGCTCTGACCCAAAGCGCCCGGCACAGAGCACACGCTGACAAGCGCGATCGTTGCGAGAAGGTTGGGAGTTTTCATTGTTGCTTTCCTCATGCACGAGCGAGGAATGAGCCCTGGGGTTCGGGCTTCGATCGAGCGGCCGCGCGAAAACCGTAGGTGTGCATCCAGTCTTCGAGCGAACGGCGGTCCGGGCCCTGGTAGTACAGGCGCCGGCTGGTGTTGAGGCCGGCGCTGCGCGCCAGCTCAGCCATCCCTTCCGTCGTCTTGAGCAGCACGGCATTGGCATCGAGAATCAGCGCGCCATCCACTTCGTAAATTCTCTCGCGCCGAATTATGGCATTGACCGTGGCGCACGCGGCCACGATGACCTCTGCGCCCTGCGCCGAAAGTCGCCGCGCCTCCTGCATGAAACTTTCGGTCATTGCGGCCGGGCTGGTAAAGGCGTTCTGCACTTCCTTGAAGTCGATCCCGAGGTTTCCAAACGGTATGTGCCGCGACGCCAATCCGTACTCGAAGGCCTTGCGGTCGTAGTACTGCGCCTGCTTCGCGTGGAAGGCGATACCGGAGAAACGGTGACCATACATGCAGGCAGTCAGCATGCATGTTTCACCGAGGCCCAGCACCGGAAGCGACACTACCTCGCGCGCTTCGTGCAAGCCCGGGTCGAGGAAACATCCGATCGCCACCGCGTCGTAGCCCTGCTCGGACGCCTGGATCACCTTGTTCAGCACACCGCCTGGACCGTAGGTGTTGATGGCGACGACAGCGTTGTAATGCAGGTCCATCGACCCGTCGTCGACTCCGTTGATATGGATTTCCGTCTCCGGCCGCTTAACACCGGCAAGGTGCACGGCGAGCGTGTTGCGATAGTCGTGCAGCAGGTGAATCGGCGTACTGCTTTGCCACCAGATTCTCATGTCGGCCTCCTTCCGTATACGAGAGACGTGCACGCAAGAGCCTACGTATACGGCCTTCGGGGGGCGGCCTTCTTGACCTATGTCAAAAGCAAACGGGATTGAAGTCGGCAATGCAGCGAGAGCAGTCTGGCCGGAAGCCGATGGCGAACCTGGCGCAGGGACGGGGGCTTTGCAACCGCGCTCGCCGACGAACGGTTTTACACCTGTTCGGAAAAGAAACCGCGGCGGAACCGCGGCTGCCGGTTATTTCTTGAGGCGGGCGAGGGCCTTCTCCCGCCATGCGGGCCAGGCGCGGTTGTAGTTCTGAACCGAGTTCGAGGCCTGGACCTCGGCGTCGTCGAAATAGGTGATCTTGCCGCCCGGGCCGGCGAGCGCCATCGCATTCAACTGCATGCGCGCGCTGATTTCGAGATAGATGCTCCGGCCTACGGCGCGCGCCAGATTTTCTCCCACTATCGTCGCGCCGTGCCCGCGCATCAGGGCGGCCGGCGCCTTGCCGAGTGTCTTCGCGAGCGCCTGGCCGAGGAACGGCGTCTTCACCAGCAGGTCCGTGCCTTTCTGGAAATCGCGAATCTCGTAGTTGGGCAGGCCTTCACCCACGAACGCGGCCATGTGGAAAATGGGACGCAGCGGCACGCCGGTCACGCTGAAAGGCACCACCGTGTGGGAATGGCTGTGGACGACCGATATCACTTCTGGCCGCGCCTTGAAGACTTCGCCATGTATGAAGCGCTCGCGCACGGATTCGCGCCCGCGCGCGTCCACCGGGTTGCTGTCGAGATCGTATTCGATGATGTTCTCCTCGGTGACGTTTTCCGGCGCGATGTGCCCGGCGAGGAAATAGCGGTTGGGATCGCGCTCGGAGCGCACGCTCACGTGACCGTACGCATCGATGACATTGTGCTCCGCGAGTATGCGGTAGGCCGCAACGAGGTCGAGGATCTGGGTCATCGGCATTGCTCCCTTCGGTCTGCTGCGAGCTGCCAGCCATCAGCTCCCAGCTTGAATCGTAAATCGCCCTGGCTCATGGCTGGTAGCTGGCGGGTGGTGGCTGGTGGCTGGCATCAGTCCGCCTTGATCTTCGCCGCCGTGACCACGCGCCGCCAGCGCGCAAGCTCGCTCTTCACCAGCGCGCCCAGCCGCTCGGGCGGGCCCCCGCCCGCGTTCAAGCTCTGTTTCGCGAGCTGCTCGCTCACCTCGGGTAACTGAAGCAGCGCATTGATATCGGCGTTGGCTCTGGAAACGGCGGACGAAGGCATTCCGGCCGGCCCGAGCAAGCCATACCAGGTGTAGACCTCGAGATTCGCGAGGCCCAGCTCCTTCATCGTGGGGACGTCCGGAAAAGCGGGAGAGCGCTCCGCCGTCATCACCGCGAGCAGACGCAACCTGCCGCCGGCCACGTACGGGGCTGCCGATCCCAGCGCCGAGATCATCGCCTGCACGTGCCCGCCCATCAGGTCGGTCATCGCGCCGGCGAGACCCTTATACGGCACGTGGACGATGTCGATGCCGGTCTCGAGCTTGAACAGCTCCATCGTGAGGTGCTGCGGCCCGCCGTTGCCCGGCGAGGAATAGAGCATCTGCCCCGGACGCCGCTTGGCGAGCTGTATGAACTCGCGCGCCGACTTGACGGGCAGCTGAGGATGAACGATGAGGCCCACGGCGCTGGTCGCGGTCAGCACCACCGGCGTGAAGCTCTTCGCCGCATCGAACGGGAGCTTCGGGTAGATCGCCGGCGTCATGCCGAATGCCGTTGCGGTCATGAGCAGGGTATGGCCGTCCGGGGCGGCTTTCGCGACGAGCTCGGCGCCGATATTGCCCGTCGCACCCGCGCGGTTCTCCACGACGATCGCGACCTTCCAGCGCTCCGACAAGCGGGGTCCCAGCATGCGCGAAAGGATGTCGGCGCTCGTGCCGGGCGTGAACGGCACGATGATCGTCACGTTGCGCTGCGGCCACGTTGCTGGACCCTGCGCGAGCGTCGCCCCTGAACAGCACGCGACAGCAGCGCCGGCTACGACCAAGCGCACTACGGAAACGACCTGAACGGGCAACATTGGGGAGCGCGTCCTGCTGCTAGTACTTTCCAAGGCGACCTTATTCTATAGGATCGTGTCGCGCTCCAGCCCCTGTATTTGACACCATCCTGCAGTCTTGCGACGCTAGGGCATATGAACGATCGGCAGTGGATCATCAACGAGCCGGAAGCGATGCGCTTCAGGGTCAACCGCGCTACCCTGGTGGATCCGCAGGTACTCGAGCTTGAGCGGCGCCGGATCTTCGACGTGTGCTGGATCTACGTCGGACACGAGTCCGAAGTGCCCGCGCCCGGTGATTTCAGGACGCGCATCGTGTGCGACCGGCCGGTGATCTTCTGCCGCGACAGCAGGAGCCGCGTGCGCGTATTTCTCAATACCTGCCGACACCGCGGGAGCATCGTATGCCGCGAGACCGAGGGCAACGCAAAGAGCCACATCTGCTTCTATCACGGCTGGAGCTACAACCGTGACGGCGAGCTCGACGGCGTTCCCGGCGAGGACGCCTATCCGCCGAGCTTCAGGAAGAGCGATTTCGGGCTGAAGGAACCGGCGAAGGTCGCGAGCTACCGCGGCTTCGTATTCCTCAACTTCGATGCCGGCGCGATGCCGCTGGAGGACTACCTCGCCGGCACCAAGGAATATATCGACATCGTGATCGACCAGTCGCCGTCCGGTCAGATGGAGGTGATCCGCGGCACGCAGGACTACGACATCCGCGCCAACTGGAAACTGCTCGCGGAAAACAGCTTCGACGACTATCACCTGATCAGCGTGCACGCCTCCTGGCTTTCCTACCTGAGAAGCTCGGGGGTCGAGATGAAGCGACCCGAGAAAGGCCACCTCCTGCCCGGCCACGGGGTTTGCAAGGCGCTCGGCAACGGCCACGGCTGCACGGACAACGTCAATTTCCGCGGCCGGCCGGTTGCGTGCTGGATACCGATCTACGGCGAGGCTGCGAAGCCCGAAATCGAGCGTATTCGCGCCGAGCTCGTCGCCCGCCTGGGCGAGCACCGGGCGGCGCGCGTTGCGGACACCAACCGCAATCTATTCATCTTTCCGAACCTGTTTCTGAACGACGGCTCGTCGGTGACCATCCGCACCTTCTATCCGCTGGCACCCGATCGCATGCGCGTGCTCGCATGGGCGCTGGGGCCGAAGGAAGAATCCGCCGTGGCGCGCTCCGTGCGCCTCGACAGCTTCCTCACTTTCTATGGCCCGGGCGGCTTTGCCACGCCCGACGACATCGAAGTGCTCGAGACGGTTCAAGCCGGGCTCAGCACCTACCGCGAGGTGCCGTGGATGGAGGTGACGCGCGGAATCGCGAAGCAGGGGGAACAGTTGAACACCGACGAGATGCACCTGCGCGCGTTCTGGACGCGATGGAATGAACTGATGCAACCGCCGATGAACGCCGATTGACCCCGATAGAAACTGACTCACATGAGTGAAGCGCACCGGGTCACCCGCCAGCAGGTCGAGGACTTCCTCTACGAGGAGGCCGCGCTGCTGGACGCCTGGCGGCTCGACGACTGGCTCGCCCTGATGACCGCCGACGCGGTCTACCGGGTACCCTCGAACGACCGGCCGGACGCCGACCCGAGGGACACGCTGTTCATCATCGCTGATGATATTAACCGCATCCGCGCGCGCGTCGCGCGCCTCAAGAAAACGGACGCCCATGCCGAGGACCCGCGCTCGCGCACGCGGCGCCTCATCACCAACGTGCGCATCCTCGAACGAAACGGCGCAGCGCTCAGGGTGGAGGCGAACTTCTCGGTCCATCGCTTCCGCCGCAACGACGGAATTCGCGTCTACGTCGGGCACTACCGCTATGATCTGCGCGTCGAGGACGGCAAGCTGAAAATTGCGAAGCGCGAGGCGGTGATCGAGTCGATGGAGCTGGGAGCGCTGGGTTCGGTCAGTTTTGTTCTTTGAGCTGCGCGCGCGAGCCCATTTTAGCCACTATTCCTTGGGCATGACGTCCAGCCTGACCGCGATGCCGTCGAGCTCCCTGGTGACTGCCGGGTAACGCGCCAGCACGAGTGGATCGTGTCCCGGAACGATGTGCCGGGGCGAGTCCGCCAGCTTGCGCAGCGTGTCGTAACCCTCGAGCACTCCGGCCAGGTTGACGATGGACGGAAAGCAACGGCCGGTTTCGAAGTGCTCGTAGTAATGGGTGGCATCCGATGCGAGCACCACCCAGCCGCGCTTCGTGTGCACCCGCACCGATTGCAGCCCCGGGGTGTGCCCGCCGATGTGATGCAGGCTGACGCCGGGCGCCAGCTCGTCCGCGCCGCGGTGAAATACCAGGCGCCCTTTGAACAGGATGCGCACCATGCCGACCACGTCCTCGACCTCTATCGAATGCGCAAAGCGAGCGTGGCGCATATGTCGCCCCGTCACGAAGTTCATCTCGTCGTCCTGGATATGGAAGCTTGCCTGCGGGAAATCGAAGAACGTGCCGACATGATCGTAGTGCATGTGCGTTATGACGACCTCGCGCACCTCGTCCGCCTTCACACCCAGCAGCGCCAGCCCCGCTTTCGGCGTCCGGATGTATTCCCGCTTGCGCCTCGCGGCCACCTCCGCCGTGAAGCCGGTGTCCACGACGATGCAGCGCTCCCCATTGCGGATCAGCCACACGAAATAATCCATCGGCATCGGAGCATCGTGCGGATCGCCGCCCACGAAGTGCTCGTGGCGCCGCGCATCCCGCCGCGCGTACCTGATGGCGTAAACCTCGTATTCCGGAAGTTCCATGCTCCGCCCTCGTCAGCGCTCTTGATCCAGCACTTTCTGAATTTCCTCCGCGGGGACCCGGATATCGACCTTCGCGCGCTCCTCCTGCAGCAGCAGAAAAACCCGCGAGTCCCTGGCGCCCCAGCCCCGGTTCATCGCCTCGGACATTTCAGCGTGGGCGAGAGAGGTGAGGCGCATCGGCACGCCGATCTCGCGCGCGAGCTCGGTCGCGAGCGTCACGTCCTTGTACGCCAGATTGAGCGCGAAATCCGGCGGCTCGAATTTCCCCTGCAGGAACTGGCTGGCCATGCGCTCGAAGGTTCGCTGGCGCCCGAGCGCGCCCTGGCGAATTGCCGACCACAACGCCAGTGGCTCGACCCCGGCCTTCACGCCCATCGTGAAAACCTCGGCCACCGCGCAGTGCATGGCATAACCCGCGGCATTGTGCACGAGTTTCGCGATCGAGCCAGCGCCGATCGGGCCGATGTAGCGCACCTGGTCGCCGATGGCATCGAGGACGGCTCGAAATTTGTCGAACGCTTCCTTGTCGCCGCCGACCCACAGCGCCAGCTTGCCGCTCTTCGCCCCCCGCGGACCGCCGCTCACCGGGGCATCGAGCATCGGTATCCCCCTGGCTGCGAAGCGTGCGCTGAGGCGTCGGACCACCGTCGGCGAATTGGTGGAAAGGTCGAACCAGGCGGCACCGGGCTTCATGGCTTTGAACAGACCCTCCGCGACCGATTCCACGTCCCGCGGCCCGGGCAGCGAGGTGAGGACGACGTCCGCATCCTTGGCCACACCCTCGGCGGAATCGGCCCAGGCACAGCCGGCCGCGAGATGGGGTGACGCCGCGTCGCGCCGCAGATCGTTGACAACGAGATCGTGGCCGCCCTTGCGCGCGTTCAGCGCCATGTGGCCGCCCATGGTACCCAAGCCTATGAACCCAACGCGCATATTCCTCCCTCGTGTGGGGCGCCGATCGCAACTGAGCGTATGCAAGTGCATGGCACTGCACATCCGCTCCATTCATGATGCATTGAAGCTTACCATGCTGCATGCGCGGCCGACCTGATGCGTCCCTATGCGTCTGTCCATCGCCACCAGTTGAAGAGGCGCTCACGGGCGCGGGCTTGCCTCGCGACCTCGCGGTATGGTGCTCGAGATCC
>DATFWO010000136.1:0-23304 GCA_035259205.1 Burkholderiales bacterium | reverse complement strand
CGGACTTTGCGGCACAACGATGCGGACCGGCCGTACCGGATAGCTTTGTGCCGGCGCGGCAATGGAAACCAGCGTCGCCACCGCCATAAGGATGAAGGCGGAAGGCGGAAGGAGGAAGTAAGAAATAGGACCCATCCTGCTAGCTCTAGCTGCCTTTCTCCTTCCGCCTTCCTCCTTCCGCCTTCGCAAGCGGCGGCCACGTTCTGACGGCGACGTTGGCCGAGCCGGGCGCATGGGTAAGGTGCTGCACCATCCTGTCCGACACCGCTTTCATCTCCGGGTGCTCGTCGTCGTGCGTTACGAAGTGCGCGTTGCGCGCTTCCAGGGAGAGGAACTCGTACATCACTGCATGCTTCGCCCAGCCGCATACCGAAGCGAGCGTTCTGAACCTGACACATCCCGGCGTCATCCCCATCGCCGGCATGCGCCATTTCGTATACCAGGCGAGCACCTCCTCCTCATGGGCCGGAGTGCAATTGAAGCTGCCGAGCTGGATGCACGGGGCAGGCGCCATGCCGTGCCGATACCCTTGCGCTTCCGGGCCGTCGATGCGGCCGGCTTCGACCATGATATTGATGCGCACTCCAGACCGCGCGGCAAGCATCTTCCGGCCCTCGTCCGGCAGAGTGGCGTGGAGCTCGCTCGGGGACGGGTTGCCGAATACGTGGGCGTGCTCCGCACCGGCGAGGAGGATGTATTGGCTGCCAGTCGCAACAGCGGGGTCGTCCGTCCGCCGCACCGCGTTCTCCCGCGCCGATGCCCGTCGTGCGCCCTTCGGCACGGAAGCGTAATGCGCCGCCCACAAGACGCCGGGCATCCGCGCGAGCGCCGGCATGTATGTATCGTGGACCCACCGGAGGTAATCATCGCGTCCGATTTCGTCCACGTCATACCACGTAATCCAGATTCCGCGGTCCGTGCCCACCGATCACCGATCACTGTTCACTAGGTTCTAATCATTCCGGCTCGATCTTCGCAATGCGAAAGAGCTCGGTCAGCGTCCTGAGGTCCGACTCCAGAAAGCGCCTGAACTCTGCCGGCGTATCGCCTACCACGACGTAGCCGCCGCTTTCCAGGTGCTCGCGCATGCGGGGCATCTGCAGGGCTTTCGCAACCTCGGTCTGCACTCGCGCCACGAGGGCAGCGGGCGTCGCCGCCGGCGCAAACATCCCGTGCCACGCAGCCTCGAACACGAATCCGGGTATGGTTTCGGAGACCGTCGGCACGTCGGGCATCACTGCCCACCGTTTCGCCGCGGTATAGGCAATCGTCCGCAACCTTCCCGCCTTGACGTGCTGGATCACCGTAGTGGGCGCGCCGAAAGCGACCTGGACTTCGTTGCCGACAAGCGCGGTGATCATGGGCGCGAAACCCTTGTAGGGGACGTGGAGCATCTTCGCTCCGGCGCGCACGTTGATGAGCTCGCCCAGCAGATGCTGCGCGTTGCCGATGCCGCCCGAACCGTAGCGAACCGGGTCCCGGGTCCTGCTCAGCTCGACCAGCTCCCGCACCGATTTCACGGGCAGCTGCGGATTTACGAGCACGAGATAGCCCGGAAGCTTGCCGATAGTGGTGACCGGCGCGAAGTCCCGCAGCACGTGGTACGGCAGCTTCCTCTGAGCAAGCTGGTTGTTGAGAAAGGAATTCGAGGTGTAGAGCAGGGTATGGCCGTCCGGCGACGCCCGGGCAACGAATTCAGCGGCGATGATGCCATTGGCGCCGCCGCGGTTGTCGACGATCACGTTCTGGCCCAGCGCCTGCTCGAGCAACGGCGCTAGGACGCGCGCATTGGAGTCCATCGTGCCCCCGGCCGGCTGCGGGACCAGCAGCCGGATCGGCCGGCCAGGATAGGGCTGCGCAGCAGTTGTGACGCAGAACAGCGCCAATCCTGCTGCCGCCCCAAGGCAGAAGGCGGAAGGAGGAAGGAGGAAGGATTTCACTCGCCGAGCTGGTCGTCAGTCAGTGGTTGCCGGTCACAAAATGAGGTTGCCCGCATTGACGTTGAGGGTAACGCCGGTGATGAGGCGGCTCGCATCCGAAGCGAGAAACAGCGCCGCTTCAGCCGTATCGACCGGCTCGACCAGCGCCCGCATCGGGTTCGTTGCGATGAGCTTCTCGATGCTGGCCGCGTCGCGCACTTTTTTCACCCGCGGCGTGAGCGTCGTCCCCGGCGCGATCGCATTCACCGTGATGCCGTAGACGCCGAGGTCGCGGGCGAGCACCTTGGTAAAGCCGATCACGCCCGCCTTGCCGGCCGCGTAGGGCAGATAGGTGGGGGCATGCGGATTGGGGGCGATGCCGGCGCCGGAGGCGATGTTGATGATGCGGCCTCTCTTGCGTTCCATCATGACCGGAGCGACCGCCTGGGAGCAGAGAAAGGTGGTCTTGAGGTTGATCGTGATGACGCGATCCCACTCTTCTTCCGGGATCTCGGTGATCGGGGCGAAGCGGTGGAAGCCTCCGGCGGCGTTTACCAGTATGTCCACGCCCTGCCAGCGTTCGACCACCTTGCGCACCATGTCCTTCACCTCCTGCGCGCGCGTTGCGTCGACCTGGAGCACGAGCGCCTTCCCGCCGGCGGCCTCGATCTCCTTCCCGACGCGCCCGGCCTCGGCCAGGTTGATATCGGTGACTCCCACGGCGGCGCCCTCGGCCGCGAACAGCTTGGCGATCGCCTCTCCCAGTCCCTGTCCGGCCGCGGTGACGATCACGACCTTTCCCGCGAGCCTGTCCTTCTCTGCCATATGAGCACGCCTCCAAAAATCCATTTAACCGGCGATGAACGCCGACAGCACGTGACCCCGGCGGCTCATCCTATCCTGTCGCAGGCCACAGCCTGCGGCCCACCACCGGCGATTGCGGAGCGTGAAGCAGCTTGGGCGTGAAGCCATCGGACCACTTGCGCTCCTCCGGATAGATCGTCGCGACCTTGGGCATGTTTTCGGCCCGGGCCTCGAGCGAGCTGAACTCATAGAGCACGACGTGCTTGGCCCATCCCGAAGCCGACACCATCTTGCGGATCGCAACGCAGCCGGGGAGCCTGGAGAGCGCCGGTATGCGCCAGTCGCCGTACCACGACATCAGCTCGTCCTCGCAGCCGGGCGCGTTGAAGCTGCCGATCTGTATGCACGGCGCCAGCGTGTACTCGCCTTGACGTGCTTTCGCTTCCGGCCCCGACCCTCTGGCTTCTTCAGTGAGAAAGGCCACGCGCTCACCGACGCGCATCGCGAGCATCTTGCGGTCTTCGGCGCTCAATCCTTCCTCGAGTCTGGTCGCGGTACCCTTGGCAAACGATTGCCAGCCTCTGGTGAAGGCGTGGGGAGTCTCGGCTCCGAAGAAGAGGATGTAATCATTTCCGGTCGGGACGGATGCCTCCATCGTGTGGCGCAGGATCGGGCTGGGCGGAACCTTCGCGTTAGCATAGTGCGCCGCGTGCAGGAAGCCGGGCTTTTTCAGCATCTTCGGCATATAGGTTCCGTGCAGCCATGCGAGATGCGCATCCCGTCCTTCCGCAGGCAGGTCATACCAGGTTACCCATAGTCCACGATCGGCCATGCTCTGCTCCTTGTTGTGATCCGTGCAGTTAGATGCGGTCCTGCGTGATCGGCTCGAAATGCTCCGCGAGCGGCGGTTCCACCCATTATTTCCCGATGAGGTCGCGGAACTGCTGCCGCTTGGGCGTTTGCCGGAAGTTGACCTCGTGGGCCTCGATGCTCATGCTACCTCCCGATGGTGGTTGCGCGCGGGGACGTCTGTTCGTGCGCTGAACATCGCGACGGCTCGATCGCGGGTGCAGGGCACCCGCACGAGGCCCGCCCGGTACTCGCCGCCATGCCCGGGTCCTCGAACCCTTACCAGCCCCGCGGCTCCGCCTCGAGCGCCGGCATGGCGTTGAGCCCGTCCGCCAGCGCGCCGTGGTCCACTTCGCGCAGCACGTCGTGAGGCGGGCGCGGATCGCCGCAATCGCGCCCCATCGCCCTCAACGCCGATTTCAGTCCCGCGAATCCGGCGCGCTTCACGGCCTGGCGCAGCACGGCGACCTGTTCCTGCGCCGCTCGCGCTTCAAAGTAGCGCTCGGTGCGGCAGATGTCGTATAACCGCCGCACCAGCGCCGGGGCCACCCCGGACAGCGCGGAGAACATGCCGGTCGCCCCGTTCGCCCCCGCCGACACCATGTACTCGTTGCCCGACAGGAGCTGAAAGTCGGGCCGTGCGGGCTGCGCATTGGAGAGCACGTTGATCTGGAACTGCCAGTCCAGGCTGTCGTCGACGACGCCCGCAAAATTCTCCAGACGCTCGATCAGCTTGAGCACCAGCTCGGTCGTAACCTTGGGGCCCGGTTGCTCGTCCGGCGTGAACCAGATGAAGAGCGGAATGCCGACGGCCGCGCCCACCTGCGCGAAGTGCTCCAGCAGCATCGCGGCGGGCGGCGTCCAGTAGTACGGGGTCGTCATGACGACCGCCGCGGCGCCCGCCTGTTGAGCGTTCACCGCGCGCGCGACTGCGATGGCGGTTCCCGAATCGCTCACATGCGCGATGACCGGCACCCGTCCCTTCACCCGATCGATGGTGTAGCTCAGCAGCTTGCGCTGCTCCGCGTCCGATAGGCTCACCGACTCGCCGACGTGCATGGGCAGCGCGAGCGCTTCTGCGCCATGCGCGAGATGAAATTCGATCAGCTTTGCGCACGTCTCCCAGTCGATCGCGCGGTCGCGCGTGAACGGGGTGACTGGGGTATGAACCAGGCCCGGAACGAAATTGCCCATTCGATTGATCTCTATTTTTGGTGGGCCTTACTACCGAATCTCAAAGGATGAGGGCGGAGGGATGACCTGACCTCTTCCTGCTTGTCAGCCGTTCTTTCCCTCATCCCTCATCCCTCATCCCTCATCCTTAACCCTCGAGCGTCACCACCCATGGGGCTCCGTCTGCATGATCCCCAGCGCCTCGAGCTGGCGGCCGATGTACACCTGGCGTTCCCTGGTCGCGGTGGGGAGCGGCGGGCGCGTCGGCCCGACCGGTCGCCCCATCAGCACCATGCCGCCCTTCAGAGAGGACGGATACTGGTCGCGGAAGAGGTCCCACAGCCGCGATAGCTTGAACTGGAGCTCGCGCGCGAGCACGCTCTTGCCCGCGACGCAGGCCTCATAGAGCTCGATGCAGAGATTGGGGCAGATTGCGCCCGCCGACGAATAGGATCCTTTTCCTCCGAGAGGAATGGCGGGCGCGAGGAACTCCACGCCCGAGATCATCGCAAAATCCGGCCGCAGCGCGAGCGCAACGCGGGAGATCTCGAGAAACTTCTCGCTGTTGAAGCTCGCCTCCTTCATGCCGATGAAGTTGGGGAGCCGCTCGATCAGCCGCCGCACCAGCTCGCCGTCGAACTCCACGCCGTCGAGATAGCTCGGCGAGTTATACGCGATCAGCGGCAGGGCTATCGTCGTGCCGAGCCGCACGAAGTAATCGTAGATCGCCTCCTTGGATGGGTTCCAGAAATAGGGCGTGATCGCGATGATCGCGTCCGCACCGATCTTCTCGGCGTGGCGCGCAAGCTCCATCGAGTCTTCCACCGCCAGCGCGCTGACGTGGATCGAGACCGGTATGCGCTTGTTGACCACCTTGACCGCGACCTCGGCGAACGCCTTGCGTTCTTCGATCGTGAGGTTAAGCGACTCGCCTTTATGATGGGGCCAGGATATCGCGGTGGCGCCGGTGCGCACGTGGAAGTCCAGCAGCTTCTCGAACGTCTCGAGGTCCGGGCTGAAATCCTCCTTGAGCGGGGTCACCGGGCTTTGCATCACGCCTTTGAGCTTCAACGTCATGTGGACTCCTTGGATCTGCGTTCCGCTTGCGCTCCTCGATTCTAGCAACAATGCCTGCGTGTCATGGAAAGCCGGGAGCCGCGCAGCCGCGGATTGTCATTCGATCCTGGCTCCGGACCTGCGCACCACCTCGCCCCATTTCTCGTAGTCCGCCGCGATCACGGTCGCATAGGTTCCGGGCGCGCCCGAAAGCGGCGTGATCCCATCCTTGACGAACAGTTGCCTTACGTCGTCCGCCTGCAACAACGCGTTCAGCCGTTTGTTGAGCCTGTCGATGACGGTGGGCGGCATGCCCGCCGGGCCGGCGAGACCATAGATGAGCACCGCCTCGAAACCAGCGAGTCCTGCTTCCGCCGTCGTCGGCACACCGGGCAACACTGGCACGCGGTCAGGGCTGGTGACAGCCAGGGCGCGCAGAGTTCCGCTCTCGATATAGCCGCGGATCGGCGGCAAGACGCTGAAGACTACGTCCACCTCTTTAGAAAGAAGACCGGCTACCGCCTGCGCGGTATCGCTGTACGGCAGATGAGTAACCTTGATGCCGGATGCGTATGCGAACAATTCTCCGACGAGGTGTGAATCGGAACCGGCCCCGCCCGACCCGTAGTTGAGCTTGCCCGGCGCGATGCGCGCGAGATCGATGAAGTGCTTCGCGGCTTTCATTGGCGCCCGTTGGTGCACCACCATCAGCAGCGGCACGCGTCCGATCAGCCCGACCGGCGCAAGATCGCGACGTGGGTCGTATCCCGCGGCCGGGTACAGGTGCGGCGTCATCGCCAGTGAGTCCGTGCGGCCCAGCAGCAGTGTGTAGCCGTTCGGCTCCGACTTGATCACGGCCAGCGTACCGTCGATGCCGGCCGCTCCCCCCTTCGTCTCCACTGCGACACGCTGGCCCAGGGCCGCGCTGAACTTGCTCGCGATGATCCGTCCCGCAGCGTCGTCTCCGCCGCCCGAACCGAACGACAGGACCAGACGGACCGGTCGCACCGGGTAACGCTCGGCCGCCGACAGGGCGCCCACAACGAGCATGGCGCCGAGCGCCAGCAGAACGTCGCGCGCGATGCTCATGGGACGGCCGGCGGGCAGGCGTCGGGCTCAGCGAACCTAGTCCTGATAGGCGGCGAGCCCGTACATCAGGATCAGCACAGGCGTCGGCTCGGCCTCGGCTCCGAAGGCGCGCCGGAAAATCTCCACGATCTCGTCGCTGCGGTAGATCTCCGACAGCGCCCGGTTCACGGCGAGGCGAAAGCCCGCGTCGCCTCGCGGCAGGACGATCGCGTACGGCTCGAACGACAGATCCTCGGGCAGGAGCGCATACCGGGACGGATCCTTCATCTTGGGCCCGAGCCCGAGCAGCAGTATCTTGTCGCTCGCGAAGGCATCGATCGACCCGGACTCCAGCGCGGCTACCGCCTCGTCGCGGCTCTTCACGAGCACCACATCGGCCGTAATGCCGGATTTCTTCAGCGCCGTCTCGATCGCCCGCTGATTGGTCGTACCGCCGATCACTGCGATGCGCTTGCCGGCAAGGTCCTTGAACGATTTCGCCGCAACGGCGGCGCGTGCGATCACGCCGGTTGTATCGACGAACACGTGGCTCGAGAAATCGACCTCGGCCATGCGCGACAGCGTGACCGTCGTGGACCCGCACTCCATGTCCGCCTGCCCCTTGCTCACGAGCTCGAGGCGGTTCTGCGACGTCGCGGGGACCCACTTCATCTGCAGCGCCAGGATCTTCAGCTGCCGCTCGAGGCTGGCCACCACCCGCTTGCACAGCTCGACGGTATAGCCCGCCGGCTGCTTGCCGTCGCCCGCGTAGGAAAACGGCAGGGCGTCAGTGCGGTAGGCGATGGTGATCGCTTGTGCGCTCAGGATTCTCTTCAGCGTGCCGTCCACCGTCTGGGCGTGCGCGGCGGACGCGACGAGCAAAGCGAGGGCTGCAAAGACTCGGATCATGAAGGGTCTCCCTTTCTGTTGAGCTGCGTGACGACTGATGACTGACGAGCGACAGCGGGCAATCTAGCGCACCAGACGGGCGGTGAACAGCCGCGTCCTTGCATTCACGGTCTAGACAGCTCGGCCCGCGCTTCCATTATCAGCGCTCCGTCCTCGTCTTCGGCCCACAGCTCCACTGTGTTGCCTTTCGGGACGCCGCACGCAATGCACGGGGATGGAAGGAACAGCGGCCGCACCGCCCGGTAGCGGAAGGCGGTCATGGGCCTGTCCGTGTTCCGGCGCACCAGGTCGGCGAGCAAGGTCGCAAGGAGCGGCCCGTGGACGACGAGCCCTGGGTAGCCTTCGCGCCGGCAGTACGGCTCGTCGTAGTGAATGCGGTGGGCATTGAAGATGAGCGCCGAGTAACGGAAGAGCTGGACTTCGTTCAGCGCGATCTCACGGCGCCATAAGGCCTTGTCCGCGGCGCGGCGAACCCGCGCCGGCGGCTCGCTGGTGCGCGGCGGCGCGCGGTACACGATGTCCTGCTCCTCGGTGATCGCCGTTCCGTCGGGACCGGAGATTTCGTGGCGGAGTAGCAGGAAGACCAGCTCGCCGCTGTCGCCCTCCTTCGCCGTGAGATCGGCGACCGTCGACACGCGCCGGGCTGCCTGCCCGATTCTCAGCGGCCGCTTGAAGGTAAAGCGGCCCCCGGCCCACATGCGACGCGGCAGCGGGATGGGCGGCATGAAGCCGCCGAGCGTGCCGTGGCCATTGTCGGCCAGCTCGGAGGTCTTGAAGAGCTCGTTCAGGTAGACCCAGTTCCACAGCGGCGGGAGCGGCGCGCCGGCCGGATACGTCTCGTCGCGATCGAGGGTCGCCGCGAGGGCGTTGGCCTGGAAGGGTGCGAGCACGTCGCCGGCCGCTTCCTGCCGGCCGACCCATGCCTTGAGCGCTGCAATGTTGATCGGCATGCGCGTGACGTTACCGCGCATTCCGATGATTTTCCACCGCCGCACCCCCCCTCTTCACGGGGACGGCTGCTTCCCGATCTAGAGCACCTGCCCGCTCTGCCCGTCGATGAGGTGCATGTGGTTGAGATCGGCGACGAGCCTCATGCTGCGTCCTTCGCGGGCGCCCGCGGCCGGGTTCACCCGCCCGCAGACCTGCGAGCCGTCTACCGTGAAATGCACCAGCGTCTCCATGCCCATGGGCTCCGTGACGTCGAGCGGAACGTCGAACGCGTGCTGGTTCGGCTCCATGTGCGGCCGCTGCTCGAGGATGTGCTCGGGCCGCAGCCCGAAGAGGAGCCCCGTGCGGTCGACGTGCGGGCGGTAGCGGGCGGTTCTCTCCGGAGGGATCGGGAACGCGATCTCACGGGACAGCCGCGCGAGTAGCCCGTCGGCCGCAGCGTCGAGCACGCATGGGATGAAATTCATCGCCGGCGAGCCGATGAAGCCCGCGACGAAACGGGTGGCCGGCGCGTGGTAGAGGTCGTGGGGCGTGCCGACCTGCTCGATACGGCCCGCGTTCATGACGACGACGCGGTCCGCCAGGGTCATCGCCTCGACCTGGTCGTGGGTCACGTATACGGTGGTGGTCCTCACCTGCCGGTGCACCTTCTTGATCTCGGTGCGCATCTGCACGCGCAGCTTCGCGTCCAGGTTGGAGAGGGGCTCGTCGAACAGGAACACCTTCGGATCGCGCACGATGGCGCGTCCCATGGCGACGCGCTGGCGCTGGCCGCCGGAGAGCTGCTTGGGCTTCCTCTGCAGGAGCTCGCTGATGTCGAGGATGCGCGCCGCGTTCTGGACCCGCCTCGCGATCTCGTCCTTCGCCACCTTCTTCAGGCGCAGGCCGAAGGACATGTTCTCGTAGACGGTCATATGCGGGTAGAGCGCGTAGTTCTGGAACACCATGGCGATATCGCGGTCCTTGGGCGGCATGTCGTTCACCACCTCGCCGCCGATCAGTATCTCGCCAGCGCTGATGTCCTCGAGTCCCGCGATCATGCGCAGCGTGGTGCTCTTCCCGCATCCCGACGGCCCGACGAGCACGACGAATTCCTTGTCGGAAATGTCGAGGTCTATTCCGCGCACGGCGGGTGTCTCCTCGTAATTTTTTTCCAGCTTGCGTAGCGTGACCTGCGCCATGGTTAACCCTTGGTGGCACCGGCCGTGAGGCCGGCGATGTAGTAATCCATCAGGAACGCGTAGATGATAAGCGGCGGCGCGGCGCCGAGCAGCGCGCCGGTCATGATCTGCCCCCACGTGAAAACGTCTCCGCGGACGAGCGTCGTGATGATGCCCACCGGCAGCACGAGCTGGTCCTGGGAAGTGGTGAAGGCCAGCGGGTAGAGGAACTGCGCCCAGGACACGGTGAAAGCAAAGATGGTGGCGGCGATGATCCCGGGCAGCGCCACTGGCATGAAGACCCTGGTCAGGATCTGGATGTAGCTCGCGCCGTCGATCAGCGCCGCCTCGTCGAGCTCCTTGGGGATGCTGGCGAAGTAGCCTATCATGATCCAGGTGCAGAACGGCACGGTGAGCGTCGGGTAAAGGATGACCAGCACCCACCAGTGGTTGATGAGCTCGATGCCGGTCGTCTCGTGCACCAGCACGAAGATCTTGAAGAGGGGGATGAAGAGCAGCGTCTCGGGCACGAGGTAGGTGAGGAACACGCCCGTGGCGAGCGTGGCGGACCCCCAGAAGCGCATGCGCGACAGCGCGAACGCCGCGGGTATGCTGATGGCCATCGTTATCAGCACGACCAGCACCGACACGACCGCGGAGTTCCGGAAGAACGTGAGATAGGTGGGCGAGGTCAGCAGCTCGACGTAGTTCGAAAGCGTCGGGGAGAATATCCACCAGGGAGAGATAGCCGTCGAGATCTCCGCGTTGGTCTTGAGCGACGTGATCAGCATGTACACCGGCGGCGTCAGGAAGAAGATCACGAAGACGACGAGGAAGAAATACGACAGGACGAGGGTGCGGCGGCGGTCGCGCCGCATGCTGGCGCGCGCGGCGGGAACCGGCTGTGCGAGCGCAGCGGTCATCTCACGCCTCTTTCGCGCGCCGCATCACGCCGCGCAGTATGAAGATGGCGGCGATCGCCAGTATCGGGAACATAAAGAGCGAGACCGACGCCCCGAGCGGGATGTCATTGCCCTCGATGCCGAGCTTGAAGGCCCAGGTCGCGAAGACGTGCGTCTGGTCCACAGGGCCGCCCGACGTCAGCACGCGGACGATGTCGAAATTGGCGAAGGTGACGATCAGCGAGAAGAGCACGGTGATCGCGATGATGTTCTTCATCATCGGCAAGGTGACGTACCAGAGCTTCTGCCACCAGTTGGCGCCGTCGATGTCCGCCGCCTCGTAGAGCTCGCCGGGAACCGACTTCAGCGCGGCGAGATACATGATCATGAAAAACGGCGCGCCGAACCACACGTTCACCAGGATCACCGCGAAGCGCGCCCAGTTCGGATCGCCGAGCCAGCTCACCGGGGGGATGCCGACGCGCTCGAAGAGCCAGTTGAACGCGCTGTACGACGGATCGAAGAGCCACAGCCACGCGAGCGTGCTCATGGCAGGCGGAATCACCCACGGCACGAGGAGCATGCCGCGCCACTTGCGCTGCCCCTTCGACGGCACGTTGTGCACGAAATGCGCGACGCAGAAGCCGATCAGGGCCTTGAACACGACCGCGCTCACGGCGAACACCACCGACTGCCGCACCACCATCCAGAAGGTGTCGCGCCTGAACAGGAACGCAAAGTTGTCGAGGCCGACGAAGCGCTCCATCGACTTGTTGAGCGTCGCGAGGTGGATCGAGTAGAACGCGGGATAGATCACCAGGGCCGCGATGATCAGGATGAGCGGCAGTGCCATGAGAAAGGCGATGGTCGACCTGCGCCGCGCGAACACGCGCAAGGTCGCGCGCCCGCCGGTAGCCGGCAGGCGCGCTGCGCCGATCGAGGAGCCGTCCATCGCCTTCCCGTGCTCGCGCGGGAATCAGGCGCGCATGAACCCTTCCAGCTCCGAATACGCCCAGCTGATCGCCTTGTCGACGGAATCCCCGCCCTGCGTGCACTTCGCGACTATCTTGGTCACGATCGCCTGGGTGTACACCTGCGCCCCGATCTTCACCGGCGCGGGGTATCCCGACATGTGCAGGATCTGGCCGGGCTTGGGCGCGTAGTTGTACAACGTGCCCTTCGGGGGCCCTTCCTCGGACCACGTCCTGAAGTCGTGCAGCTTGGCGAACGACGGGATGTCGTAGCCCTGGCTCGCCCAGACCATCTTCTCGACCGCGGAGCGCTCGGAGAGGTGCAGGAGCAGGCTCTTCGCCGCCGACTTGTTCTTGGAAAAGTTCCAGGTGCCCCAGAAGTAGGGGATGTAGGGGTCGTAGCGCCCCTTGGGCCCGCGCGGCGAGGGGAAGGTCCACAGCTGCTCGGCGACTTTAGGAGCGTCGCGCTTGGCGACCGCCCATGCGCTCGGCGGGTTCATGATGAGCGCGCCCTTGCCGGCGATGAGCCACTTGTTGTTGGAGGCGTCATCCCAGGCGAACACGTCCGGAGGCAGGAAGCGCACCAGCTTTCTCGCGTATTCGAGCGCCTGCCTGACCGCGTCCGACTTGACCGTGATGTTGCCCTTCGCATCGATGAGCTCCGCGCCGTACGAAGCGAAGATCGCGCCCATCGTGTCCACCGAGTCGGCCGTCTGACCGACGCCGATCCCGAAGGGAAAGCCCGCCTTGTGGCACTTCTCGGCCGCCGACAGGAACGTGTCCCAGGTCCAGTTGTCCGACAGCGTCTTGTCAGGCGGTGCGCCGGCGGGATACATCTTGGTGACGTCCAGGCCGACGTGCTGCTTGAAGAGATCGATGCGGGCACACGGCCCCTTGATCTGGCTCCCCGGCGTGGCGGGCACCGCGATCCAGTGGCCATTCTGCCTGGCCAGGTACTCGATCAGCGGCGAGACCGCGCCGTTCTTCTCGAGCAGCACCTTCATGACATCGTCGACGGGCTCGAGCACGTTCGCCTTGTCCGCGGCCCACCAGTTCGGCATCGCGAGTATGTCGTGGCCGGACCTCGCCTGCGATTCGGCGGCGATCGTCAGCAGGTTCTTCTGTCCCTGCGACGGAATGTAGTCGATCTTGATGTCGACTTTTTCCTTGGCGGCCCAGTCGTTGCACAGTTTCGTGAGCACCTGGTTGGCGGTGGGCACCCAGTGGTCCCAGAAGCCGACGCTCAAGCTGCCCGCGGCATGCGCCGTGCGGATGTGGGGTCCGACTATTCCCGTTGCGAGCCCCGCTGCGGTCGCCTTGAGCAGGCGGCGGCGGGTAATCTTTCCTGAAGCCATGTTCTCCTCCTATTGCGGTTCGTGCGATGCCTGTATCGTTCCGGGCGATGCCTCCTCCAGCTGCGAGCGAGATACGCCTGCCGGTGCCCGCGCCATCACGGCAGCGCGGGCGGTGCGGAAATCCTAAACAAACGGCATCGGCAAGTCCACATATGGTTCATTGCGCAATGCGGCGCCCCATGACTGACCCTCGGGGTACCGCTATCATCGTGCATCGATGGAGATGTGAAGGAAACGTCATGGAACAGGAAGTCACCCGGGCGCTCGCCCGCTTCGCAGCAACCCTGGACTACGACCAGATCCCGCAGTCCGCCCGCGAGCACTGCAAGAACCTGCTGCTCGACGCCCTGGCGTGCGCCGTGGCGGGCGACCGGGGAGAGGAGACGCACCAGGTTGCAGCGCTTGCCACCGCTCTCGCCCAGTCGAAGGAGAGCAGCGTGATCGGCGGCGACCGCTTGTCGCTCGCCGGTGCGACCGTGTTGAACGGCTATCTGGTTACCGCGGTCACCATGTGCGACGTACATCGTCCCACCCTGACTCACATCACGCCCGAAGTCGTGCCGCCGGCGATTGCGCTCGCCGAGCGGGACGCACTCCCAGGCCGCGACCTGCTGGTCGCGCTCGCCGCCGGCTGCGAGACGGCGACCCGGGTCGGGCTCGGCTGGGATTTTCCGACGGCGCGCGCGAGAGGCTGGCACGGGCCGGGCATCATCGGCCCATTCGGGGCAGCTGCAGCAGCCGGGCGGCTCCTCGGCTTCGACGCGGACACGATGGCGCGGGCGTACGGCCTCGCGGGCAGCCAGGCCGCCGGGACGTTTGCCGCGTGGGGCACGCCGACCGTCAAGTTCCACCAGTGCCGCGGCGCGCTTTCGGGCCTGATGGCTGCGCTGCTGGCCCAGCAGGAGTTCGTCGCAACCCGCGAGTTCCTCACCGCCGCGGACGGAGGGCTCTACAACACCTATTCGAACGGCGGGAAGCCCGAAGCCGCGATCGCGGACCTGGGCAGGCGCTGGGAGCTCGAGCAGATTGCGCTGCGGCTGTGGCCCTGTGCCTCGGGCATCCAGGGCATGGTCACGGCGATGTTCGATCTCCTCGAAAAATACCGCGTGGACATCGACCAGGTGAAGAAAGTGAAAGTGTCCCTGCCCAAGACCATCTACGACATGCATGGGATCTTTCCCCGCTACAAGGGCAAGTTCGAGGCGCTGCTCTCGATACACTACGTCGTGGCGGCGATCCTGGACGACCAGGCACTCACCTTGGCGCAATTCGAGCCGGCGCGTTATGACGATGCAAAGCTCAAGCGGTATGCGGCAGAGCAGGTGGAGGTGAAGCTCGATGCGACTCTCACCGGGGTGCAGGCTGCGGTGGAGGCGGAAACGACCGACGGCAGGACGTTATCGGTGCGCTGCGAGCATTCCAAGGGCTCGCCCGAAAATCCGCTCACGCGCGCGCAAATCGAGGAGAAGTTCCGCATCTACGCGAGAGGCAGGCTCCCCGTCGCACACGTCGAGGAAGTCATAGCCACCGTTGCCCGGCTGGAAGAGCTGAGGTCGACGCGCAGACTGATGGACATCCTGAGAGTGGAGGACAGGAAAGTCCGCGCGCCCGCAGCGGCCTGAGGACGGCGACCGGCGATACGGGGTGACGAGTGAAATTTTTCCCCCTTCCTCCTTCCTCCTTCCTCCTTGGCGCAGCGGCGGCCCTCTCGCTGTTTTGCGGCGCGGCCGCTGCTCAGCCGTACCCCAATCGAGCGGTGCGCATCATCGTTCCTCAGGCCGCCGGCGGCGGCCTGGATATCACCGTGCGCGCCGTTGCCAACAAGCTCACCGAGACCTGGGGCCAGCAGATCGTCGTCGATAACCGGCCGGGCGCGAACGGCATCATCGGCATGGAGCAGACCGCCAAGGCCAAGCCCGACGGCTACACGCTGGGCGCTGCTTTCACGTCGGTGCTCACGGTCAACCCAAATGTCTACAAGTCGCTGCCCTACGACAGCTTCCGCGACTTCGCGCCCATCACGCAGCTGGTGACCAACACCATCGTGCTGGTGGTGAACCCGCATCTCCCGGCGCGCTCCGTTAAAGAGCTGATCGCACTGGGCAAATCGCGACCCGGCGATCTGAACTACGGATCGTTTGGAATCGGCAATCTGACTCATCTTGCCGGCGAGCTGCTGGGCATAGAGGCGCGGCTGAAGCTGGTGCACGTGCCATACAAGGGCGAGACCCCTTCCGTAACCGACCTCATCGCCGGCCACGTCGCGCTCGCATTCACTACCGCGCCGGGCGTCGCCGCCCACGTGCGGAGCGGCACCTTGCGCCTGCTCGCGACGTGCGGCGAAAAGCGCGCGAACGCCTACCCCGACACCCCGACGATGATCGAATCCGGCTTCCCAAAGTTCGTGGTGACCGGGTGGAGCGCAATGGTCGCTCCGGCCGGTACGCCGGCGGATATCGTCCAGAAGGTGAGCCACGAAAGCGCGCGACATCTGATGTCGCCGGAATTGCGGGAACGCCTGAGCTCCATCGGCGCCGAGCCGGTGGCGAGCACACCCGAGCAGTTCGCGGCTTTCATCAGGTCCGAAACGGACAAGTGGCTGCCGGTCATCAAGGCCGCCGCGCTCTACCGCAGCCAATAGAGAAAAAGGGGCGAAACAATCCCCGCACCGGGCTTTCTAAGCTTCCATGGGTGCCCGTTTCCTGTCTGCATATGGAGACACCACATGGCGTACTACCTCAACGAAATTCTGCTGTGGCTGTTCATTCTTTACCTCGGGACCGCGTTTGGCGCGGGGGTGTACGAGGCGAGGGTCGTAATTCCGCAGTGGACGCCTGTTCCTGCCGGCGGCGTCCCGCACTGGGACGCGGAGGCCGCGCGGAGGACCGATCCAGATCACAGATTTTGGGCGTTTCTGACCACTGTGCCGCTCACGCTGCTTACGGTTGCAAACCTCGTCGCGGCCTGGTACTCCGCCAGCCCCAGAAGGGAGCTGTGGCTGGGTGCGGTAGCAGTCGTGGTGACCGAGCGCATCGCCACGTTCGCCTATTTCATGCCGACCATGGACCGGCTGCAGAACCATGGACTGCGCCCCTCGCAGGTGGATACGACGGCTTCGCGCTGGATATCGCTGCATCACGTCCGGACCGGCATCTATCTCGCGGCGTGGATTGCGGCGCTCTACGCGTGGGCAAGCGCGAGGTAGGCTCGCTGTCGGACGCCGGGCCGTCGCGCGCTTCGACGAAAGTTACCTGTGCCGGACTGCGTGCGGCGCGGGCACAAGGAACTCCAAAGCGGCGCGCTCTACTCCAATTTCCATCGTAGCAGGAGGTTTGAACCCGGATTTCCCCTTCTTCGGCCACAGCTTGTCGTCGAGGTGGATCGGAAAGCCGGTCCACTCGATGGTCAGCCGCTTGCCCCGGCCTATGCCCAGTCCCGAGGGCCACATCTTGCCCTGCTGCCACGTCGCAAGGAACCGCGCCAGCTTCTTTCTGTCCTTCTCCTGCACGAACACGATATCCAGCCGACCGCTGGAGTGGGGAACATCGGGCGCGAGAAGCAGGTTGGGGCCGATATAGCGCGTGTTCATGGCTTCCAGCATGAGATATTTTCCCGAGATATCTCGTCCGTCCAGAGTTGCAGTCACCGTTCGAGGGCTGAGATCTTCCAGCTTGTCGCGCAGCATCTGCAGCGCGTACGTCACCTTGACCTCGGCATCGCTCAAATGCGCCATGGTCTTGTTCTTCCTGATCTCGGGTAGCGTCCGGGCGAACAACCCCAGGCCGACGCCTTCGATGAAATACCGCGTGCCCCACGGCCCTTTTGCGACGCCGGCGTCGAATTTCAGGTGGCGCGCTTCCTCCCACTCCCTGATGAGCTGATGCACCGGCCTGCCTGCCATGCCGAGCGTCTTCGAGATGTTGTTGGCTGTGCCCATCGGGAGCACGGTGATCGGAACACCGCGCCCGACGACGCGCCGGGCTACTCTGCCCACCGTTCCATCGCCGCCCGCGACAGCGATGAGATCGGACCTCTTCCTCAATACCCTGGCCCACCCCTTCTCCTTGACGGACTGCCACCGTACCTTGTGCCCGGCCTCGCGTATCAACGCGACGAGCTGCCCGACCGTGGGCTGCGTGTCATCGCCGGCATTCGGGTTGTGGATCAATGTGACGCGCATGGACGGAACTACGACAGCAAATCGGGGCCAAAATTCATGACTCGACTGCCGCGCGGAGCACGCCATGCGCATACTGGTTGCAAATGACGACGGGGTGTACAGCCCGGGCATCGCGGCGCTGGCGCAGGTCGCCGCGGAATTCGGCGAGACCCGCATCGTCGCGCCCGACGTGGAGATGTCATCGGCCGGACATTCGATCACGGCAGCGCGGCCGCTTTCCTACAAACGCACTCCCAACAAGTCCGTCGAGGCCTATCGCGTGAACGGCACGCCCGCCGACTGCGTAGCGCTCGGCGTGTCGCAATGGGAGAAGGTTGACGTCGTGCTCTCCGGCATCAACCTCGGCAGCAATCTGGGGAATGCTATCTGGCACTCGGGCACGCTCGCAGCCGCGAAGCAGGCCGCCCTGATGGGCCTGCGCGGGATTGCGCTCAGCATACCGGTGCCCAAAGACGAGCCCGATTTCGAGAGCCTCAAGCCCTCGGTGCGAGAGGTTCTGAAGGTATTGCTCAAGGAAACGGCGGTGCCTCTCATCAACGTGAATTTCCCCCACGAGAGTCCCAGGGGCATGGTCTGGACGCGACAGGCCGTGAAGTTCTACGACGGCAAGATCGTCGCCGGCAAGGATCCGATGGGGCGCCAGCACTTCTGGTTCACGGTAGTTCCCCTGACGGAAACCGAAGAGGGCACCGACCTCTGGGCCGTCGAGCGCGGCTATGTCTCGATCACGCCGCTGCGCCTCGATCTCACCGACGAGAAGGCGCTCGCCCTGATGCAGGCCCGGCGCCCTCTCGATAGCGCGCCCGCGGCCGCGCGGAAGACCGGTTGACCGGTCCCTGACGTTACCCCGGCTCGTCAAACGCCCCCGCGCCCGGCTGCGAGGCCGTTTAGAATGGCGTCATGCTCACAGCCATCGCCGGGGCTGCGCCCGTGCCCATGCGCGCGAGCGTGGTTGTTCTGAAGGTCCAGGATTTCACGCGCAGGACGGTCGCGGATCAGTCCCGCCTCAAGACTAAGCTCGAAGCGCTCGTCGCGCTCGCGATCCAGCCGCTGCCCGCCGCCGAGCGTATCGTTCTCGAAACGCCCGACGGTGTGGCGCTCGTAGTGCTCGGCGCTCCGCAGGTCGCGCTGGAGGCAGCGGACAGCTGCCAGGCGGGAGCTGCCGACCTGCCGCTATGCATCGGGGTGAATCACGGCCCAGTGATGCCAGCCACAGACGCGTTGCGAGGACCAGGTCTGGTCGGCGACGGGCTGGCGGCGGGCATGACTCTCGCGAATGCGGCAACGCCCGGCCGCCTTCTCGCGTCGCGCTCGTTTCGGGAAGCTCTCGGCGCCGATGCGCCCGGCCGCGCAGCCGAGTTGAGCTCGGCCGGCGTATTCACCGACCCCAATGTCCGGACGCATGAGCTGTTTACCTTCGACCGGCAGGCGGCGTCCACACGTCGCCGCCGGCTGATCGCGTGGGGAACCGCCGCCGTCATCGGCATACTCGGCGCCGGCATCGCAGCCAGGATCGCCCTGCGCAAGGCTGAGCCGCCACGGCCGGCCACCATCGAGTTCGCTATCACGCCCCGGGGCGACATCTTCGTGGACGGCGTGCTGAGAGGCCGATCGCCGCCGCTCACGCAGCTCGAGCTCCAGCCGGGACCGCATACGATCGAGGTTCGCAACAATCCGCATCCGCCGCTCAAGCTGGAGATCGATCTCGGGTCGGCGGAGGCAATGACCATCACGCATTCATTTGCCGGCCCCAAGGGCTTCGCCAAGACGGCGCCCAGGAACAAGGACGCGGGCGACTACATCCGCGACCTGCGCCGGCAGCTGGGATTCTAGCGTCACCCGCATGAGCGACGCGCCACTCACACAGCTCGGTCGGTACCGGATAGTCGCGGAGCTCGGGCGCGGCAATATGGGAGTGGTCTACAAGGCCGAGGATCCGTTGCTCAACCGGACGGTGGCGATCAAAACCATCGCGATGATGATGGAACCGGAGGCGCGCGCCGAGTACGAGGCGCGCTTTTACCAGGAAGCACGGGCCGCGGGCGGGTTGAACCATCCCAACCTGATCACGATACACGACATCGGTCGCGAGGGTGATGTCGCGTATATGGCAATGGAGCTGCTCGAAGGCGTCGAGCTGCGCGATTTGATCGGACAGGGCCAGCCGTCGTTGCGGTTCGCGCTCGAAGTCGCGGCGCAGGTCGCAGACGGCCTCGCTTATGCGCACGAGCGCGGCGTGGTCCATCGGGACATCAAGCCCGCCAACGTCATGATCGTGCGCGAGCGCCATGCGAAGATCATGGATTTCGGGATCGCCCGCATGCGGGTATCGGATTACCAGACGCAAACCGGCGCGTTGCTCGGCTCGCCGAGATACATGTCGCCCGAGCAGGTTACCGGCCAGGCCGCGGACGCCAGATCCGACATCTTTTCGCTCGGCATCGTGTTCTATGAGCTCCTGACCGGCGCGCCGCCGTTTTCCGCAGCCAACGTTACCCAGCTGATGCAGCAGATCGCGAGCGCGACGCCGCGCCCACCGAGCGCGGTCAACCCCGCGCTCCCCACTATGGTGGACCTCATTGCCGCCAAGGCGCTCGAGAAGCAGGCGGATGCCCGCTACCAGAGCGCCGCGGAGTTCGCCGCCGATCTGCGCGCCTGTCTCGCCGAGCTCGGCGATTCCGCGGCCGCGCCACCCGCCACCGGAGAGCACGCGGCGCGCCTCGACATCGACCTCTTTGCGGCCACCGCCGCCGCCGCAGACCCCGAAAAGACCACCCCCCCGGAAAGATCGGATGCCGCCAAGGCATCGGCGACAACGGTGCCATCCGTCATGGCGAGCGGTACGGGGACGCATCTATCCCTGTCGCGACGATTCGACTCGACCGAGGCACTCACCCGGCTCACGACGCTATCGAGCCCGGGCGGCACCAGCGATAACGACCCGCAAACTACAACGGGTCAATCATCGCCCGGCGGCCAGTCCGTGCTCGTGCGCGTGCGGCAGGACCCGGCCTGGCTCGCTGTTACAGCAGCCGTGATCGCGGCCCTCGTCATCGCTCTCGTCATCGCCTTTCACTGAAATGGGGTAACGAGTGACGCTGGACGAGTAACAGGAGTTCGCCACTCATCACTGGTCACCCTTTGGTAAGATGTTGCGATGGCCATGAATGACTCCGACACCCTGATCGAGATCTCCGGCCTGAAATTCGCCTATGGCGCGCGTGAGGTGCTGAAGGGAATCGAGCTCAAGATCCCGCGCGGCAAGGTCGTCGCCATCCTGGGCAGCAGCGGCTCCGGCAAGACGACGCTGCTGCGCCTGATCAGCGGGCAGTTGAAGCCGACGGCGGGTTATGTGAAGGTCGCGGGGAGCATCGTTCACGAGCTCGACGACGACCAGCTCTACGAGCTGCGCCGCAAGATGGGAATGATGTTCCAGAGAAGCGGGCTGTTCACCGACATCTCGACGTTCGACAACGTCGCCTTCCCCATACGCGAGCGCACCAGCCTGCCGGAGACGGTGATTCGCGATCTCGTTCTGATGAAGCTGCACGCGGTGGGGCTGCGCAACGCGCGCGATTTCATGCCGAACGAGTTGTCCGGCGGGATGACGCGACGGGTCGCACTCGCGCGGGCGATCGCGCTCGATCCCATGCTCGTCATGTACGACGAGCCGTTTGCGGGACTCGACCCGATTTCACTCAACGTGATCTCCAATCTGATCCGCCGCTTGAACGATGCCCTGGGTGTGACTTCCATCGTCGTAACCTACGACGTGGTGGAATCGCTGAAGACCGTCGATTACGTCTATTTTGTCTCGGATGGCGTCATCGCCGCTCACGGAACCGTGGAAGAGGTGCGCGCCTCACGCGACCCTTTTGTGCGCCAGTTCGTGGATTGCCTGCCCGACGGCCCTGTCGCCTTTCACTATCCGGCGAGGCCTCTCTCGGCGGACCTCGGCGTCAACAACACGTGAGTATGTGAGATTAGGCAGGGCGGGAGGTCGAAACGCACCGGCTTCTCGCTCTCCCGCTCTTCCCCTCTCCCGGGCTACATCTGCCTGAAGAACAGTTCGTAGACGCTCAGCAGGACCTCGACGACGATCAGTATCACGATGTAGAGCTCCAGCCGCATCGAGTGGCGCGTTTCCTGGAGCTGAGCGAGGGTCTGAACCACGCGCTCGATGAGCGCGAGCTTGCGCTGAATGTCCTCATGGCGCTCCTTGATCTCGAACTCGTCCTCCAGGCGGATGTAGAGCCCCTCCAGCCCGGGGTGATCCCACAGGAGCTCGGGCTTCTCGATCACCGCGAAGCGCCCGACCATGGCCTGTTGCGTGAGCAGCATGCTGCCCATATGGCGCCGCAAGTCCTTCGAGCCCCCTGCGATGCGCCCGGTTCTTTCCAGCTCGAGCGCGAGGGGCTCGACGAGGTCGAAGCTCGTCTGCATGCGCGTCTCGTAGTACGCCAGTATGACGCTCTTCGAAAGAATATCGGCGATGATCTGCAGGCGCTCGATCTGGTCGTCCGCGACGAAAATGATCTCGCCTTCCATCCGCTCGTGCGCACGCGGATCGATGCGGACCTGCACGTCCTCGGTCTCCAGCATGGCAAACCGGCCGCTGAGAAGCGGCGCAAGCTGATCCAGGAAGGCGGCCTCCTCCTCCGGCGTAACGTCGAAGAAGACAACGACTCCGTAGCGGAAAAGAACGGCGGCACCCCCGCCCGCAACGGCCACCGCCAGCGGGTTCGACGCGAGCCGCTCCTCCGCTTTCCACGCGCGCAGATCGATGCGGTCCGCCGCGAGCACGGCGCGTACCTTGAAATCGGGGCGGCCAACCGTTCCCATTTGTTTCACCGACCGCTAGCCGCGTCCTTCACCCTGCCATCCGATCTCGAGCTGAGTATCCCGGTCGTACACCAGCCCGCCTTCACTGATACGCGCGGCATCGTTCATGCGGTGCTCCTGCTCCCGCCCCGGGTTGACCAGATGGATGACCCTCACGCGGTGCGCGGTCAGATAGTCCGCGATGAGAAAGCGGTGGCATTGCCACGGCAGCCGCTCGGCGCACATCACGGCGACGCGCCGTTCGCCGCTGATCCCGATCAAGCGGTCCGCGCCCTGCCGGAATTCGTCCGTCATCATGTGATCGGCGTAGGCCCGGAAGGCCGCGTTCCTCAGCGCGGCATGCGGCGAGTCGCTCCGGGGCCGGCGCCGCCCCCCGAGCGCCGCGCCCTCCCAGATGTACCGGATGCCTGTTGCCGCGAGCGCCTTTTCCAGCGCCACGCGGGCAAAGTGGGGATGGCGACGCGAGGCGGGGTACGCGCGCACGTCCACGAGACATTTGATTTCGGCTGCTCCCAGCACGGTAAGAAACTCCTCAGCGAGCCGGTTGCCGTGCCCCACAGTCCAGATGATAGCTTGCATCGTCGCGGCTACATCCTTGATACAGCTAAGTTTATGCGGGAAGGAACCAAGTCGCCATCAGGCGGCCCAAGCCATACGATAGGCGAATGTCATAAGCGAAGGGAGTCACATCATGGACTTCGGCGTCGGCGGGATCCTGGGAGTAGTCATCCTCATCCTCGATGTGTGGGCGATCGTCAACATCGCGCAAAGCGGCGCGGCCACGGGTAACAAGGTGCTCTGGATCGTCCTCGTGCTGCTGCTGCCGCTGCTGGGCCTCATACTGTGGGCCCTCCTCGGACCGCGCGGCGCCAAGGTCTGAAAATCCTCGAAGGCCGAGTCAGAACATGCGATACGGCGGTTGATCCTTCTGCCGCTCAGTCGGCGCGCGCGCCCGAAGTCTTCACTACCTTTCCCCACTTCTCTATTTCCGTGCGGATGTAGGTCCCGAACTGCTCGGGCGTATTTCCGATCGGCTCGAATCCGGCGGTGTCGAGGCGCGTTTTCACGTCCGGCAGCTTGAGCAGCTTGACCGATTCGGCGTGCAGGCGCGCGACGATCTCCCTGGACGTTCCCGTGGGTACCAGGACGCCGTACCAGGTTCCCGCCT
>DATFWO010000135.1:0-14815 GCA_035259205.1 Burkholderiales bacterium | reverse complement strand
TGCGGCCGCAGCGTGGTCGTCGCGGGTTGCTGCGCTGCCCCCTCTGGACACCCGGGCTGCGGGCATGCGGTGGCGTTCCACCTTGTACCGCGACCATCCGCTCGCCGGCGCGATCTGGCGCGTCGTGGACGACCGCCAGGTCGACGAGCAGGCGCTCTCCGGCGCACTGCGCGCCGCGCGCTATCGGCTGCTCGGCGAGATGCACGACAATCCCGATCATCACGCCATCCAGCTCGAGCAACTGGGCCGGCTCGCCAGGGAAGGAGTGAAGCCGCTCGTGGCGTTCGAGCAGTTTGACCGCGAGCACGACGCCGCGCTGCAGGAACGCCTCCGTGGACCTGATGTGACGGCCGAAGACGTCGCGAATGCGGTGCGGCTCGACCGCAAGGGCTGGAATTGGGACTACTACCGGCCATTGGTCGAGATCGCGCTCAAGTACCGCATGCCGTTACGAGCTGCCAATCTCTCGCGAGACGATGCCCAGCGGATCATCAAGGACGGGCTGGACAGTCTTGGCGCTCAACGCATCGCGGCACTCCGCCTCGAGCGCGCGTGGTCGCCACAACGCGAGCAAGCGCTGCGCAAGCACATATTTGACGGACATTGCCGCGCCCTCCCGGAGCGGCTCCTGCCGGCGATGGCCGCCGCGCAACGCGCGCGTGACGCAACCATGGCCGAGTCGGTCCTCGACGCGGGTCCCGACGGGGCTGTCCTGATCGCCGGAAACGGGCACGTTCGGCGCGATCTTGCCGCGCCGCTCTATCTCGGCGCGTCCCTCGGTGCCGGTGCGACGTGCTCCGTCGGCATACTCGAAGTCGAAGAGGGAAAAACGGAGCCTCGCGACTATGCCGAGACGGCGGGCGCGCCTTCGGCCGCGTTTGATTTCGTGTGCTTTACGCCAGCGTGGGAGAGACCCGATCCCTGCGCGGCATTCAAGCCGCGCAGCCAGCCAGGCTAGAACCTATCCACGCCGAGACGGATTGCGCTTCGGCTCCGTCACGACGCCGCGATGCGGCCCCAAACGGTTCAGGACTGGCTCCCCATTTGCGACTGCAGGTAATTCTGAAGACCGACCTGCCCGATGAGGTCCAGCTGCGTTTCCAGATAGTCGATGTGCTCTTCCTCGCTTTCCAGGATATCCTCGAACAGCTCCCGGGAAATGTAGTCGCCGCACGTCTCGCAATAGGCGACCGCCTCCTTCAACATCGGGTGCGCCGTGCGCTCGAGCTTGAGATCGCATTCCAGCGCCTCCTTGGCGTTCTCGCCGACCAGCAGCTTGTCGAGATCCTGCAGATTGGGAAGGCCCTCGAGGAACAAAATTCTCTGGATCAGGCGGTCGGCGTGCTTCATCTCGTCGACCGACTCCTGCTTCTCGCGCTCGCCGAGCTTCTTCAACCCCCAGTTGTCGAACATCCGGGCGTGCAGGAAATACTGATTGATCGCGGTGAGCTCGTTCGTGAGAACCTTGTTGAGGTGCTGAATGACCTTCTTGTCGCCTTTCATGCGCGCTTCCTCCGTGAGGGTTGGAAAAGAATAGCACGCGCTGCGTTCGCGTCTCCGGCAACGCGCGAACGAAACGACGACTGGACCTAACGGGGCGTGTGACTCGAGCTAGGCGCCGCTCGCGAGCGCCAAACCGCCGCCGTGCGAACCCGCGAGCGCTTCTCGCAGGATATCGCGCGCGCAAGCGTCGCACTTGCCGCAGTTCGCGGCGATGCCGAGTCCCTCGCGCAGGTCGTGAAAACTGGTTGCGCCAAGATCGACCGCCTGGCGGATCTCACGGTCGGTCACGGAATTGCAGAGGCAGACGTACATGATCGTATTAGGTATTGCAATACGAATCATTCTCATTTATATTTCTAGTCCTGTCAAGTACGACGGGAGGTGTTTTTTTCCTCTCCTCTTACAGGCGCTTAGCGGGGGACGGCAACCGATGCCCAAGGCCTTGCCATACCGAGTGCACGAAAGATCGAGCAGGCTTGCCGCCGTCGGCGCCGCATTGCTGCTGCACGCTGGCGTGATCGCTTTCCTGCTGCAGTTTCAGCCGGTGCGCTCGGTCCTCCTGAAAACGGCGCCCATCATGGTCAATCTGATCGACCTTCCTGCCGCTGTCGAAAAGCCCAAAGAGCTTCCCAAGCCCCTTCCGGTCAAACCCAAAATCACGCAACCCGTTCCGCCCCGGCCAGAGCCCGCACTGCTGATCGCAGCCACGACCGAAGCGTCAACCCCTGCCGCCGCGCCGGCCCCGCAACCTCTTGCGCCATCCTCCCCCGTCGCTTCGCCGGAGCTTGCTGCTTGGCCGGTGATCCCCCCGAGCTTCAACGCGGCTTACCTGCAGAATCCGGCCCCGGCCTACCCCCCGTTATCGCGGCGGCTGGGTCAGCAGGGAAAGGTCGTCTTGCGCGTCCTCGTCAATGCCGGAGGAACGCCCGACAAGGTAGAGGTCCGCTCGAGCAGCGGGTTCGACCGACTCGACGCCGCCGCACTAGACGCTGTCAAGCACTGGCGCTTTGTTCCGGCGCGGCAAGGCGAAAAGCCCGTCGATGCCTGGGTCCTGGTGCCGATCACGTTTACTCTCGAAAGCTGAGCCATGGAAGCGACACAAGCCGCAGGATTCGCAACTTTCCTGACACAAGCCGACGCGGTGGGCAGGGTCGCCCTCGCAGTTCTCCTGCTGATGTCGGTGGCGTCCTGGTACCTCATCCTGACCAAGGGCCTCCAGGTGCTGATGACGCGCCGGCGCACGGCGCGTTTTCTCGAAACGTTCTGGAACGCGCCGTCGTTGCAGGCGGTCGCCTCGCATCTCGAGCAGCACCGTCCCGACGAACCGTTTTCTCACCTCGCGTGGCACGGCCTCGTCGCGGCGCGCCACCACCAACGCCACGGCGCCAACAAGCTGAACGAAGCAGGCAGCACCTCGGAATTCGTCACGCGCGCGATGCGTCGAGTCATCGACGAGGAAACCGCGCGCTTCGAGTCGGGCCTCGCCGTGCTCGCTTCGGTCGGGAGCACCGCACCCTTCGTCGGACTGTTCGGCACCGTATGGGCGGTCTATCACGCGCTCGTCAATATCGGGATGAGCGGCCAGGGCACGCTCGACAAGGTCGCGGGACCCGTCGGCGAGGCGCTCATCATGACCGCCCTCGGACTGGTGGTCGCGGTCCCCGCGGTGCTGGCTTACAACGCATTCGTGCGCTCGAACCGCGTCGCGCTCGCCACACTCGACGGTTTTGCGCACGATCTCTTTGCCGTGCTGAGCACCGGCTCGCACGTCAGCGATGGCGGTACGGTGTTGCCGCTCAGGCAGGGAATCGCGCAAGGACAGGGAATCTGACATGGCGTTCGGCGGATTTCGTCGGAGCGGCGCCGATGCGCCGATGGCGGAGATCAATATGATCCCGCTGATCGACGTGATGCTGGTGCTCCTCGTCATCTTCATCATCACGGCGCCCTTGCTGACCCATGCGGTTAAAATCGATCTCCCGAAGGCCACAAGCCAACCCAACCTCACCCGGCCCGACAATATCCAGCTCGGGATCAGGTCGAGCGGAGAGACCTATTGGAACGGGGAGGCGGTGGATGCCGCCACGCTCGCATCGCGTATGACCGCCGCCGGACGCATGGATCCGCAGCCCGAGGTGCACATCCGCGCCGATGCCACGACGCAATACCGGCGTGTGGCGCAGATCATGTCGCTCGCAGCACGATCCGGACTGACGAGGATCGGGTTCGTCACCGACCCGCACGAGGACCAGCAATGAACGACTCGCCCGGCAACACCCGCGACGCCGGCCGCGCGCTTTCGGAGCGCTCCCCGGCCACTTCAGCCGCGAGCGCGGCGCCCGGCAGGCGTATCAGCAGCGCGGAGCTTTTTGCCGGCGCGCGCGAGATACTGATCGATCACTCCGGCGCGACCTACCGGCTTAGGCACACCAGCCAGGGGAAATTGATCCTGACCAAATAGGCAGCCGCGACCGGACACGGAATTGAAATGCGCAGACTGATTCGAATCTATGCGTTGCTGAGCTGGCTGCTCCTGCCGCTCACGGGGCTCGCGCAGAACATGGGCGCAACCGGCGCGCAGGCCGTCGTGCACATGCTGGACTACATCGGCGTCGACTACCCGGGCGCGGTACAGGACGGCAAGGTGAAGAACGAAGACGAATTCAAGGAAATGGTCGAGTTCACGGGCCAGGCGGCTACCTCCTTGAAGGAGTTGCCGGCCAACCCGCGGCAACCGGCGCTGATTGCCGACGCCGAAAAGCTCTCGCGCATGGTCAAGAGCAAGGCGGCGGCGGCGGACGTCGCGGCGGTGGCGCGCAAGCTGCGCTGGGACGTGATCGGCGCCTACGACATCGCCGTCTCGCCCAAAGCCGCGCCGGATCTCGTGACGGGAGCAAAGCTCTACCAGGCCATGTGCGCCGCCTGTCACGGGACTGAAGGCAGAGGGGACGGCTCGGCGGGGGCCCGGCTCGATCCCAAGCCGTCGAATTTCCATGATCGCGGGCGTATGGCGAATCGCAGCGTCTTCGGCCTCTACAACACCGTGACGCTCGGTGTCAAAGGCACGGCAATGTCGTCGTACGGGCAGCTCACGGAAGACGAGCGGTGGGCGCTGGCCCTGTACGTCGCGAACTTTCCCGGGGCCGCGGAAGAGCGCGCACGCGGCGAAAAATCGTGGAACGAAGGCAAGGGGAAACAGGCTTTTCCGGATCTCGTGAACGTGGTTACGCTCTCCTCCAGCGAGGTGCAGGAGCGTTACGGCGCGGAAACGGCGGCGATCCAGAGCTATCTCATCGTTCACCCCGACGCAGTGACTCGGGGCGGGCGCAATCCGCTGGCGTTCGCATTGGCCAAGCTCGACGAAGCCGTCGCGGCTTATCGCAAGGGCGATCGGCCCGGCGCGCTGCAGCTCTCGGTCACGGCCTACGTCGAGGGATACGAGCTGATCGAGCGGAGCCTCGCCAACGTGGACGAGAAGCTCATGCGCGAAGGCGAGCGCCAGATGATGGAGTTCCGCAATCTCATCCGTGGCGAGGCCCCGCTCGCCGATGTCGAGGCCCAGTCGAGACGCGTCTCCGCGACGTTGGAGCGCGCCCGGGAGCGGCTCGATGCCGGCGCGTTGTCGGCTGAGGCGACCTTCACCAGCGCGCTCATCATCCTGCTGCGCGAAGGCCTGGAGGCGCTGCTGGTGGTCGCCGCGATCGTCGCCTTCCTCATCAAGGCGAACCGCCGTGATGCGCTCATATGGGTGCACGCCGGGTGGGTAAGCGCAGTCGTCCTCGGGTTCGTCACCTGGGGGGTCGCGACGTATGCTATCGAGATCTCGGGCGCTCATCGTGAAGTCACGGAAGGCGTCACCGGCCTGATCGCGGCCGCGATGCTGGTCTACGTGGGCTATTGGCTGCACAACAAGGCTTCCGCGCAGGCCTGGCACGACTTCATCAAGGAAAGCGTGGGCTCGGCCCTCGCCCGGCGCACCCTGTGGGCAATGGCGGCGGTCTCGTTCCTCGCGGTTTACCGGGAAATGTTCGAGACGGTCCTCTTCTATCAGGCGCTCTGGGTGCAGGCCGGGGAAGCCGGCCGCGGAGCGCTCGCGGGCGGACTGCTCGCGGCGACAGCAGCTCTGGCGGCAATCGGATGGGGGATATTCCGCTACAGCCTGCGTCTGCCGCTGGGACCCTTTTTTACCGCCATGTCGGGACTGATGTGCGTGCTCGCCGTGGTGCTCGCGGGCAAGGGCGTCGCCGCGCTGCAGGAAGCAGGCGTGGTAGGCTCGTATCTCGTGGATTTGCCTTCGCTCCCGACCCTCGGCATTTTTCCGACGGTGCAGACGCTTGCCGCGCAGGCCGCCGTCATCGGCTGCATCGCAGTCCTGCTCTTCTTCGGCGGGCACCGCACAACCGGCTCGGACCCGGAACGCAGATAGGTTCAGCAATCAACACGAGGAGTTCGCGACCCTGCAACCGGTTCGGACCAAGCCGCGCTGAGCATGCGGTGTCAGCTATCGAAAGTGGCCCCGCCCCCCGGCGTCTTCTTGCCTGTGATCATCGCCTTGACAAGGTTCACGCGATGTAATGCGCTCGTGGCAAGAACGCCGATGACGTGGATCACCACGCACGCAGCGAGAACGTAAGCCGCGGCACTGTGCAGATCCTGAAGCCATGCCTCCCCCCAGAACCTGTCGAGCTGCTGAGCCCACCCGGTCGTCACGACGACCAGGATCAGGGCCCACAGCATGCATGCCATCAGCGCACCCAGCGGGTTATGTCCGATGTAAACGCCCGCGCGGCGCGCGATCAACGACTTCGCATACGGCAGAACGCGTCTCGCGCTTCCGGCCATGACGGCAAGGCGCGCGTAGCCGGTATCGCCGAGACCCCAGACAAGGCGCACGATCACGAGCGCGACCGCGGCGTATCCGAGATAACGGTGCCACGGATTCGCGCCCGCTTCGTTCACGAGATCGATCACGACGAGCGCCGCCACGCTCCAATGAACGAAGCGTACCAGCGGCGACCAGACTCGCACGGTCGATTGCCGACGGCTATTTTTCGATTTCGGCCTTCACGACGGCGAGGGTTTTGGTGTCGAAGTAGACCTCTGCTTTCTTGCCGTCCTTGTTCGTGCCGTAGATTTCATAGCAGTTGCCGTCCACCTTGAACTTCTTGATCTTGTATCCCTGCGCTTCGATCTTTGCCTTGGCCTCCGCTTGCGACATCCATTCGCCCTGCGGATGTTTTGCACAGTTCGCTCCCGCAAATGCGCTTCCCGACGCAAGCATTACGACGACCAGCAGAGCGCGTTTCAGCATTTCCTTCTCCTTTCGGTGATGTGGGATTGAAAGCATCTAGAAAGACATGGACAACGTGACTCGAACATTGCGCGGCGCCCCGGGACTGATGTTGTTGTCTCCGTCCACCGTCGGAAAATACTTCCGGTCGAAGATGTTCTCGACGTTGAAAGCGAGCCGGGTGCGGCCGCCTTCGAGGGTGTAGAAGAGCGCTCCGTCCACGCGCGTAAAGGCCGGCAACCTCACGGTATTGTTGAACGAGGTGAAGGACTCCCCCTGATAGATGAGTCCCAGGCCCGCCGACCAGCCCGCTACCAGATCGACCTTGTTCCACAGGGAGAACGTGTTTTCCGGAACGAGACCGATCTTGTTGCCGGCCGGGATGACCGCACCCCCGCTCGCGACCGGACTCAAGACGCGGCCATCGAGATACGCATACCCGCCGTAGACCTGCCAGTAGCGCGCAATTTCGCCCTGCAGGCCGATCTCCAGTCCTTCGGTGCGCTGCTGCCCGGTCTTCACGAAGAATCCCGGGTTCAGCGGGTCGTTGACGCGCACGTTGTTGCGGTCGGTCCGGAAAACGGCGGTCGACAAGGTCAGCCCGGGCCGCAGGTCCCAGCGCGCTCCCACTTCGTAGTTTTTTGCCGTTTCCGGCTCCAGATCGGCGGTATTCGTCGCGAGATTGAGCTGCTCGCCCGACGGCAGGAAGGCATAGCTGTAGCTGACGTAGTACGCCGAGGCGGCGGTGGGCGTCCAGATGACTCCGATCCGCGGGCTCACATCGCGGTCGGTGCGCGACAGGTCGACCGCGGGCGTCGTCGTCCTCCGGTCGTCGAAATCGACCTTGAAGCGGTCGTAGCGCAGGCCGGCAATCATCTTCCAGTAAGGCGAAAAGGCGACCTGGTCCTGCACGTATGCCGCGGCAATGTCGGCCGTCACGTTGTTGTCGGCATCAGTGCCGTTCGGTCGGAACGCGGTCGCGACGGCGAACGGATTTGCGGCAGGCACGACGGCGCCGATGGCGGCACCGCCGGGCCCGAAAAATCCGGTGTTGCGCTTGTTGTCGCTGTTCTGGTGGCCGAGCTCGGCGCCCACGAGCAGCGTGTGCTCGAATCCGCCGGCGCTGAATTTCGCGATCAAATCCGTCTGGTTGAAGAAATTGGTGCGCTTGTTGGCGTTGTTGTACGCGGAGAGCGTCAGGTTTCCCACCGCGTTGACGGCGCTCCCCGGAAACACGTTCTGGTAATACTTGTCGTAGTGCGTCGCGCGCAGGGTGTTTCTCAACTGCAGCCCGCCGCCGAAATCGTGCTCGATCGTGGCGTACGCGCCGTCCACCACGCTCCGGGCGTGGCTTTGGTCGGCATTTCCGAAGAAAGTGGCGGGATCCGCGTTGAACGGAGCGCCGTTGAACGAGGGGAACCCGCGGTCGGCCGTGCGATAGTCCCACAGATGCTCGTAGCCGACGGTCAGTGCAGTCTGCGCGCCGAGTACCATGGTCAAGGTCGGATTTGCCGCGTAGCGCTCGAGATTGAATCCGTTGCGGAAGCTGTCCGAGTTTTCGTACATCGCGGCAAGCCGCCACGCCGCGGCGTCGTTCAGCTTGTTGCCGACGTCCAGCGTGCCGCGGTACTGGTTCCAGCTTCCGGCGGAAAGATTCACCTCACCCACCGCCCCGAAAACGGGACGCTTGGTCACCCGATTGACCACGCCGCCCGCTCCGCCGCGACCGAACGCCATGCCCGCCGGCCCCTTGAGCACCTCCACCCGCTCGAGGTTGTAGAGGTCCCGAAAGACCTGCGCATCGTCGCGCACGCCGTCGACGTAGAAATCCGCGGTCGTGCTGTTGCCGCGCAGCACGATCTGATCGCGATTGCCCTCGCCCTGGTGCATGAGCACGCCGGGAACATAGCGAAACACGTCGCCCATGCTCTGCATGCCGGCATCCTTCATCATCTGCCTGGGGACGACGCTCACGGAAGCGGGGACTTCCTTGAGCGGAGTATCCGTCCTGGTGAACGTGCCGGAACGCTCGGCGCGATAGCCCGTGACCGGACCGTCGGCGCGTTCCGCCTGGGTCCGGACCTTCACTTCAGGCAGGGTGGTTTCGGGCTGCGACTGCGCCGCGGTATCGGTCTGCGCCTGCCCGTGAGCAACCGGGGCCGAGAATACCAGCAGGATCGCGGCTGCGAGCGGCCGGCATCGGAACTGCGGCATGGGCCACCTCCCCTCTCAAGTTCATGGCGGAAAATTCACCGCAGAACTTGCTGGCTGCCGGGAAGGTGGCTGGCTTGTCTGCTTATGTCATACGGCTATCAAGCCGTGGGACATATTTGAAAATGATAAGCGTTCTCACTAAAAAGGTCAACGATTCAATTACTGGAGTCGAAAACGAGCCTTGACCCTGCTCAGGCGCGTTTGAGCAGCTCGATGGTTTTCGCCGATGGATCGACGCGCACGAAGTCACCGGTCCGTATGAACGTGCGCGGATCGCGCGACCAGCCCTCCGTGATCGTGAGTTCCGCGAACACCGCTCCCTGCACCATCACCGGGTTGGTCACTCCGAACACCAGAGCCTTGGGAGCGATTCCCTTGGTCTTGATGTCATGGAATGCCCAGCCTGCAGCAATGCCGCCCTTTGCCGTCGGGAAAAACAGGATCTTGTCGCGGATGTTGACTCCCTCGAGCTCGTGTCCCGGCCTGGTGATGACCCCGCTCCAGCGGTCGAGGTCATAGCGCGGGCTGAAGCCCTCGCTCGAAAGGACGGCCTCGCCCTCGACGACCCGGCCGAACGCACGCTTGACCCGGATGGTAAGGCGCGTCTTCTTCATCGAAACACCCCGGTGCAGGCGATCTCCACGCAATCGCGGGTGCGCCGGAGGATGGTATTGAACCGGTGCGCAGTGATCGTATTAACGATCTTGGCGGAATTCGAAATCATGTTGGTCCAGCCGTTCGCAGCCCGCATGCGCGTCAGGTTCTGCAGGATGTATACGCAAACGCCCTCCAGTATGGTCACGCCGGCGGCCTCCAGCTTTTGCGCGCAACCCAGCGCGCGCGCCGCCGAGAGCACGCCGTTGCTCGTCGTGACGAGCACGGTCGTGCCGGAATGCACCCTCCTGCCCTCGAAGAGATCCGCCAGCCGCCGCATCTCGAGCAGCGAGAGCTGCGGGCCGGAGAACACGACGAAATTGCAGCTGCCGTCCGCATTTCCGTAGCCGGCGAACACGCGCTCGACGTGGCTGCGCGTAACCTTCATCCTTTCCTGCGGCTTCGCGCCGCCGAGCGCCGCAGCGAGGGTGGGCGCCTCCGGCGTGACGCCTATCATGTGATACATGGCCATCGAGCCGTAGCTCGCGAGCGCCGCGCCCAGGTGCTTCAGCTCGTCGGCGGTGGGCGCGCGCCGGATGCCGGTGAACACCGGCACCGCGTAGTAGCTTTGGTGCGATTCGCCGACAAGCTTCGCCAGCGCTCCCCATTCGGCGTAGTCCTCGGGCTGGAAAGCCACCTCGACCACGAACGTGCCTTTCCGGTGGCGGTCGAGGTGGAACCCGTACTCCGGGACGCGGCGCGTCATGGCAGCCGCCATCGCCGCGGGCCCGGACTCGAAATTCGTGCGCGCGCCGCAAACAGAGTTCGCCCAGATCACCGTGCCGGTATCGCCCCAAGCGAGGCGCTCGCCGAAATGCGGCTGATAGAGCGTCTGGTAGTTGATGCACGTGTCGGTGGTCAGCACGTTCATCTGCTGCAGATAGCCGATCAACTTACGTTCCTTGGCGGCTTCGCCGGCATCCTGCCCGAGCCGTTCGATGTGCGCAAAATCGAAGCAGCGCGCATTGGTGGTGATGGCGACCTCGCAGCGCGCGTTCTGACCGGCGAGATGCCGCAGATACTCGAGCCCGCCGTCGCCCATGACCTCGATATCGCCCATCATGTGCACGTTGCTGACCGGCACGAACCGCTTTGCGCCGTAGAACCGTCCGACTGCGAGCTGCAGCTCCAGCGCGCGCTTGACCGGCTCGCCGCGCGCCCCAGCCAGGATCGCTCGTTCTTCCGCTGTCAGTCGCATGCGTGATCGAGGGGCATGTGTCGAGAGCCGAGTGCTGAGGGTCGAAGAGCGCGTCCCGTCTTTCACTCGACGCTCGTCCCCCGCTCTCAGTCCGTCGCCTTTGCTCCCGACAGCCTGATGAGCTTCGCGAATTTCTCGCTTTCGGCGCGCGCGAATTTGGCGAGCTCTTCCGGTGTCGTGCCGGCGGCTTCCGCACCGACGCCGGCGAGTCGATCCCTCACTTCGGGCAGCTTCAGGCTGCGATTGATTTCGGACGCGAGCCGCTCTATGACCGCCGGCGGGGTCCCGGCCGGGACGAAATAGGCAAACCAGTTGCTGATGTCGAAGCCGGGCACACCCGACTCCGCCATGGTCGGCACGTCCGGTGCCGCCGGCGAGCGCTTGGCGGTCGAAACCGCCAGCGCGCGCAGCCTGCCGGACTTGATGTGCGGCATCGCCGGCGGCATGCCGGAGAAAAAGCTGGCCACGTGGCCGCCGATGAGATCGGACATTATCGGCCCCGCCCCCTTGTACGGAACGTGCACGAGATCGATCTTCATCGTGATCTTCAGCAGCTCGCCCGCGAGGTGCTGCACGCCGCCGCTTCCCGCGGAGGCGTACGTGAGCTGCCCGGGTCGCGCCTTCGCGATCGCAACGAATTCCCTGACGTGCCTTGCCGGAAGCGACGGGTGCACGATCAGGACGAGCGGTGTCAGGGCCGCGAGCGATACCGGGGCGAGGTCGCGTTCCGCGTGGTAGGGCATCTTCTGCAGATGAGGGAGGATCGCGATCTCCGCCGGAGTCGAGAGCACCAGCGTGTAGCCGTCCGGGGGGGACTTGGCCACGATGTCCGCGCCGATCACGCCGCCCGCCCCGGGCCGATTGTCCACGATCACGTTCTGCTTCATCGCCTCCTGCATCTTTTGTCCGACGAGACGCGCCGTCAGGTCCGTCGCACCGCCGGGCGCATACGGCACCACCACCCGGAGCGGTTTCGCCGGGTAAGTCTGGGCCGCGACTGTGGCCGCCGCCGCGCAACCCAACCAGGTCAAGGAGAGCAGGACGATCCTGCAGCTGCAGTCCGGCGTCGATTGGAGCATGCCCGCCGCCTTCATGATGACGAGCAGATTGGTCGGCTTCACGCTGCGATCCCGGCGGCTATGTGCCGTAGCGAACGGGGGATTTTGCGGCCTTCAAGGCTGCGAGCGCGCTGTAGCAGGCGAGCCACGCCGTTTTGGGGTTTTCCGGAGCCGGAACATTTTCGAGCTTGACGCTGATGTTCCCGGTCTTGCCGCGGATCTCGATGTAGTGGGTGTTGTGCAGCAGCGCAGGGTCCGCAACGACCTTGAGCCGGGTCCGGTCGAAACCGACGCCGGCCATGGACAACACCGCCGCAATATTGACGTTGGCGGGAAAGAGCGGCACGCCCTCGCGCGCCGGTCCATCGAACAATACGTGCGCCTGCCTCAATCTGGAAAGATCGACCGCAAGCGTCTCGACGTACGGTATGCCCTTCCACGCCGCGGGCGGCTTGGTCACCGCAATGGTCACCTCGTCGACACCCGCGACGCACGCCGCCTTGAGCGCGTCGAGGCCACCGATGCCGCCGGAGGGGACATAGAGCAGCGCCCCGCTCCGTTCTGCCGCGCGCTCGAGACTTGCGCGCAATGCATCCTCGCACAGCGCACCGCCGGAAAGCACGATCGTCGCGACGCCCTTCGCCAGCAAGGCCTCCACATACTCCCGCACGGCCTGGTGCGAGGCCGCTTCCACGACGACGTCGGGTCGTTGCGCGAGCAGGCCATCCAACCCCACGACGAAGGGAACGCCGAATTCCTGCGCGAGGAGCTTGCCGCGCGAGCGTTGATCGCGGCCGGCGATCGCAACGACCTCCGCATCGCTCAGATCGCCGCGCTTGATATGCTCCAGGAATAGACGGGCAATGGTGCCGCCCCCGATGACGCCGACCCGCATGGCCATTCGATTTCCTTCCGTTGCCCCATTCTACCCGCCCGGGACGCGGTCACGCGGCTGTTGTTATGATGCGATCAGGATCGGAGCGAGGGGAGAACGATGAGACGAGAGCTCACTGCCTGGTTCTGTGCTTGTGCCGCCGGCATCGCCGCGCCGGCTGCGGCACAAAAGGCACCCGACGTGAGAGTGCCATCCACGCCGAGCACGGTAATCCGCGGACACATTCCAACCGGCCTCCCGCCCGTCGCCAAGGTCAAACCGGGACAGGTAGTGGCGATCGACACGCTTTCCCACCAGGGCATGAACACCCCGGACGGGCCGGTCGCGTTCTTCGGGCGCGGTGGAATCAAGAGCGAGGACGTGCTGAAAGATGCGATCGAGGTTTTCCCCGCCGTCAAACCGCCGCCGGGCGGCGGCATCCACGTATTGACCGGGCCGATCTACATCGAAGGCGCCGAGCCCGGCGACATGCTCGAGGTGCGCGTCCTGGATATCCAGCACCGCGTGGCATACGGCGTGAACGCCAGCAACAAGGGCACGGGCGTGCTGCCTGAGCTGCTGGCCGAGCAGGTATTCCGCGTCATCCCGCTCGATCTCAACCGCAATGTCGCACTGTTTTCCCCTGACATCGAAGTGCCGCTCGCGCCGTTCATGGGCATCATGGCGGTGGCGCCGCCACCCGAGGTGAAGAGCGTCAGCTCGCGACCGCCCGATACGTTCGGCGGCAATCTCGATCTGAAACAGCTCACCAGGGGCGCGACGCTTTACCTGCCGGTGTACAACTCCGGCGCGCAATTCTTCACCGGTGACGCGCACTCGATCCAGGGAGACGGCGAGGTGGATGGCACCGCGATCGAGACCTCGCTCGCGCCGACGCTGCAATTCTTCGTGCACAAGGCCAGGGGCGCCGGCATGAAGTGGCCGCGCGCGGAGACGCCGACCCACTACATCGCGATGGGAATCGACAAGGACCTCAATCTCGCGCTCAAGGCGGCCGTCCAGGAAACGGTGGATTTTCTGATGCGGGAAAAGGGGCTGGACGCCAAGTCGGCCTACGCCCTGGCGAGCATCGGCGTCGACTTCCGCATTGCGGAGGCGGTCAACCTGAACCAGACGGTATATGGAATGATCCCCAAATCCCTGTTCGTCAGGGAGCGCCCTGCATACTGGTTCAAACCGTAGCTGGTACTGCGTGACTGTTGATTCGTGACTGGAGGTTCGTGACCGGCGTCGACCAAGCCTTACCAGTCACGTTCCATCAGTCACGCAGCACCAGTCACGTGGGATGCAGGCTGGCGCGCTTTATCAAAGTGGGCCAGATCGTGGCGGGATCTTTCTCGAAGATGGTTTCAGCATCCGCCGGCAGGATGAGCCAGTCACCGCGCTCCAGCTCGTTCTGCAGCTGCCCGAGGCTCCATCCCGAGTAACCGGCGTAGACACGCAGCCCCCGCGTCGGGTCGGGCCGTTTGAGCTGCGCCTCGATCCAGTTCGCGTCGCCCGTGAAATAGACATCCTTCAGGACGTGCACTGCGCGCGCAGGCGGCTTGGACGTCCGCACCAGGAACATGAGGCCGTCGCGCCCCACGGGTCCGCCCAGGAACAACACGTCCTTCTTCCCCTTCAGCGTCCCCTGCTCCGGAAAAATCTCGGCGAGCAGGTGAGTAAGCGGGCGGTTGATGATCACGCCGAACGGGCCGCCTTCCTGCGGCTGGGTGATCAGAACGACCGTCTCCTGGAAGCGCGGGTCCCGCATCTCGCGCTTGGCGATGAGGAAGATGCCGTTCGCGACCACGTCGGCCGCTGCCACCGTGCCGGTCCACGCCAGCATCATGGCTAAAACGAGCGCGCGACATGTGGTCATCATGGAGGCCGATGTGGCTGCAGTCGCCTCCAGAATGCCTCAAAACCCGGAACCGGACAAACGCGTGGAAAATGCGCGGGAGAAAAGCCGACTGCTAACGGCGCCTACCGGTCACTCGTCACCCTCACTCATCATTTCATGT
>DATFWO010000134.1:0-4607 GCA_035259205.1 Burkholderiales bacterium | reverse complement strand
CCATGGGCATGATCCGCTTCAACTTCCTGCACGCGCCGTTCAACAACGAGAAGATGCGCCAGGCGCTGCTCTATGCGGTCAACCAGCAGGACTACGTGATCGGCATCGCGGGCAACCCGAAGAACGGCCACCCGTGCTATTCGTACTTCACCTGCGGCACCCCGCTCTCGACGGAAGCCGCCGCCGATCCGCTGAAGGGCAAGCGCGATCTGGAGAAGGCCAGACAACTGATCAAGGAAGCCGGGTACAAGGGCGAGAAGATCGTGATCATCGACGCGACCGACCAGCCGATCGTGCACGCTCAATCGCTGCTCACATTGGAGAATCTGAAGAAGCTCGGACTCAACGCGGAAATCCAGGCGGGCGACTGGGGCACGCTGATCACGCGCCGCGCGGTGAAAGAGCCGATCGAAAAGGGCGGGTGGTCGATCTTCCACACCTGGCTCGTCGGGCCCGATATGGTCAACCCGGCGGTCAATTTCCCGATCCGCGGCACGGGCGACAAGGCATGGTTCGGGTGGCCAACCGATCCGAAGATGGAGGAGTTGCGCGAAGCCTGGTTCAATGCAACCGACGCCGCGACGTCGAAGAAGGCGACCGAAGCGGTGCAGCGACGCGCGTTCGAGTTCGTGCCATTTATTCCGACCGGGCAGTTCATCCTGCCGACGGCCTACCGCTCGAACGTATCCGGGCTCATCATCGCGCCGATCAACCTGCTGTGGAACGTCGAGAAGAAATGACGGTGGCCGGGCGGTGCAACGCGCGGGGAGCCCTCACCCCGGCGCAAACCGGAGTCCCGCGCCCGCCAGAGCATCCATAGGTGCTTGCATATGTAATCCGGCGGCTGGCCGCGACCATCGTGGTCATGGCGGTGGTCGCGTTCTTCGTTTTCTCGCTCCTCTACCTCACTCCAGGCGATCCAGCAGCGGTCATCGCGGGCGACGCCGCCACGAGCGAGGATATCCAGCGCATCCGCGCGCAGCTCGGTCTGGACGCACCGTTCCTCGTGCGCTTCGGCGGCTGGGTCGGGGCCCTGCTGCACGGGGATCTTGGGACTTCGATTTTCACCAATTTGCCGGTCACGCACCTGATTGCGCAACGGATCGAGCCGACGATCGCGCTCACGGCCTGCACGCTGCTAGTCGCGGTGCTGGTAGCGGTGCCGCTCGGCGTGCTTGCCGCCGCCAGAGCGGGCACCTGGATCGACCGCGCGGTCATGGCGTTCTCGGTGCTGGGATTCTCGCTCCCGGTATTCGTGCTCGCCTACATCCTGATCCTCGTGTTCTCGATCGAGCTCGACTGGCTGCCGGTGCAGGGCTACCGCAGCATCCATGAAAACTTCGGCGATTGGCTGCGCCACCTCATCCTGCCCAGCACTGCTCTCGGCACCGTCTACATCGCGCTGATCGCGCGCATCACGCGCGCCGGCATGCTGGACGTGCTCGCCCAGGACTACATACGCACCGCCCGGGCGAAGGGGCTCGCACCCGCCGCGGTGCTGGGTGGGCATGCGCTGAAAAACGCCGCGGTGCCGATCATGACGGTCATCGGCGTCGGCATCGCGCTGCTGATCAGCGGCGCGATCGTGACGGAAACGGTGTTCGCGATCCCGGGAGTGGGCCGCCTGACGGTGGACGCGATCCTGCGGCGCGATTACCCGATCATCCAGGGCGTGATTCTGATCTTCTCCGCCCTCTACGTTCTCATCAATCTCGCGGTCGACATGAGCTACATGCTGTTCGACCCGCGCATCCGGTATTGACATGAGCACGATCGCGATCCCGGACTCACCGACATCAGTGTCTCTGACCTGGCGGCGCTTCAAGGACGCGTTCCGCCGCCATCCGACCGCGATCGCCGGGGGCGTCGTGCTGCTCGCAATGATCCTCGTTGCGGTGCTCGCACCGTGGCTGGCCACGGTCGACCCGCAGGCCGTCACGCCGATGCAGCGGCTCAAGCAGCCGTCCGCCGAGTTCTGGTTCGGCACCGACATGCTCGGGCGCGACGTCTACAGCCGCGTGGTCTATGGCACACGGGTATCACTGACGGTCGGGCTCGCAGTCGCGCTGCTCTCCACGTTCGCCGGACTCGCGATCGGGCTCGTCACCGGATTCCTCCGCTGGCTCGACGCGGTCGTGATGCGCGTGATGGACGGCTTGATGGCGATACCGCCGGTGCTGCTCGCGATCGCGCTGATGGCGCTCACGAGAGCAAGCATCGAGAACGTGATCGTCGCCATTACGCTTGCCGAAGTGCCGCGGGTGGTGCGGCTGGTGCGCAGCCTGGTGCTGTCGCTGCGCGAGGAGCCGTTCGTCGAAGCGGCGATCGCCGCGGGCACCAGCCTGCCGCGTATCCTGCTGCGCCACATCCTGCCCAATACGACGGCGCCGCTGCTGGTACAGGGCACCTATATCTGCGGCTCGGCGATGATCACCGAGGCGATACTGTCCTTCATCGGCGCCGGCACGCCCCCAAACATCCCGAGCTGGGGCAACATCATGGCGGAAGCGCGGAGCCTGTTCCAGATCGCGGGTTACATCATCCTGTTTCCGGGAATCTGCCTGTCCCTGACCGTGCTCGCGGTGAACCTGCTCGGCGACGGCATGCGCGATGCGCTCGACCCGCGGCTCGCTCGCAGGATGTGAAAATCAGACTCACTATGCCTCAGCCAAGCGTGAGTACTGCTGCGCAACCGCTGCTCGAGGTCGAGGGGCTCAAAACCTATTTCTATACGCGCGACGGCGTGGTGCGCGCCGTCGACGGCGTCTCGTTCGCAGTCTATCCCGGGGAGACCCTGGCGATCGTCGGCGAGTCGGGCTGCGGCAAGAGCGTGACCTCGCTTTCCATCCTGCGGCTCATCGCGTCGCCGCCGGGCCGCATCATCGCCGGACGCATCACTTTCGAAGGGCGCGATCTCCCCTCGTTGACGGAAGAGGAGATGCGCAAAGTGCGCGGCAACGAGATCTCCATGATTTTCCAGGAGCCGATGACTTCGCTCAACCCGGTGCTCACGGTCGGCCGCCAAATCGCAGAAGCGCTGACGCTGCACCGCGCGCTGTCGCGGACCGAAGCGATGGAGCGCGCGGTTGAGCTCGTCAAGCTAGTCAATATCCCGGAGCCCGCCCGGCGCGTGACCCAGTACCCTCACCAGCTCTCGGGCGGGACGCGCCAGCGGGTGATGATCGCAATGGCGCTCGCGTGCAATCCCAGACTTCTGATCGCCGACGAGCCGACGACCGCCCTCGACGTCACGATACAGGCGCAGATCCTGGACCTGATGCGCAACCTCAAGGCGAGGACCGGCACGGCGATCGTGCTGATCACACATGATCTCGGCGTCGTGGCCGAGATGGCGCAGCGCGTGCTCGTGATGTATGCCGGCCGCAAGGTGGAGGAAGCGCCAGTCGGCGCGCTGTTCGCGCAGCCGCATCATCCCTACACGCGCGGGCTGCTCGCGTCCATTCCGCGGCTGGGCGCTGGCGGCGGAGCGATGCGCAGGCGCCTCGCGGAGATTCCCGGCGTGGTGCCGTCGCTGCAGGAGGAAACCCGGGGCTGTGTTTTTGCTCCGCGCTGCGCCTACGCAACCCAGCGCTGTCTGAAGGAATATCCGCCCCTCGAACGTAAAGGCGCCGGGCACCTGGTCGCGTGCTGGGAAGCGGACCGGGTCGCGGCGCAGGCGGTGACGGCATGAACGGGCCGGGCAAAACCCTGCTCGAAGTGCGCGATCTTACCAAGCACTACCCCGTGCGCAAGGGCGTGTTCTCGCGGGTAAGCGGGCAGGTGCACGCGGTCGACGGCGTGAGCTTCTGGATCGCCGCCGGCGAAACGCTGGGGCTCGTGGGCGAGAGCGGTTGCGGCAAGTCCACTACCGGCAAGATGATCCTGAAGCTCGTCGCGCCGACCTCTGGCAGCGTCGAATGGCGCGGGCGCCGCATCGATCGGCTGAGCAGCGCCGAAATGCGGCCGCACCGGCGTGAGCTGCAGGCGGTGTTCCAGGATCCGTACTCGTCGCTCAATCCACGCATGCGCGCAGCCGACATCGTGGCCGAGCCGATGCGCAACTTCGAATCCATCGCAAAGGCGCAGATCATCGACCGCGTGGCGTCACTGTTTGAAAAGGTCGGGCTGCGTCCCGACCACATGGTCAAGTATCCATATGAATTCTCGGGCGGCCAACGGCAGCGCCTCGGCATCGCGCGCGCGCTGGCACCCCGCCCCGCATTGATCGTCTGCGATGAGCCGGTGTCGGCGCTAGACGTTTCGGTGCAGGCGCAGGTCATCAATCTGCTGATGGACCTGCAGCGCGAGCTGGGCCTGTCGTACTTGTTCGTCGCCCACGATCTCGCGGTAGTGGAGCACATCAGCCACCGCGTCGCGGTGATGTATCTCGGCAAGATTGTGGAATTGACCGACAAGCGCACCCTCTTTACGAGTCCGAAGCACCCGTACACCGAGGCGCTGCTCTCCGCGGTGCCGGTGCCCGACCCGCAGGCGCAGCGCAAGCGCGTCATCCTGGCGGGCGATGTGCCGAGTCCCGTCCACCCGCCTCCCGGCTGCAGGTTTCATACGCGCTGCCCGTATGCGGTGGAGCGCTGCCGGATCGAGGA
>DATFWO010000133.1:0-5944 GCA_035259205.1 Burkholderiales bacterium | reverse complement strand
TCCGGCGCAATGCCCCCGGTGCTGGGCTGGGTCGCGGTGACGGGCGAAGTCGCCGCGGACGCGCTGCTCCTGTTTCTCATCATTTTCGCCTGGACTCCGCCTCACTTCTGGGCGTTGGCGCTATATCGCAAGCATGAGTACGCCAAGGCCGGAGTGCCGATGCTGCCGGTTACGCACGGCGACAAATTTACGCGGCTGCACGTACTCCTGTATACGGTCATACTCACTGCGGTAACGTTGATGCCGTTCGCGAGCCGCATGAGCGGCGCGATCTATCTTGTAGCGGCGCTCGTGCTCGACACGGTCTTCTTGTGGTACGCCGTGCGCATTTATACGGCGTACAGCGATCGGCTGGCCCGCCGCACTTTCCGCTATTCGATTGTCTATCTGGCGGCGCTGTTCGCGGCACTGCTGGTAGATCACTATTTCCGCATAGCTCTTTGACGCGTCGCAGCCGGATCGAACCCTGCTGCCGTCAGTTTTGATTACGTCCAACTCCTGCCACGGAGCGCCACACCCCACTCGCGGGCTCGCCTGTGCCTGCTGCTTCCTGCTGGCAATGCTTCTGGGCGGGTGCAATCCTGCGGAAAAGGCGCCTCAGTTTGCACTCACTAACATCACCGGCGCAAGCTTCGGAAAAGAGCTTAACCTGCCGGATCATAATGGAAAACCCAGGTCGCTGGCCGATTTCAGAGGCAAGGTAATAGCCGTTTTCTTTGGGTTTACTCACTGTCCGGACGCATGCCCTACGACGCTCGGCGAACTGGCGCAGGTGATGCGTGAGTTGGGGCCCGACGCCGATAAGCTGCAAGTCTTGTTCGTAACGGTCGATCCCGAGCGCGACACGCCGGCGGTGCTCAAACAGTACGTTCCCTCATTCCATCCGTCGTTCCTCGGACTCGTCGGCGACGCGGAAGCGACCGCCCGCGTAGCGAAGGAATTCAAGGTGTTCTACCAGAAGCAGGCGCTCAAGGACGGCAGCTATAGCGTCGATCACTCCGCCGGCACCTACTTCTTCGATCGCGAGGGACGCTTGCGGTTGTTCGCCTCGTTCGGACAAGGCGGCGCGCCGATGTTACACGACGTTCGCCTGTTGCTCGCCGGAGCCTGAGCGCGCTGCCCCGTTCAAGAGCGGAAATAAAAAGGCCCCGGACATGCCGGGGCCTCTTCTTGAAACTTCGGGCTGAAGCTTATGCCGCTTCCCGCGCGATCGCTCCCTTCATCTTGGAAAGAGCCTTGACCTCGATCTGCCGCACGCGCTCTGCGGAAACCCTGAACTCACGGGCGAGATCGTGCAGGGTCGCCGGATTCTTTTCGTTGAGCCAACGCGCTTCGATGATGCGGCGGCTGCGCGCGTCCAGATTTTCGAGCGCATGCGCCAGTCCCGCGCTGCGCAGCCGCGCTGTTTCCTCCTGCTCGAGGCGCTCGCCGGGCTCGGCATCTTCCGCGGCGAGATAGGCGATAGGCGCATAGCTCTCCTCGTCGCTCTCTCCCGCGGGCTCGAGCGCTACGTCTTTCCCGCTCATGCGTGTTTCCATCTCGACCACTTCTTCGGGTTTGACGTGCAGCTCCCGCGCAATTGCATTTACGTCTTCGACTCCCAGGCTCGTCAAGCCCTGCTTCATGCTTCTCAGATTGAAGAACAGCTTGCGCTGCGCCTTGGTGGTCGCGACCTTGACGATGCGCCAGTTGCGCAAGATGTATTCGTGAATTTCGGCCCGGATCCAATGCACGGCGAAGGACACCAGGCGCACGCCACGCTCGGGATCGAAGCGCTTTACCGCCTTCATGAGCCCGATGTTGCCTTCCTGGACGAGGTCCGCCTGCGGCAGGCCGTAGCCCAGGTAACCGCGCGCGATGGCGACGACCACCCGCAGATGCGACAACACCAACTGGCGTGCAGCTTCGAGGTCGCCACTTTGGCGGAAGCGACGACCGAAGTCGATTTCCTCTTGCTGGGTCAGAATCGGGAAGCGATTGACCGTTTGCGCATAGGCTTCCAGGCTGGCTGCAGCGGATGGCACCGGTAACGCGTAGTTCGTCATGGAAAACCCCCTTGGAGGAGCCAAGTTTAGCACTCTGAGTATGAGAGTGCCAGAATCCCTGGAAGTTCCGGCCTCGGGATTCATGAAAACATGCTATGAATCAGTAGCTAATGTCGATTAGTTGGCGGATTGAATTTCGCTTCGCCCCAAGTGCTGGCTAACCGAAAGCCAGCTGCCGAGCAGTCCCAGCCCGGTCGAAAAAATGAGCAGGACCGCACTCTCGCCGGGGCTCAATTGACTCAATTCCAGCCGGGTCCCGTATAGCTGTGACAGCTCGGAGAGGCCGTCGTTGAGCAGATGTATGGCGAACCACAGCATCGCCCAGGCAGCCGCGCCGCCGGCGAGGCCCTGCAGGGCGCCGAAGTAGAGGAACGGCCGGCGGATGAACGCGCCGGTGGCGCCGATTAATCGCGCTACCTCGATTTCGTCGCGCCGCGTCAGGATTTGCAGGCGAATGGTGTTGAAGGTAACAGCGATCAGCGCGAATGCGAACAGCGCGGTCAATATCGCAACCGCGAGCCGTCCGAGCTTCAGGCCCGCTTGCAAGCGTCGTGCCCAGGCCGCATCGAGCTGGACGTGAGCGATCTTGGGCCAGCGACCGAACTCTGCCTGCAGCGCTTCGAGAGCTTGCGGCGCGGAATCGCGCGGGTCGACGATGTACGCGTCGGGCAGCGGATTCTGCGCCAGGCTGTCCACGACGTCGGCGAGGCCGGTGCCCTCCTTCAACTCAGCCAGCGCCTGGTCTCTGGGAACGTAGCGGAATCCGCGGACGCCCGGGTGCTGCTTGAGGCGTGCTTCGATCTGAGCGCTGTCGGCGTGAGTGGCATCGAGCGCGAGAAACAGCGAAAGCTGCGGCTCGGACGCCAGCGCGCGCGCGGAATTCTGCAGGTTAGCGAGCACAACATAGAAGCCTGCCGGCAGGGCAAGCGCAATGCCGATCACGCCGATGTTGAGGAGAGCCGAAAACGGAGCGCGCGCAAGCCGGACCAGCGTAAAGCGCAGGCTGTCGAGATGGTGCCATAGCCAGGCCTTCATACCGGGGTTCCACCGCTCGGTGCGAGCTCGCCCTGCCTCAGAGAGATTACGCGTGGCTTGAGTCCTGTCGCGAAGGACTCATCGTGGGTTGCGATGATCACGGTCACGCCAACCTGGTTGAAGGATGTGAAGAGCTCGCCGAGATCGGACGCGTACGCGGCGTCGAGATTGCCCGTGGGCTCATCCGCGAGCAGGATGGCCGGCCGATGCACGATGGCGCGAGCGATCGCGAGCCGCTGCTGCTCGCCACCCGAAAGCATGATCGGGCGGGCTTTTTCCCTTCCGAGCAACCCGACCTTATCGAGCGCGGCGCGCACGCGGCGCGCCGCTTCGCCGCGACTGTAGCCGTTGATGTGCAGGGGAAGCGCGACGTTGTCGAACACGCTGCGGTCGAATAGAAGCTTGTGGTCCTGGAAGATCAACCCGAAATTGCGGCGGAGAAACGGTATGGCGCTCGGTCGCAGCGCCCCCACATTCTGGCCGTTCACGAGCACCGTACCGGCAGTTGGGCGTTCCAGCGCCGCCATGAGTTTCAGCAGCGTGCTCTTGCCAGCCCCGGAATGTCCGGTGACGAATACCATCTCGCCCGGCTGGATGGCGAGCGTAACGTCGCGCAGCGCCTCAAACCCCCCGGGATAGCGCTTGGAGACGCGGTTGAATGAGATCATCTAGACGGTCGTATCCATCGGCTCCCGGTCCCAAGCCCGCTTCACCCTATTCAAGCAGAGCAGTGACAAACTCCTCGGCGTTGAACGGGCGCAGGTCGTCGAGTCCTTCTCCCACGCCGATGAAGCGCAGTGGTATGGGCATGCCGCTCTGCGTCGCCGAGCGCATGTGTGCGATGGCAGCAATGACCCCGCCTTTGGCGGTGCCGTCGAGCTTGGTCAACACCAGGCCGGAAACACCCAGCGCGTCGTCGAACGCCTTCACCTGAGTCAGTGCGTTTTGGCCGGTATTGGCGTCGAGAACCAGCAGCACCTCGTGGGGTGCGCCAGGCAGCGCTTTGCCGATTACGCGCTTCACTTTCCTGATTTCCTCCATCAAGTGCAATTGGGTCGGCAGCCGTCCGGCCGTGTCGGCCAGAACCAGGTCGATGCCCCGTGCCTGCGCGGCGTTGATCGCATCGTATATGACGGCAGCGGCATCGCCGGACTGCTGCGATACGACGGCGACGTTATTGCGGGCGCCCCACGCGATGAGCTGCTCGCGCGCTGCGGCGCGGAAGGTGTCGCCGGCGGCCAGCAGCACGGACTTGCCGCGGCTCTGATAGTAATGGGCGAGTTTGCCGATAGAGGTGGTCTTGCCGCTGCCGTTCACACCGGCCAGCATGATCACGAACGGCCGGTGAGCGTCGACCTCCAGGGGCACGGCGATCGGCTTCAGCGACTCGAGTAGTGCACCTTGCAGCGCCTGCCGGAGCTGACCGGCTTCGGTGTAGCCTTCCCGCCGGGCGCGGGCGCGTATCGCCTGCATCAGCGCGGCGCTGGCGGCGACGCCGACGTCCGCCATCAGCAACGCCGCTTCGAGCTCCTCGTAGAGCGTTTCGTCGAGAGCGCGCCCGGGCTTGAACAGATGGGTGACATCCGTTCCCAGCAGCTTGCGCGTCTTGTCGAGGCCCTGCTTGAGACGGTCGAGCCAGCCGCTGCTCCCGCTGTTCTCTTTCTTGAGGAAACTTAGCACGCGGTAAGTAGTCTGAGTCGGGGTGTCGCTTATCGATGCGAGAATGCCGGACTCGAAACAGCCGGCCCGTCGAATTCGTTACAATTCTAATCCAAACTTCGAGCGGATAGCCCATGCGTTTCGCGTATAGCTGGCTGAAGATCGCGGTCGCGCTCGTCGCGGCTGCGCTCGGCTCGCTGCCCGCGTTCTCCGCGCAGGATACAGCGGAGCACCGCCTCGCGAACGGCATGCGGGTCATAGTAAAGCCCGACCGCCGCGCGCCGGTAGTGGTGGTAATGATCTGGTACCGTATCGGCAGTATCGACGAAGTGAACGGCACGACCGGCGTCGCGCATGCTCTCGAGCACATGATGTTCAAGGGCACGTCGACCACGGGTGTGGGCGAGTTCTCGCGGATCATCGCCGCCGCAGGCGGACGCGACAACGCCTTCACCAGCAACGACTACACCGGCTACTTCGAGATCCTCCAGAAGTCCCACCTTGAGCTCGCCCTTCGCCTGGAAGCCGACCGGATGGTCAATCTGACCTTCTCGCCCGAGGAATGGGCCAAGGAGATCAAGGTGGTCATGGAAGAGCGGCGCCTCCGTACCGAAGACCGCCCGCGATCGCGCGTTCACGAGCGTCTGATGGCGACCGCGTTGACCGCGCACCCGTATCGCAACCCGATCATCGGCTGGATGAGCGACCTCGAGAGCATGCGCGTGGAAGATGCGCGCGCATTCTATGAGCGCTGGTACACGCCGAATAATGCCGTGCTCGTTGTGGTGGGTGATGTGAGACCGGAGGAGGTGGTTGCCCTCGCGGAGAAATATTTCGGCGCGCTCGGCTCGCGTCCGCTTCCCGAGCGCAAGCCACAGGAGGAGCCGCCGCAACTCGGACCGAAGCGTGTCACGGTGAAGGCGCCGGCCGAACAGCCTTATGTCGTGATGGTATTTCGTGCCCCGGCGTTGCGGGACCCCGAGCGGGATTGGGAGCCCTATGCCCTGGAGATGCTGACCGCGGTGCTCGACGGAAATCCGGCGGCGCGCCTCCCGCGCAATCTCGTGCGCGTCGAGCGCCTGGCGAGCTCGGCCGATGCATCCTACGACGGGCTCGCGCGCGGGCCAGGCCTGTTTTACCTCAGCGCGACCCCGACTACCGGGAAATCCGCGGCCGACGTGGAACAGGGGCTGAGACGCGAGATG
>DATFWO010000132.1:0-3809 GCA_035259205.1 Burkholderiales bacterium | reverse complement strand
GCCTGATCGCCGTCGACGCCCGCATCGCGGTGGCTCCCGTCGAGCAGGCACGCCGCGGGCCCCCGGGCCATCCGCGCTTCGCCATCAGGCCCTATCCCAAGGAGTGGGAGCGACACGCGACGCTGAGCGACGGCACGAGGATCCTGGTGCGCCCGGTGCGGCCGGAGGACGAGCCGCTCTTTGCGTCGTTCTTCGCGGCGGTCACGCCCGAGGACCTGCGGCTGCGGTTCTTCGCGCCGATCAAGCACTTCGGCCACGCCTTCGTCGCGCGCCTGACCCAGATCGACTACGCCCGCGCCATGGCGCTCGTCGCCATCGAGGAGACCTCCGGTGCGATGCTCGGCGGCGTGCGCCTGCACTCGGATGCGAACTACGAGAACGGCGAATTCGCCATCCTCATCCGTTCCGACCTGAAGGGACGCGGGCTCGGTTGGCAGCTTATGCAGATGATCATCGAATACGCCCGCTCGGAAGGACTCAAGGTCATCGAGGGTCAGGTGCTGCGCGAGAACGCGACCATGCTCACGATGTGCAAAGAGCTCGGGTTCGAGATTTCACTCGACCCGCAGGATCCCGACACCTGCGTCGTGCGGCTGGCGGTGACCCGTCAGGCGTAAATACGGTCGAGCGCTTTCCGCCTGTTATTTGATCCAGCGCAAAGATGGGATCGCCCGGCCACGGCAAGGTGGAGGGAATCGGCGAGCTGCCGTTCGTCGATTCCAAGGCGCTTTCAAGGATCCAGACATGCGGGAGCTTGCGGTGGCAATCGTCGTCTCGGCTATCGTCGTGGGCGGAGCTCTGCTGCTGCCCTACCCCACCGGTACATCGCCGTTGCCTCGAACCGTCGAGGCGCAACAGGTGGTGCCGCAAGTCGAAAAGGCGCCGGCTGAGCCGGTTGAGCCGGCTGCTCCGCCCGCGGTGCCTCGTTCCCAGAGCACGACCCAGCCCGCGGCAGTCGCGGGCGGCGACCAAGAGCAAGGCCGTCAGGTCTACCGCAAGTGCCAGGCCTGCCACTCGCTCGAGCCCGGGAAGAACGGCATCGGCCCGACATTGGCAGGGATCATCGGGAAAAAAGCAGGAAGCGAGCCCGCCTACGCGTATTCATCGGCGCTGCGCGCCTTCGGGCTGACCTGGGACATCGCGGCCCTCGATCGATACCTGCTCGACCCGCAGAAAGCGGTGCCTGGCAACAAGATGCCCTTCCCCGGACTGAAAACCGAGAACGAGCGCCGGGATGTGATCGCCTATCTGGGAGCGAGCGCGGCAGCCGCGCCCCCCGCCACGTCCCCGCCTGCTGCGACGCCCGCTCCCACGGCGCCCGCGCAACGGGGCTCCGTCAGCTACATCCCGGATATTCGCTACACCCTGCGCTCTGGGATCGCCGAGGGGCGGATGGTTTTCATTGGTGTCGGCGGCGTGATCGACGGACAGGTCAATCCGGTCCTGTCGGCGGCTCAAGGCCAGGTGGTCCAGATCACGTTGATCAACGGCGAAGGCGCGGAGCACGACATCGCTTTTCCCGATCAGAACGCCAAATCGCCGCGGATCACGGGGCGTGGCTCGAGCACAACGCTCGCGTTTCGCGCCGAACGCGCCGGAGACTTCAGATATCTGTGCAGCGTGCCGGGCCATGAGCTTGCAGGAATGAAAGGGCAATTCCTGGTTACGCCGCGGCCGCCCGCGCAAACGATCGTCGAAGCCATTGTCTCGCGCGAGGCGACCGACCTGCCGCCGCCCGTCGGCATGCGTGCGCCTCATACCGTGCGCGTCGACCTCATCAGCATCGAGCTCGAAGGCAGGCTCGCGGAAGGAGCGACGTTCGGCTATTGGACGTTCAATGGCAAGGTGCCCGGACCGTTCCTTCGGGTCCGCGTCGGCGATACCGTCGAGGTGCACCTCAAGAATGCCGCCGACAGCAGCATGATCCACTCCGTGGACTTCCATGCCGCGACCGGACCCGGTGGCGGCGCGGCCGCCACGCAGGTCGATCCCGGGCATGAAAAGATGGTCAAGTTCAAGGCGCTGGTGCCCGGCATCTACGTGTATCACTGCGCCACGCCGATGGTGGCCCATCACATTGCCAACGGGATGTACGGCTTGATCCTGGTCGAGCCCGAGGGCGGATTGCCGCCGGTCGATCATGAGCTCTACGTCATGCAGGGAGAAATCTACACGGAAGCCGCGTTCGGGCAGCGCGGCAGCCAGGAATTCAGCGTCGAGAAGCTCTTGCACGAGCGACCCGAATACTTCGTCTTCAACGGCTCGGTCGGAGCACTTTCCAAGCTGCACCCGATGCAGGCCAAGGTCGGCGAGACCGTCCGAATCTTCTTCGGGGTGGGCGGCCCCAACTACACCTCGTCATTCCATGTCATCGGCGAAATCTTCGACCGGGTTTACAGCCTCGGCGACGTGCAAAGCCCCCCGCTGCGCGGCGTGCAGACCGTTACGGTGCCGGCCGGCGGCGCGACCATCGTCGAATTCAAGCTCGATGTGCCGGGCAATTACATTCTCGTGGATCATGCGCTCGCGCGCGCCGAGCGCGGGCTGATTGGAATCCTGCAAGTCGAGGGCGAGCCGAACCCTGAGATTTTCGAGGGCATGATCGAGCCTGGGAACGGTCACTGACCTCGCCGAAAAAGCCCGCATCATGAATCCGATCCCGCGTCTCAAGCCCTATCAAGGCCCTGTTCTACTCTCGTACGGCTTCCGTCCCTTCTTCTTTCTGGGGGCGTGCCAGGCGGCGCTGTCCATTGTATTCTGGCTCGGAGGATTGCTCTGCTTTACGCGCCTATTCTCTTTCGCGCACACGCGAGCTGAGGCATGGAATGGAGTCGTTGGGCAAACATCGTCGACGGTGGATTTCCGGCGTTGCGGCGTTGAAACGACCGCCGGGCTTTGCGATGCTGCGCTCTTGCCTTGGCGGACTGGTTCCTCAAGCGTTTCGGAGATGAGCCGTGCATTCCGACCAACCTTCCGCGGCGGATTCGCCGCTTGAAGTCGCCGATGACGTCGACGAGGCGGCGCTTGCCGGCGCGATGCGTCTGGTGCCGCTCGGCGCGGCCGTCCTCGCCGGCACCATGGTGGCGTTGCTCGTCGCGGGCTATCTGCTGATCTACATACTCGTGTTCATTCCGCGCGGCACGGTGGGCTGACAAATGTCGGACATCCACCCGGAGATGCAAGAGCGCTGGATTCTGCGCACCGAGCTGTTGTGGGCATTCGGGGTCGGCGTCTTCATCGCCGCGGCCTTGGGCATGATCTTGTTTACCGCGCTGAAGATGAGCATCAACCCGCCCAGCAATGTGGAGCGGATCGACCCGAAGACGCTGCACCTGTCCGGTGAATTCGCCGAGCACAACCTCGGAACGACGGTGGGAAGCGACGGCAGCGTGACGGTGCGCGCGATCGCGACGCAGTTCATGTTCGTGCCCCGCTGCCTCGCCGTGCCGGCGAAGCGGCTCGTCACGCTACGCTTTGCGTCTCCTGACGTGATCCATGGCCTGCTGATCACCGGGACCAACGTCAACACCATGGTCGTGCCGGGGTTCGTCGCGCAGGTGCACACGGAGTTCACCAGCAGCGGGGACCTGCTGATGCCCTGTCACGAGTATTGCGGGCTCGGACACAGCGAGATGTGGGCGACCGTGCAGGTGCTGCCAGATGACCAGTTCAAGCCGGGACCCGACGGGAGGATTGCCTGTGCGCAACGTTGAGCGGCTCTGTCTCGCGCATTTTTGGGTGGCGTTCGGCGCGTTCCTGCTCGCCGCCCTGCTTGGGACCTGGCAGATGTGGGTGCGCAGTCCGCTCGG
>DATFWO010000131.1:0-2103 GCA_035259205.1 Burkholderiales bacterium | reverse complement strand
CACCTTCAGGAAGATGCGCCGGGCATGGTGTTCTGGCATCCGCGCGGCTACGCGGTCTACCGGGTGCTGGAGGACTATGTCCGGCGCAAGATGCGCCGAGCCGGCTATGCCGAGGTCCGGACGCCGCAGCTGCTGCCAAAGAAGCTCTGGGGCCGCAGCGGCCACTGGGACAAGTTCGGCGAGCACATGTTCCGGGTCGACGACGACGAGCTGACGATGGCGCTGAAACCGATGTCGTGCCCGTGCCACGTGCAGATCTTCAACAAGGGCCTGCGCTCGTGGCGGGAGCTTCCGATCCGCTATGCCGAGTTCGGCGCTTGCCACCGCAATGAGCCCTCCGGTTCGCTCCACGGCATCATGCGGACGCGCGCCTTCGAGCAAGACGACGCGCATGTGTTCTGCCGCGAGCAGGACGTGGAGGGCGAAGTCGCGTCCTTCATCGCCCTGCTTGGCGAGGCCTACCGCGACCTCGGTTTTCCCGACTACGAGGTGGCACTGGCGACGCGGCCGGCGGCGCGCGCCGGCGACGACGCGACCTGGGACTGGTCGGAGGCGAAGCTCGGCGATGCCGCGCGGCGCTGCGGCCTCGCGCCTCAAATCAACCCCGGCGAAGGTGCGTTCTACGGACCGAAGCTGGAATTCGCGCTGCGCGACCGGCTGGGACGATCCTGGCAGTGCGGCACAGTGCAGCTCGACAGCGTGCTGCCGCAACGGCTCGAGGCGTCCTATGTTGCCCCCGATGGCAGCCGCGCGAGGCCCCTGATGATCCACCACGCCATCTTCGGATCGCTCGGCCGCATGATCGCGATCCTGCTCGAGCACCATGGCGGCATGCTTCCGTTCTGGCTGTCGCCGGACCAGGTCGCGGTCGCGCCGATCTCGAAAGACCAGACTGGATATGGTGCTGACGTTCTGGCGGCGTTCGAAGATGCCGGGATCCGGGCCGTTGCCTATGACGGTGCCGATACCCTTTCGCGGCGCATCGTGGCGGCGCATGAAATGGCGGTGCCGGTGATGGCTATCGTCGGCGGGCGCGAGATGAGGGAAGGCCGGGTGAGCCTGCGCGAGCGCGACGGCTCACAGGCCGACGTTCCGCTGGCCGAGGCAGTGTCTCGCCTGCAGGCGAGGGCTCGGCCGGGTGCCCTTGTGGCTGAAGCCTTGTAAACGCGCCTCAGGCGCGCGCCGATCGGTGGATCCGCGGAGGCGGGATCCCAGGTGAGCAGGTCCTAGGAAGAGCGGGTATGTCGCCTGCTGGCACAGACCGACCGTCGGTCGCTGCCGTAGCGGTCGGTCCGGAATGCCGCGTACTACGGACTAGGCATGGAGATCAAAAAGACCGGGTGCGAACGGCAGCCCTTGACCCGTTGCGGGTATCGATGACGAACAGCCATTGAGGCGCAGCATTTTCCATACCGAGTGCCTCGAGAGCTGATATGTCTCCCCGCCGGCTTTGACAGCACCAGCCTTGATGGTCCCATTGGTCCACGCGGGACAGCCCCGCGATCCTTAGGAAAATCCAACGAGGCCCGCACTGTCTTATTGTCACGTGTTGTCACGCGCTTCAGGTCTGCACCGGCGCAGAATGCGCCGCCCTCAGCCCAGAACACTGCCACATCGGCTGCATCGTCCCTGTCGAAGGCAGGAAAGGCGTCAAAGAGCGCTCATGCTCGAGATCGACGGCGTTACGCGCCTCGGGACGCGAATGAATGACCAATAGTACCTGATCACGCCAATCAACTCGAACGGCCATGGATAGCTTCTATTAGCTCGCTCGTGCACGGGCCCTCTCCGCCCTCTTTCGAGCTTCAAGGTGCCCCCCGCCCGCTCATTCCTTGCGCTTGCGCATGTTTCCCCCGAGGACAAGTGTCTACGATGCCCGGATTGACCCCAGCCCGGGCAGTGCGGTCGGGGCCACGTTAGAAGGCGAGGGCGTAAGTTGGCCTTCGCGGATCTGCACCGGCAGAGAGCACGCCACTGTCCGGGTCCCGACGGGTGACCACCGCACCGATGCCGCATGCACCTACAACCTCGATAGTGTGACCGAGGGCCTGCAGCTCGGCGCGAGTGCGCTCGGAGATACCTGGCTCCACGCTCAACACGCCG
>DATFWO010000130.1:0-2695 GCA_035259205.1 Burkholderiales bacterium | reverse complement strand
CACCACGTATTCGAGCGAAGTTGGCCCGGTCCGCGTCCAGCGCTCTATCAGATGCAAGTTCTCGCGCGAGCCCAGATAGTCCGTCTTCGGACTGAAGTTCGTCACGTCGATGACGAGGGTATTGCCCTCCCAGTGGCCGCGCGAGTCGCCATACCATTGGCGGATGTTGGCCGGCAGATGCGGGCTCCCGTCCATGACGATGTTGCGCTGCCAGCCTTGGCCCTGCCCCACGTCATAGAAGATGGAGATGCCGCCTGGCATCTGCACGATCCGGCGGAAGCTGCCGGTCACGCCTCCGAACTCGGGCAACCCGACGGTCAAGCAGCGATCCGACAACGCGCCGTCCTCCGGCCCATCATGGCGATTCATGCGCCCGGTGTTGTAGCGAGGGGGAGGCTCTGCGCGTCGCGGCGAGGGCGTCGGATCGTATTTTCCCCCACTACAGGTCGGATATTTGATTTTGCAGGTCTCGGTCGCTTGCATCAGGGCGAGGCGATATTCCCGCTCCGCCGCCGCCACCTTCCGGGCCTCCGGCGTCAGCGGCGGAAGCCGGCCATCGGGCGGATCGATAATCAGCGACGTGCGCGCGCCGGTGCGCTTCCTGGATAAGAACACCTGGTTGTAGGAGCCGGTGACGTCGATCTCGGTCCCGCGTTCCGCGCGCCTGTCCTTGCCTGGCAGCGCAGTCCGCGCACTATCCAATTCGATTCGCTGTGCCTCGGTGAAAAATTCTTGGGTCGCATAAGTGGCGGGGCGCTGCAAAGGCGTGTTGGCTTCATCGGTCCAAATGCCCTGCAGATCGGGTTCGTCCCAGGGCGTTCTGAGGGATGGCACGCTGTAGGCAGTCGCCGGAGCCTGAGCCGGGCTTCGCGTAATGGATGCCAAAATGGGGGTGCTAACGGCCGCCGCAGTAAGGGCCACCATCATCGTCGTGCTCAAGAACCCGTTGCACATGATGGTCTCCTTCCGAAATGAAGCTGCCGTTATCGCTGGCGGCAGAACAGAGCTTAGCCCTGCCCAAGGCAAAATCTCTGGCCCAAAAGTATCTAACGTATCATCCAAACGGATGGCGTGACCCCGTTTGGGCAGGTATTTCCCCTCGCGTTGTCAAAGTTTCAAAGTCATCCGCTGGGGCGTTCCGAAGCCCTCCCACTGCCCGTTGACTCATGGATCGATCCTTGGCCGTTCCGCTTAGGGCGTCGGTGATGTCATGGAGGCCGGGAACCGCCTCGACCGTAACGCACACGCCTGCGTGAGCCGACACCATCGCGCACGATGGTACCTCGGTTGCGTATCGCGTCGGACAATCGTGAACGTCATGCCGGAGGACGTCGCAGCAACCGAATTCGATTTGGCTGCGTGGAGAAAGGAACTGCTCGCGCTCAATCAATGGGCGCGCGAGTTCACGATCAACGACAGCAACAAGGACTTCGCGGCCGCGCGGCAGAAGGCGACGCTGGCGCGCCACGCCGAGGGAAACGAGGCGTGGAACGGCTGGGCCAAAGGCATGCTCGCGCTGAAGGTTACGCTCGAAGACGCGGGCCTGTGGGGGGTACGCAGGAGCAGTTGTGGGGTTGCACTTGCGTTCGCGGTTTTCAGCACTTGGGGTCTTTATCCCCTTTTCGACCCCTGTTTCCCGTGTCACAATCAACTTAAATTCGTCGGTCGGTATGCAACTCGCTAGGTGGTGGCTGATATGAAGCTCGCTAGATGGCTTATCGGCATTTCTTGTGCCGTCGTTATCGTTTCGGCCGACTCCAAGGTCTTCTCCCAAACCGCGAACGAGGTCGCGCAACGTCCCGAATCCCAGTGGTCCACCATTCAGCTCTACTGCTGGGGTTGCCACAACGAGGAAGTTCGCGCCGGCAACCTCTTTTTGGACCAGCTTAGCGCCGAGTCCGTGCCCGAACACCCCGAGATCTTCGAGAAAGTCGTGCGCAAACTGCGCGGGCGCCAGATGCCGCCGCCCGGCCTGCCCCAGCCCTCGCAGCAGGAAGTCGATGCGCTGATCGGCTGGCTCGAGAGCACGCTCGACGAAAGCAGCAAGGCGCACCATGCGGGCCACGTTCCTGTCCAGCGCTTGAACCGTACCGAGTACGCCAACGCCGTGCAGGACCTTCTGGCTGTGGAGATCGATCCCACGAAGTACCTGCCCGCCGATATCGCGGTCGAAGGCTTCAGCAACATCGCTGCGGCGTTGACCGTGTCACCCGCCTTCCTGGAGCAGTACGTCAATGTCGCGCGGGTAGTCTCGCGCATGGCCGTAGGTAAGCCGGTGCCAGAGGTCGTCAAAGCCTCTTTCCCTCCCCCCGCTACCGGCGACCAGGATGGCTATGTGGACGGCATGCCGCTCGGTACGCGGGGCGGCACGAGGTTCGAGTACTTGTTCCCGGCGGACGGGGAGTACCGCGTCACTATCACTGACCTCGATTTCGGACTCTACCCACGCGGGATCGAGAACGAGACAAACGTGGTCGTGCTGATCGATCGCAAGGAAGTCTTCCGGCAAAAGATCGGCGGTGAAACGGATCGCGAGTTCGTGGATCGCGGCGGGGGTGCACCGGCGGGAGCCAAGCTCATGCAGCGGTTCGCTAATATCCCCGTGCAGGTGACGGCCGGTGTGCACGAAGTCGTCGTGACGTTCATCGAGCGCTCCCGTGTGGCAACCGACGACCTGATTGCGGGCGGCACCCAG
>DATFWO010000129.1:0-2591 GCA_035259205.1 Burkholderiales bacterium | reverse complement strand
TCTCGGCCGGCCTGTGCGTGCGCATCATGACGGGCGGCGTGGTCCCGCAGGGCGCGGACACCATCGTCATGCAGGAGCACGTCAAGGCCGATGGCGACAAGGTCACCGTCGGTCCGGGCCAGAAGAAGGGGCAGAACCTGCGCCGGGCAGGTGAGGATCTGGAAGCGGGCCAGGTTGCCTTGAAGCGAGGTCTCGGCTTGCGCCCCGCGGACATCGGCCTCATTTCGTCGCTCGGCATCGGGGAAGTCACGGTCTACCGCAAGCTGCGCGTCGCGTTCTTTTCGACCGGCGACGAGCTGGTTTCAATCGGCGCGCAACCCCGGGAAGGCCAGATCTTCGACAGCAACCGCTACACGATACATGGCATGCTCACCCGGCTCGGGTGCGAGGTGCTGGACATGGGCGTGGTGCGCGACGTCCCGGCGCTGCTGGAACGCGCTTTCCAGGACGCCGCGAAAGCGGCGGATGTCGTCATCACGAGCGGCGGCGTCTCGGTGGGCGAGGCCGATTTCGTGAAGGAGCTGCTCGATCGTCTGGGCGAGGTCGTCTTCTGGAAGATTGCGATGAAGCCCGGCCGGCCTCTCGCCTACGGCAAGATCGGCGCCGCGCACTTTTTCGGGTTGCCGGGCAATCCCGTCTCGGTGATGGTCACCTTTTATCAGTTCGTGCGCGATGCGCTGCTGAAGCTGAGCGGCCGCGATCCGGTTCCCGCGCTTCCCGCTTTCCAGGTACCGTGCACGAGCAGCCTCAAGAAGGCGCCGGGCCGCACCGAGTTCCAGCGCGGCATCCTCAGCCAGGACGCAGCCGGCAACTGGAGCGTGCGCGTCACCGGCGAGCAGGGTTCCGGCATCCTGCGCTCCATGTCGGAGGCCAACTGCTTCATCATACTGGCGGAAGCGCAGGGTAACGTTGCGCCCGGCGCCATGGTGGAAGTGCAGGTGCTGGAAGGCGTCATCTAGCACGCTCCGCGCCGCCCCGGGCTTGAGCGCCATTCCGATCGAAGCGGGTACGATGCTGCGCGCCACCGGGCTCGAATGCACGCGAGGCGAACGCCGGCTTTTTTCCGATATCTCCTTCTCGCTGGACAGCGGAACATTGCTGCAGGTGCGGGGGCCGAACGGCAGCGGCAAGACGAGCCTCCTGCGGATAGTCTGCGGACTGCTGCTGCCGGACGCCGGGGAGATCTCCTGGCACGGCCGGCGCATACGCGAGCTCGGTGAAGAGTATCGGGCCGGTCTTTGCTACATCGGCCATCTCAACGCGATCAAGGACGAGCTCGATTCGGCGGAGAACCTCCGCTACTTCGCGCATATGGCCGGGCTGCCGGTCGCCGAGCCCGCGATCGGCGACGCGCTCCGCGTATTGGAGCTCGGAAGCTGCGTACGCCTGCCGTGCAAGCTGCTCTCGCAAGGCCAGAAGCGCCGCGTGGCGCTCGCGCGCCTGCCGCTCAGCCGGACGCGCACGCTTTGGGTGCTGGATGAACCGTTTGCGGGACTGGACGCTCAGGCGACGGCCCTCGCCTGCTCGTTGATCGAGGAGCATCTTGCAGCCGGCGGCATTGTGCTGCTCACCACGCATCAAGAGACGCGCTTTTCCGCCGGCACGACCCGGGAAGTCGAGCTCCGGGCGTGAGTCAGGGCATCCTATCGGCCGCGCGCTCCGTCGTCCTGCGGGATCTGGTGCTGGCGCTGCGCAACAAGTCGGATGTGGCCAACACGCTACTGTTCTTCGTGATCGTCGCGAGCCTTTTTCCGCTGGGAGTCGGCCCCGAGCCCGGATTGCTGCGGGTCATCGCGCCGGGAGTGGTGTGGGCAGCGGCCCTCCTTGCCTCCATGCTCGCCCTGGGGCGATTGTTCAGCGCGGACTATGCGGACGGAACTCTCGAGCAGATCGCGCTGGCGCCGCAACCGCTCGGCGTGCTGATCGCCGCCAAGATCGCCGCGCACTGGCTCACTTCCGGGCTGCCGCTGGTCCTGATCTCGCCTCTGGTCGGGTTGCAGTTCGACCTCGGCGGCGATGCCTTGCTGGTACTGGCGGCGTCGCTGCTCCTCGGGACGCCGGTGCTGAGCCTGCTCGGCGCGATCGGGGCCGCGCTGACGCTCGGCCTGCGCGCGGCGAACGTCCTCGTACCGCTGCTGGTGCTGCCGCTCACTGCGCCGGTATTGATCTTCGGCGCCGGCGCCGTCGAAGCGGTGACGACCGGGCTCGCTGCCGGCCCGCACCTCTCTCTGCTCGGGAGCGTGCTCGTGCTGGCGCTGTTCTTCGCACCCTGGGCCGCGGCCGCAGCGGTCCGGATCGCCCTCGAATGATGTTTCGCGCTCCGCTCTCATTCGGGAATTGCCCGGGTAATATCCGAGTCTCTAAACAGGACTACGTGCGCGAAACATGAACTGGCTCAAGTACTCGTCCCCGCAGAGCTTCTATCCGCTCGCGGGAAAGATGGCGCGGTGGTTCTTCGCGGCAGCGGTGCTGCTGGGCGCTTGCGGCCTGTACGTGGGTTTCTTCGTCGCTCCGACCGACTTCCAGCAGGGCGAGTCCTACCGCATCATCTTCATCCACGTGCCGGCGGCCTGGATGTCGATGTTCATCTA